>NZ_JBXAOE010000054.1:0-37828 GCF_058802485.1 Cupriavidus sp. GW822-FHT02D05 | reverse complement strand
CTCGCTTCGCATCGCGCTTGGGTGTTTCCCGCCCCTTCGGGCGGGAAACACGGCTACCACAGTTGGTTGATCTTGCCATCGGTTGGCTCCCCTCTCCCACTTGTGGGAGAGGGGCCGGGGGAGAGGGCGGGCGGTCACTCGAAGTGGCCGTGTTCGCCGCTGCCATCGCCCTTCCTTTTGCCTGCGGGACATCGCTTGCGCTCACCGCCCCGCCGCCAGGCGTTCGCCCGACGCGCGCAGCGCTTCAAGCTTGCCCGGCAGCCCGTCCACCAGCAGCCGGCCGTGGCGCTTGCGCGCCTTGCCTGCCACGAACACGCTGTCGATATTGGCCAGGCTGGCCTGCATCACGATGGCGCTCACCGGGTCGTGCAGCGGCATCATGTTGAGCTTGCGGGCGTCGATCATCACCAGGTCGGCCTGCTTGCCCACGGCCAGCGAGCCGATGCGGTCTTGCATGCCAAGCATCCGCGCCCCGGCCAGCGTGATCCAGTCCAGCGCATCGCGGCAGCTCACCGCGTGCGCGGGAGCGATCTCGCCGTGCTGCTGGCGGTACTCGGCATGGTCCAGCGCGCGCTGGATGCCCAGCGCCATGCGCGCGGCGATGAACATCTCGCCGGACAAACCCGATTCCAGGTCCACGCCGAGCGATGGTGCCGCGCCCAGGCGCGTCAGCCGGCCGGTGATGGGAAAACCATGGCCCTGTGTCAGTTCGTTCTCCGGCGTGACGGAGAAGCTCATGCCCAGCCCGACGAAGCGCGCCAGCTGCGCATCCGTGAGGTTGTTGCCGTGCACGATGTTGATATGGGGGCCAAGCAGCCCGGCCTGCTCCAGCCGCTCCCACCCCTGCGGCGTGCGGGCGCTTCCGCCACCCTGGTGCATGCTGGCCAGCAGGCCAAATTCCCGCGCCAGCGCAAAATCGTGCAGCGCGACTTCCAGCGTCGAGTAATGCGGGCCGAGGATGGCCAGGCCGAGGCTTAGCAAGGACGAGCCTTGCAGCCGCCTGGACAGGCGTTCCACCTCGCTGCGCGGGTGCGGCATTTCCCAGAACGGCAGCGCGCCGGGCTTGGGGTCTGGCTTGGGCGAGCCGTGCAGGAACGCGGCGCGGATGCCGGCATGCTCCAGCGCGTCCAGCGCGGCGTCGCTGTGCGCCGGCGTGGGGTTGTTGTGGCACCAGTCCACCAGCGTGGTGGTACCGCAATCGAGCTGGTTCCAGGCACCGACGAGCGTGGCGATGCCGATGTCATCGGGCGTGAAGCGCGTGGCCAGCCCGGCATGCATCTGCCGGAAATACTCGGTCAGCGTCCAGCCCGAGGCAACGCCGCGCAGCGCGGTCTGCCAGGTGTGCATATGCGCGTTGACAAAGCCTGGAGCGACGATGAAGCCGCGCGCGTCGATCAGCTCGGCGCCGTGCGCTTCGAGATGCGGTGCGATGGCGGCAATGCGCTCGCCGTCGATCAGCAGGTCGCCGGTGAACTCGCCGAGGGCGGGTTCCATGGTGACCAGAGTGGCCCCGCGTACCAGGATCATGGGTGTGTCTCCGTTGCCTGGCGGCGCTGCCTGTGGCCGGCGCGCCGCTCTGGGTTTTGCAGGCATCCTGTCATGCCTGACAGGCGCTGGAACAAACTCTATACTGCCGGCAAATGGAAAAAAACGACGGATAAGGAAATCTTCTTTCCGCCAGGCGAGAGAATCAAAACAGCTCGTGCGGCGGACCAAGGCACACACGGGGAGACAAGGCATGGACCGTTGGACCGAATTCGAACTCTTCGTCCAGATCGCGGAGCTGGGCAGCATCAGCAAGGCCGCCGAGAGCCTGGACATTTCCAACGCGGCGGCAAGCCGCTACCTCACCTCGCTGGAGCAGCGGCTATCGGCGCGGCTGATCGAGCGCAATACGCGCCGTCTTTACCTGACCGATGTGGGGCACGAGTTTTTCCGGCGCTGCAAGGGCGTGCTGACGGAAATGAAGGAGGCGGAAGCCGCGGTCAACGCCAATGTGCTGGAGCCGGGCGGCACGCTGACGGTCACCGCATCGCTGTCGTTTTCCATGAAGCACCTCGCGCCGCTGCTGCCGGATTTCACCAGCCTCTATCCCAAGGTGGACGTGAACATCCTTGCGGCCAACCGCTACTACGACATCATGGACAGTGGCATCGACCTGGCCATCCGCACGCGGGAGTTCGAGCCGGATTCCGGCCTGACCGTGCGCCGGCTGGCCGAGACGCGCCGCGTCCTGGCCGCCTCGCCGCGCTACCTGGACCGCATGGGCACGCCGCGCGAAGTCGACGACCTGCTGCGCCACCACATGCTGATCTACTCGTACGCCAACCGGCCGCACGAGCTGGCCTTCACCCGCAATGCAGAGGAGAAGACGGTCACGGTGCGCAGCAAGCTGGAATCCAACGACGGACAGGTGATCCGCGCGGCCGCGCTGGAAGGCCTGGGCATCCTGGTGCAGCCCAAGTACATCGTCTACGACGATATCGTGGCGGGCCGGCTGATCCCGGTGCTGGACGACTGGGACCTGCCCCGGCTCACCATCAACATCGCCTTCCAGAGCCGGCGCTACCTGGCCGCCAAGGTGCGCCTGTTCATCGACTACCTGGTGGCGCACTTCGAGCGCATGGACTACGAGCGCAAGTGGACGTCGTGACGGTGCGCTTAAGCGCCCTGCCTAGCCGTTGACGCTGGGCAGCCCGGCGGCGAGCCGCGCGGACTTGATCACCGCGGCGTAGTCGTCGCCGGCCATGCCTTGCGCGGCGGCGCCCTGCAGCATCTGGCCCAGCAGCGCGGTAAGCGACAGCGGCACGCGCAGGTCGGCGCCCGCATCCAGGATCAAACCCACGTCCTTGAGCATCTGGTCCACGGTGAAGGTGGGCGTGTAGTCGTTCTCCACCAGTTGCGCGGACTTGGCCTTGACGATGGGCGCGGCCACTGCGCTGGCGGTGATCACGGACCACATGTCCTGCCATTTGAGGCCACCCTTGGCGCCAAGTGCCAGCGCTTCGGCCAGCATGCCGGAGGTCAGGCCGATCATCAGGTTCACCACCAGCTTCATCAGGCGCGCTTGCTCGGCTTCGCCCAGGTAGAACTGGGCCGGCCCGAGCACGGCCAGCAGCGGCTTGGCCACTGCATAGGCGGCCGCCGGGCCGGACACCAGCGCGGTCAGCTGCGCCGCCTCGGCCATCTTGTTGTTGCCGGATACCGTCACGCGCAGGTACGGGATATTGCGCTGCGCCAGCAAGGCGGCCACGCGGGCGGATGCTTGCGGCGACACCGTGCTGGTATCGATATACAGCGTGCCGGGCGCGGCCAGCTCCGCCACTTGCGCGCCCACGGCCTCGAAGGCCGCATCGTGCGGCAGCGAGCTGAACACAACGTCCTTGCCGGCGGTTGCCTGCGCGAGCGAGCCGGTCGTCTTCAGCCCGGCCTGGCGCGCGGCTTCCAGCACAGCGGGCGACAGGTCGAAGCCTTCGACAGCGTGCCCGGCGGCGGCCAGGTGACGCCCCATGGGCAAGCCCATCTTGCCGATTCCGATAAAGCCGATTTGCATTGTTTGTCTCCGGTGCGGTGTGTGTTGTGTGTTTTGTGTTTGCTGGCCCGCTCAGTCGGGGCGCACGCCTTCAAAGGCGGCCTGCAGCAATTCGCGAATCGGCGCGCGCTCGATCGGGCGCGGATTCCAGTACGGGTTGGCCAAGGCGATATCCGCGGCGCGGTCCAAGTCCTCGGCCTTCATGCCGATATCGCGCAGCGCTGTGGCCGCGCCGTGGCGGGCGGCCAGGTCGTAAAGCGCCGCGGCGGCGGAGATGCCCTCGCCGCCCATGGCCCGGCGGATCCGTACCATGGCATCCGGCGCGGCCAAGGCGTTATAGGCCATGGCGTGCGGCAACACCGCCGTGTGCGTCTCGGCATGGGGCAGGTTGAAACTGCCGCCCAGCGTATGGCACAGCTTGTGGTGCAGCGCCATGCCGACGCTGCCCAGCACCGTGCCGCACAGCCATGCGCCGTAGAGGCAATCGGCGCGGGCATCCAGGTCGGTGGGCGCAGCGAACACGCGGGGAATGCCGCTGGCCAGCGCCCGGATGCCCTCCTGCGCCATCAGCGACGTCACCGGGTTGGCATCCTCGGCGTACAGCCCCTCGGCGGCGTGGGCGATGGCGTTCAGGCCGCTGGTCACGCTCAATGCCACCGGCAGGCCCACGGTCAGCGCGGGATCGTAGATCACGGTGCGCGGCAGCACGCGCGGGTCGCGGCCGGTTTTCTTCAGGCCGGCGTCGGTGAGGCCGTAGATCGGCGTCATCTCGGACCCGGCGTAGGTGGTGGGAATCGCCAGGATCGGCAGGCCGGAGGTCAGCGCGATGGCTTTGCCCAGCCCTGTGGTCGACCCGCCGCCAAGGGCGATCATGCAATCCGCGCCCACGTCCTGCGCGTGCGCAATCGCCGCGCGGGCGGATTCCACCGGCACGTGCATCACCGCGCCAGGATAGATGCCGGCGGACAACGGCCCGAGCGCGTCGGACAGCCGCGTTGCGTCTTCGGCCTGGTTGGGCGTGCACAGCACCAGCGCCCGCCTGGCGCCCAGCCGCTCCAGTTCCTGCCCCACCTGGCTCAGGGTGCCCGCGCCAAACAGCACGCGCGTGGGCTGGGCCACGTATAAAAATGACGTTGGCATGGCTTTGTCTTCCTCCGCAAGGATCGGGATCTCTACCCGCTTGTCGTGTGTCTTGTCCGGCGCTAGTGGCCTTGCGCAGCCAGAAACCACCGCCAGCGGACGCGCCAATGCACGTTAGCCTTCCGCCGGGCGGAAAGAAATGCCGGGATGGGAAAACACTCTTGACGCACGCGGAAGAATTCACGCCTTTTACTAGCGGATGTCGCGCGGCGCCGGATTCGGTGCTAGCTTCCGGGCTGGACTAGCGCACTTTTCGATTCTGTCCTGCCAGCGCGGTCCCTTCCGCTATTCCACCATTCCACCCCTTGCGCAAAGCGAATACCGTGAAACTCCGAACCGCCACGCTCGCCGTCTCCGCCATTCTCTCCGTGGTGCTCGTGGCCCTTGCCGCGGCACTGGCCGCAGGTGGCCCGACCCGGCCAAAGCCGATGCTGAGCATCAGCGATCCGTTCAAGGACGTGGATTTCTCTGCGCTGGCGGCCCCCGCCCATTACGCGGCACGCGACGGCGCGCAACTCACCTATCGCCGCTATCCCCCCGCCGGCGGCCTGCCCAGCCGGGGCAGCGTGGTATTGGTGCATGGCTCCTCGGCCAACAGCCAGAGCATGCATCCGCTTGCACAGAGCTTCGCGCAGGCCGGCTTCACGGCCTACGCCCTGGATATGCGCGGCCACGGGGCCTCCGGCCCGCGTGGCGACATCGCCTACATCGGGCAGCTCGATGACGACCTGGAAGACTTTGTGAGCGCCGTTCAGCCCGCCGGCCCGAAGACGCTGGTGGGATTTTCATCGGGCGGCGGCCTTGCGCTGCGCGTGGCCGGTGGCGCGCGCCAGGCCCTGTTCGACAACTACCTGTTCATGGCGCCCTATACGAACCGCCGCGCGCCCACGTTCCGCCCCGATGCCGGCGGCTGGGTCTCGGTCGGCGTGCCGCGCGTGATTGCGCTCACGCTGCTGAACCGGATCGGCATTACCGCCTTCAACCACTTGCCGGTACTGGCCTTTGCCATCAACGACGCACCGCGCGCCGAACTGACGCCGACCTATTCCTATGCGCTGGCGACGAATTTCCAGCCCGATGAGGACTACCAGCGCGACATTCGCGAGATCCACAAGCCGGCGGCGGTATTGGCCGGGCAGGACGATGAAGTGTTTGTCGCCGCCAGGTTTGCACAGGTGTTCACCGATGCGGGCCGCCCGGATATTCCGGTCACGCTGGTGCCGGGCACCGGCCACATCATGCTCACGGTGTCACCGGCCGCCCGCGCGGCAGCGGTGCAGGCCGTGGAGCGGCTGGATGGCTTGGCCGGGAGATGACTGGCACGGCAGCGCCGGGCTGCGAGGAGAAAAAAACGGCTGGCGGCGACGGTAGTGCTCTCGCTCTAGTGCTCTCGTTCATTTGAGTTGATAGGGAATCCGCACACCAGGCTCGCTGGCTGAGAAGACTTTGGTATTGCGTGTGACCAGCAGCATGGAATGCGCCTGCGCGGACGCCCAGATAATCGAGTCAGGCAGCTTGATTCGAGCGGTGTTTCGAATCTGGACTGCGCGAGAGGAAACCGCATCATCGACTGCAATCAGCCGGAACCCATTGAGCCACGCGCGCAATGTCTGCTCTTCTTCAGCTGTTGCGCCGGCCATCACCTCCATCCAGGTGATGACACTGATCGCCCTTGACGCGTAGCGGCGCATCTCGATCATGGCCTCTTCGATTCCATTCAAGTGGTCGATCAGGATGTTGGTGTCAAAGAGCGCGTTCACCACGCCTCCCGCAGCTTTTCCTGATACGCAAGGCCATCCACCTCGCGGTGCTTCCAAAGCCCGAAGGTGTCAGAGGCCAGCCCAGGCTTGCGCTGCGCTATATACGCTTGAATTGCCTCGCGAATGACTACCGCCCGAGGGCGCTTTTCTGCCTCGACAATGGCTGCCAGCTCCTGGAGCTGGTCTTCCGCAAGGTCGACCAGGATGCGACTCATGATGAACCCATAACGATATCTGATATACACATCGTATATCATCCAATTTGAAACAACAAGGAACCAGCACGGCAAACCGGACCGGAACACGGTGGCGCTGGAAACCGGGTGACGCGCAGGGCTTCGCGACCGGCAAGGCATCTGCTCCGGCCCGAACGGGCCCCGTCTGCTCCTGTTCGGCGCGCGCAAGGGGCGCTAGCCTCAAGGCTACCCACAAGCCCCTCGCCGGCGGGGCGATCTCCCCCCTCCCCGCACGGCACACCTGGAAGTGCTTCATGTATGTGTATGACACCGTCGACCAGCAACTGGTCGACCAGCGCGTTGCGCAGTTCAGCGGCCAGACCGAACGGTTTCTCAACGGCCAGCTCACCGAGGACGAGTTCCGCGTGCTGCGGCTGCAGAACGGCCTCTACATCCAGCGGCATGCGCCCATGCTGCGCGTGGCGATCCCCTACGGCATGCTGGTGTCGCGGCAACTGCGCAAGCTGGCCGAGATAGCGCGCCGCTTTGACCGCGGCTACGGGCACTTCAGCACGCGGCAGAACATGCAGTTCAACTGGCCGCGCCTGGAGGACGCGCCCGCTATCCTGGCGGAGCTGGCGACCGTGCAGATGCACGCCATCCAGACCAGCGGCAATTGCATCCGCAACACCACCACCGACCACTTCGCCGGGCTGGCGCCGGATGAGATCGTGAACCCCCTGGTGTGGTGCGAGATCATCCGCCAGTGGTCGATGCTGCATCCCGAGTTTGCCTTCCTGCCGCGCAAGTTCAAGATCGCGGTGAGCGGCGCCACCACGGACCGCGCTGCGGTGGGCGTGCACGATATCGGCCTGCAGGCCGTGGAGCGCGATGGCGAGCTTGGCTTCCGCGTGTGGGTGGGCGGCGGCATGGGCCGCACGCCCATGGTCGGCAAGCTGATCAACGCCTTCGTGCACTGGTCCGACCTGCTCACCTACCTGCAGGCCACGCTGCGCGTCTACAACCTGCACGGCCGGCGCGACAACAAGTACAAGGCGCGCATCAAGATCCTGGTCAAGGACCTGACGCCGGGCGTGTTCGCGCAACAGGTGGACGAGCAATGGCAGCGGATCCGCGGCGGCCCGGACACGGTCAGCGCGGACTTCGTGGCCGGCGTGGCGGGCCGCTTCACCATGCCGGACCATGATCCCGCGGCGGCGCACGAGGCCGGCCCGGATCCCGAACTGGCGGCGGCGCATCCGCGCTTTGCCCGCTGGCTGCGCAGCAACGTGCATGCGCATCGCGTGCCCGGCTACGCCGCCGTGACCGTCTCGCTGAAGGCCACCGGCATGCCGCCCGGCGACATCACCGCCGACCAGATGGATGCGGTGGCGGACCTGGCGGAGCGCTTCGGCTTTGGCGAGCTGCGGGTCTCGCACGAGCAGAACCTGATCCTGGCCGACGTGCGCCGGGGCGCGCTGTTTGCGCTCTGGCAGGCGCTGGACGCGCTGAACCTGGCCACCGCCAACATCGGCCTGCTCACCAATATCATTGCCTGCCCGGGCGGGGATTTCTGCTCGCTGGCCAACGCGGTGTCGATTCCGCTGGCCGAGGCCATCCAGCGCCGCTTCGACGACCTGGACTACCTGTTCGAGATCGGCGAGCTGGACCTGAACATCTCCGGCTGCATCAACTCCTGCGGGCACCATCACGTGGGCCACATCGGCATCCTTGGCGTGGACAAGGCTGGCGAGGAGTGGTACCAGGTAACCATCGGCGGGCGCCAGAACGGCGCGGCCGGCCATGCGTTGCTGGATCAGCACAAGGGCGGCGGCGCGGCAATCGGCCGCATCATCGGCCCGTCGTTCGCGCGCGATGAAATCCCGGATGTGGTGGCGCTGCTGATCGATACCTACCTGTCCCTGCGCGACAGCGAGGCGGAGCGGTTTATCGACGTGGTGGAGCGGGTTGGCCCGGAGCCCTTCAAGCAGGCGGTCTACCAGGACCCGAGAATCGTCGCGCGGCGGCAGCAAGCGGAGCAAGCCCGTGCCTGATCTCCAATCATTGCCACCGCTGAACAATGTGATTCGCAACGGCCAGCTGGAAGCGGACATCTGGCGCGCCTTCGTGCCGGACGAGAACGCGCCGGCATCGGCATCGGCAACGCACGCGCTGCCGCCGGACGAAAACGGCTGGCTGGTCACCCTTGCCACATGGTGGGCAGCCCGCGATGCCCTGCGCCTGCGCCGCCACCCGGTGGCCGTGTACCTCGGCCCGGATGCGGACCCTGGAGACCTGCTTGAGGCGGGCGCCGCCACCATCGACGCCACCGGCATCGCGCACCTGGCGATCGACTTCCCGGTTTATACGGACGGGCGCGGCTATTCGCTGGCGCAGATGCTGCGCACGCAATATGGCTGGGGCGGCGAGCTGCGCGCGGTGGGCGACGTGATGATCGATACCGTGCACTACATGGCGCGTTGCGGCTTCGATGCCTTCGCCGTCAAGCCGAGCCACGACCCGCAGGCCGCGCTGGCGGCGTTAGGGACGTTCACTGTGCATTACCAGAAAACGTACCCGGCGGCGGCCGCGCCGGCTATTTCGGCAACCAGCCGTCCAGCAATGCGTTGACGGGCTCGTGGGCCTCGTACTGGACCCAGTGGCCCGCGTTGGCAATGACGCGGCCTTCGCGGCGCGGGCTGTCCTGGGTCATTGCCGCGATGGCCGGGACAGGATCCGCCGTGACGTCGTGCTCGCCCCAGGCCAGCAGCACCTCGCCGCCGAAGCGGTCCAGCGCGCCGCGCAGGTCGCCGGAGCGGGAGATGGTCTTGCTGCGAAAGCGCGTGAGGCGGCATGACTCGGTGTGCGCGTACATGGCCATGGCATCGATCTTGGCCGGGTCGGCCATCATGAACGCTTCCAGGTTGTAGCGCATGGACAGCGCCAGGGCCTCGGCGTCCCCGGCCTTGCGCCAGTCCACCAGCGCGCGCTGCTGGCGGCGGATGCCGCCATGGCCGCCTGAGCCCATCAGCGCCAGCCGGCGCACGGTGCCGAGCGACGCGGCCACGTTGGCGGCCACCAGCCCGCCGAAGGAGAAGCCGACCAGGCTGAGCGCCTTGTCGCAGCCGGGCAACTGCCTGATGCCCTTGACAAGCGTGCCGGTCATCACCGAAAGATCGCTGGCGATATCGTCCGACTCGCCAAACCCCGGCATGTCCGGCGCCCACACCGTGCGGTGCGCGGCCAGCGCCTCGATATTGCGCACCCAGTGCAGCCAGCTGCCGTGCCCGCCATGCAGCAGGACCACGGGTTGCCCCTCGCCAAAGCGGCGCCAGACCATGCGGCAGCCATCGGCATCGGTGACGATCCGTTCGGATTGTTGCGACAGGGCGGCCGCCTGCGCTTCGGGTTGGGCGGAAGCGACAGGCGTTTTGAAGTTTATCCAGGTCATTGGCATAGGCGCGCGCCGTCTGGCCTCCGGGCGCGGCGATCTGCCTCGGCGCACCTGGGGATGCCGGCCGCGCGAAAGACGGCTCCGACCCCGGATCATAGCGAATTCCGGATGTACCGGCCCCGGCCAAGCGAGACGACGTCCGGGCAACCAAGCAGCGCCAGGGTCCGGTCGATGTCGGCCACGAACATGGCCAGCACCTCGTCCACGCCGGCCTCGCCACGCGCGGCAAGGCCGTAGAGCAAGGGCCTGCCGAGCATGACGGCGCGTGCCCCTAGCGCCAGCGCCTTGACGACATCCCGGCCGTTGCGAAAGCCGCTGTCCACCAGCGCCTCGCCGCCGCCGACGGCCGCCACCACCTCGGGCAAGACGGACACCGGCGCCGCAAGATCCGCGAGTTGCCGGCCGCCATGATTCGACACGATGACGCCGTCCACGCCGAGCGCCACGCAGCGCGCGGCGTCGCGGGCATTCAGGATGCCCTTGACGTATAGCTTGCGCGGCCACATGTCGCGCAGCGCGGCGAGGTCGTCCCAGGAGAAGCTGGCATCCATGCGGCGCTGGAGCAAGGCAGCCTGGGCGCCGGCACCGGCGCCGCCATCCACGTTAGGCAGCGTCGGCAAGCCATGGCGGCATTGCCGGATCGTCCACGCGGGGTGCAGCGCCGCATCCGCCACGATGCGCGGCGTCAGCCGGTACGGCACCGCGAAGCCGTTGCGCAGGTCGCGCTCGCGCCGCCCGTTCACGGTCACGTCCGTGGTCAGCACCAGGGCCTCATAGCCGGCGGACAACGCGCCCTTGACCAGCGCGCGGGCGTGCTCGCGCTGCACCACATAAAGCTGGAACCACAGCCTGCCGCCGGCACGCCGCGCCACCTCCGCCAGCGCCACGTTGGACGCGGTGGACAGCGTGAACGGAATGCCGGCGCGCGCGGCGGCGCGCGCGAGCATCACGTCACCATCGGGCCGGCAGGCGCCGTTCAGTCCCATGGGCGCGACGACCAGCGGCGCCTCGCTGCGCGCGCCTGCCAGGGTAACCGACAGGTCCCGCGCGCTCACATCGGTCAGGCGCGCCGGATCCAGCAACAGGGCATCGAGCGCATCGCGATTACGCCGGATCCCGGATTCGTCATCCGCGCCGCCTTCGATGTAGTCGAACACGATGCGGGGCAGCCGGCGTTGCGCCAGGCGCCGGTACGCGTCGAGATTGAGGAGCGCCGTCATGCCGTATGCCGGGGAGCTTGCATGGAGCCCGGGCCTCAGGAACGTGCGAGGACCGCGTCACCGCTGGCCGGCGCACGCGCCAGCTTCGGGATATGGCCCTTGACCGCAAGCAGCGCCACCAGCACGGCGGCCATCGCCGCGCCGAGCATGCCGAGGTAGGACGATGCGCCGCCCGCGGTGATCACCGCCGCGCCCGCGAAGGCGCTGAGGATGGCCCCGAGACGGCCAAAGGCCAGCGCCGAGGCCGTGCCGGTGGCCCGCACTGCCGTGGGGTACACGAAGGCACACAGCGCGTACATGGTCGACTGGACCGCATTGACGAACATGCCGTGCACGCCCAGGCCAACGATCAGCAACCCCGTACTGTGGCGAACATCCACGCCTTGCAGCAACAGCGCGCTGGCCGCCCCGCCGGCGCAACAGATCGCCAGCGGCCAGCGCGAGCCGAAGCGCGCGATGGCAACCGCGCAGCACAGCGCGCCGATGACGCCGCCGAGGTTGTAGGCGGTCAGGCCGGACCCCGCGACCGCCACGTTCAACCCCTCCGACGCCAGCATGGTCGGCAGCCAGCTAAAGGCGCTGTAGACGGCCAGCAGGCACATGAAGAAGGCGCACCAGATCGCCAGCGTGTCGCGCGCCTGCCCGGGCGCGAACAGCGCGCCGAAGCCCTTGCGGCTCTCCGCGCCGCGCTCGGCCAGGTCGGTGAAGACCGCATCCGCCGGCAGCGGCCTGGACATGCGGCCGAGCAGCCGGCGCAGTTCGTCCCACCGGTGCGCTCGGCGCACCAGGAAGCGCGGCGACTCGGGCAGAACCAGCATCAGCAGCACGCCCAGGCCCAGCGGCAGCGCGCCGCCGATAAAGAACAAGCCGCGCCAGCCATAGGCCGGCAGGACCACGCTGGCGAACAGGCCGGCCAGCATGCCGCCCAGCGGCACGCAGACGATGGTGGCCGTCACCGCCAGCGTGCGGCTGCGTGCCGGGGTGAACTCGGCCGTCATGGTGGTGGAGCTTGGCAAAGCACCGCCGATGCCAAGCCCGGCGATCAGGCGCAGCATGGCGATCGTCGTCGTGTCCGGGGCGAAGCCGATGGCGCAGGTGGCCGCGCCGAACAGGAAGACGCTGCCGATCACGGCCCACCTGCGCCCGAAGCGGTCCGCCAACAGGCCCGCGCACGCGCTGCCGATGCCCATGCCCACCAGCCCGGCCGCCACCGCGGGCGCGAAGGCGCTGCGGGTGATGCCCCACTCCTTGATCAGCACGGGAATCGCGAAGCCGATCAACTGGCCATCGAAGCCGTCCATCACGATGGACAGCGCCGCCAGCATCACGACGATCTTCTGCATGGTCGTGTAAGGGCCATCATCGAGCACGCTGCCCACGTCGACGGGCGTGCCGGCTTGCTGCAGGTTCGCGCTCATGCTTGCACTCCATGGCGATGCGCACCGGGTGCCTGCGCCGCGCCGGCCGGGATCGTGGCCGGACGGCGCTTGCGCCGCGCGATGGAAATGCGGCCCGCGGCAATGACGCGGAACAGATGCGTAATGCTATGCGTATTCATGCGTGTCTCCTGTCGATGGGCGCTTTGGCCGGGGCCAGCGCTTTTTTGTCTCTCGTCTCTCGTCTCTCGTCTTGCGTCTTGCGTCTTGCGTCTTGCGTCTTGCGTCTTGCGTCTTGCGTCTTGCGTCTTGCGTCTTGCGTCTTGAGGCCACGGCGTGCCGTGGCTCAGTGCTGCCGGAGCGGGCTGGCGCCCTGCCCGCCGTTTGCCGCCCGGGCTTCGATCAGCCGGACGAGTTGCAGCAGGCTCTCGGTGCACGGCACCGGCACCCCGTGGCGCCGCGCCGCGGCCACCACGGCGCCGTTGATCGCATCGATCTCGGTGCGCCGGGCGGCAAGGATGTCCTGCAGCATGGAAGGCTTGTGGCCGATGTGGTGGCCGATGGCGTGCAACACGTTGGCGCCGACCTTGTCCGCATCGACAGCCACGCCATGACTCCTGGCCACGGCCAGCACCTCGGCCACCACGGACAAGGCGAGCGCCGTGCCATCCGGGATGTTGCCCAACTGGTCCACGGTGCTGCCAGTGACCGCGCACAGCGGGTTCAGCGCGGCGTTGAATGCCACCTTCTCCCAGATCGCGGCCCACACATCCGCATCGGCGTGGCAGTGCAGCCCGGCGCGCTCCAGCGCCGCCGCCGTCACCGCCACGGCGGGCCGGTCCACGCCATCGGCGCTCATCATCCGGATTCCCCCCTCGCCGTGCGAATGCACGTGCCCGGGGCCAGCCAGGTCGGCCGGCCATGTGGTGACGCCAATCAGGAGCCGCTGCGCCGGCACGAATTCGGAAATCGCATCGACGCTGCCCAGGCCGTTTTGCAACGTCAGCACAATCGTATCCGGCCCCAGCAGGTGGCGCACGCCCGTCATCGCGGCGCGCGTGTGCATGGATTTGGTGAAGACGATCAGCAGATCGGGGATGGCATCCGCCTGTTCCGGGCGCACCGCCCGCATGCCGTGGACCCGCCGGTCCGCCTCATCTGTCTGCAGGCGCAGGCCGAAGCGGCGGATCGCATCGAGATGCGCGTCGTTGATATCGATCAAGGTGACGATATGGCCTGCTTGGGCAAGGCGTGCGCCAAACAGCGAGCCCATGGCCCCGGCCCCGAGAATTGCGATTCTGATCATAGGCGTCGCCGCGGTCCGGCGCTGGTTGGATAGCGTTGTCTGGGCGTGGCGGCAACCCGGCCGCCTGCGGCCTAGAACGGGTAGTGGCGCGGCGTCGTCTGCACGGTGACCCAGCGCAGGTCGGTGAACTCGGCAATGCCGGCCTGCCCGCCAAAGTGGCCAAAGCCGCTGCTCTTCACGCCACCGAACGGCATCTGCGCCTCGTCGTGCACCGTCGGGCCATTGATATGGCAGATGCCGGATTGAATGCGCCTGGCCACGTTCATGGCCCGCGCCACATCGCGGCTGAACACGGCCGACGACAGCCCGTACTCGTTGTCGTTGGCGCAGGCGATGGCCTCGGCGTCGCCGCTGACGCGCACGATGGGCTTGACCGGGCCGAACGACTCTTCCGCGTAGATCCGCATCCGCGGCGTGACGTGATCGAGCAGCGTGGCCGGCATCAGGGTGCTGTCCGCCTTGCCGCCGCACAACAGCTTCGCGCCCTTGGCCAAGGCATCGTCGATCAACGAGTTGCAGCGCGCAACGGTGCTCATGTCGACCACGGAGCCCAGCACCACCGGCCCCTTGCGCGGATCGCCCAGCGGCAGCGCGCTGGCCTTGGCCGCCAGTTGCGCGACAAAGGCGTCGGCGATCTTGTTGTCCACGATGATGCGCTCGGTCGACATGCAGATCTGGCCGGAATTGGCAAACGCGCCAAACGCGGCGCCGGCGACGGCGGCATCGATATCGGCATCCTCCAGCACCAGCAACGGGGCCTTGCCGCCGAGCTCGAGCACCACCGGCTTCAAGTGCCTGGCACAGCTAGCGGCGATGACCTTGCCCACGCGCGTGGAGCCGGTGAAGTTCACGCGCCGTACCGCCGGATGGGCGATCATGGCTTCCACCAGTTCGCCCGCATCGGCCGGCGCATTGGTGACGAAGTTCACCACGCCCCTGGGCAGGCCGGCCTCCTGCATGGCTTCGATGATCAACCCGTGCGTGGCCGGGCAGATCTCCGACCCCTTCAGCACGACGGTATTGCCGCAGGCCAGCGGCAAGGCGATGGCGCGCACGGCCAGGATGACCGGGGCGTTCCAGGGCGCCATGCCGAGGACCACACCGGCCGGCTGGCGCACGCCCATGGCCAGGCTGCCCGGCACGTCCGACGGAATGACCTCGCCATGGATCTGCGTGGTCAGGCTGGCCGCTTCAAGCAGGCCGGCCGCGGCCAGGTGCACGTTGAAGCCGGCCCACATGGCGGAGGCGCCGGTCTCGGCGGCCATCGCGGCAGCAAAGGCTTCGCTGCGGGCTTCCAGCGCATGCGCAGCCTTGGTCAGCAGCGCGCGGCGCTCGCTCGGGCCGATGGCGGCCCAGGCGTCGAAGGCCGCCGCGGCGGCGTCCACCGCCGACAGCGCATCGGCGAGCGTCGCGGCCGGGGCAATCGTGGCTACCTCGCCGTCCAGGGGATTGCGGCGCGCGAAGGTGGCGCCGTTGCCTGCCTGGCGTTGTTGGCCGTCGATCAGCAACGAAATCTTCTGCATTCTTGTCTCCTTTGTTTTGCTTGCCTGCGATTTGCTTCGCTCTGCGCTTGCGGGAGGGATTTCTGTACGCGGAAGAAACCATTGGCTTCGCTTCGAGTGGCTCCTAGCCAAACCGCCCCTCTCCCCAGCCCTCTCCCCATGAGGGGAGAGGGAGTAACGGCCGTCGTCATTGCAGACGGCGCTGGCGCATCCTGTTGGCTTCGGCCTTTGCCTCAGTACTCATGCCACCTCAACCTCCACCAGCATCGCCGTTGGCGAGCGCAACGCGTCGGCCAGGGCATCGCGCAATCGCTCAGCGTCGCGCACCCGCACGCCTTCGCAACCCATCCCCTTGGCCAGCGCCACGAAATCGATCCCTGGCAGGTCCGTGCCCTGCACCGGATCGGCCGGGGCAAAGCCAAATTCCGGCGCGAAGTCCTGCAGTGCGGCGTAGCGCGCGTTGTTGAGGATCACGAAGGTGATCGGCAGCTGGAGCTGGACCGCGCTCCAGATGGCCTGGATCGAGTACATGCTGGAGCCGTCGCCGATCAGCGCGATGACGCGTGCCCCCGGCCGCGCCAGCGCCACGCCAACGGCTGCGGGCATGCCGTAGCCCAGGCCGCCGCTGTCCATGGTGTAGAAGGTGCCGCTTTGCGTGAACGGCAGGTAGCCCTGCATGACGGGACGCGCGCTGGGCGCTTCTTCCACCACGATGTCGGCGGCGTCGCGCACCTCGGCCAGGGTCTGGAGCACATAGGCGGTGGACATCAGCCGCGTCGGTTCGGCATGCGGGCGCGGCGGGCGCGGGGCAGGCAACGGGCGCGCCCTGGGCGCGGGCCGCGCCAGCAGGTCAAGCACGCCGAGCCGGATATTGCCCACCACCGATGCGCCCACCGGCGTCCAGGCCGCGATGGCGGGATCGTCGATCAACTGATACAGCGTGGCGCCCTCCGGCACGTGGGGGCCAGCGCCTTCCACATGGTAGGTAAAGGCCGGCGCGCCCAGCACCAGGATCAGGTCGTGCCCGCCCAGCAGGCCGACGATCTTCTCGCGCATGGCGGGCAGGAAACCGGCGAACAGGCGATGGTCTTCCGGGAACGCGCAGCGCCCGGACATCGGCGCCACATAGACGCGCGCATTGTGCGTCTCGGCCAGGCGCACCACGTCGTCCCATGCGCCGGCGCGGTCGACCTGCCCACCGACGACAAAGGCAGGCCGCTCGCAGGCATCCAGCGCCACGCCAACGCGCGCAATCGCCTCCGGGTCCGGCCGCACCGTATGGCTCACCGTGCGCGCGGCCACCCGCTCCGCCGGCTGGTCCCAGTCGTCCACCGGGATCGAGACCAGCACGGGGCCGCGCGGCTCCTGCATCGCCACGTAATAGGCACGTGCGATGGCCAGCGGCACATCCGCGGCGCGCGCCGGCTCGATGCTCCACTTGACGTAGGGCTTGGCCAGCTCGGTGGCCTGGGCAGACGACAGGAAGGGATCGAACGGCAGGATCGAGCGCGCCTGCTGGCCCGCCGTGACGATCATCGGCGTGCGGTTCTTGAACGCGGTGAAGATATTGCCCATGGCGTTGCCGACGCCAGCCGCCGAATGCAGGTTGACCAGCGACGCATTACGGCTGGCCTGCGCAAAACCATCGGCCATGCCTACCACCACCGCCTCCTGCAGCCCGAGCACGTAGCGGAAATCGGCGGGGAAATCCCGGAACATCGGCAACTCGGTCGAGCCGGGATTGGCAAACACCGAAGTGATGCCAAGCTGGCGCAGCAGGTCGATCACGGCGTCGCGCACGGTGCTGGCTGTGCTGGTTGCGTTGCGCGCGGCGCCCGCCACGGTTGTCGTGCTACCGGTCATGCAAATCTCTCCCGTCGATGCATTCGGTGGAACGCCTGGCCCAAGGCCGGCGCGTGCTTGGTGTGCAAAGTAGCCCAAAGTATGCGAGCCCGACCCTTAATTGAATATTGCCTTCTTGGTCAAAAGGCATTACTTTTGCACATGACTTTCGATCTGCGCCAACTCAAGGCCTTCACCACCATCGTCGCCAGCGGCAGCCTGGGCCGTGCCGCCGACGCGCTGCACGTGACCCAGCCCGCACTAAGCCGCACCATCAAGCGGCTGGAGGACGAGCTTGGCGCACCGCTGTTCGAGCGGCACGCCAAGGGCATGCAGCTCACCGCGGTGGGCAGCGCCCTGCTCCCCCATGCCACGCTGCTGCAGCGCGAGGCCGAGCACGCGCGCGAGGAGATCGATGCCATGCGCGGCCTGGCCAAGGGCACCATCAAGGTGGGCGCGGTGGGCAGCATCGCCAGCCTGGTGCTGCCGCTGGCGGTTGGCCGGGTCACCAAGGCGTGGCCGAACCTGCGCGTGGAGATTACGGAGGGCGTGTGGGACCGGCTGGCGCAAAGCCTGATCCGGCATGAGATCGACCTGGCGCTCAGCATCTGCGCGCCGGACACCGACGAGATCGAGGCCATTGCCGACTGCCGGTGGGAAGACAGCAGCTACGTGGTGGCGGCGCCGGGCCACCCGCTGCGGCGCAAGCCGGCACTGACCCTGGCCGATACCCTTGACCAGCAATGGGCCATCCCGCCCCGGGGCACCGGGCCGTTCGAGCACATGCGGCAGGTGTTTGCGGCGCAGGGCCTGGGCCTGCCGAACATCGTCGTGGAGACGCGTTCGGTGACCGCGCTGAAGAGCCTGGTCGCGCAATCCGGCTTTCTGAGCTGGATGGCCGAGCCGATGGTCGAGGCCGAGCGCAAGGCCGGCGTGATCGACATTCTGGACATTCCCGGCGGGGTCGGCACGCGTACGCTGACGGCCTTCCGGCGGCGCCAGGGCATCCTGCCCGGCCCCGCGGTCAAGCTGCTGGAAGCACTACGCCAGCTGACCGCGGCTTGATGAGGGTTGATGATGGCTGCCGGCATGAGAGCCGGCGACCGGTCGCCGGCTAGATCGACGCCAGGGAAATCACTTCGGCCAGGTGCCTTCTTTCGCAAGCCATCTCATCGGCCACGATCTCCGCCATCGCCGCCAGGCTGGCCTGGACGATGGCCGCGGCATCGACCTCGAAATAGCGCCGCAACGCAGCCCGCGAATCGCTGCGTCCGAAGCCATCGGTGCCCAGCGTCACATAGCGCCGCCCCGGCGGGACAAAGGCACGCACCAGCTCCGGCAGCGCGCGCACATAGTCGGTGGCCGCGACAATCGGGCCGCTGCCCGCCCCGAGCTGCCGCCCGAACCAGCTATCGATGGCCGGAACCTCGCCATGGCGCCACAGGCGTTCGCGCTCCACCCCTTCACGCGCCAGCTCGATGTAGCTGGTCACGCTCCAGACATCGGCAGCAATGCCATGCACCTGCTCGAGCTGGCGCGCTGCCTTCAGGACTTCGCCCATGATGGCCCCGCTGCCGAACAACTGCACGCGGTGCTCGCACGCCGCGCCGCGCCGCAGCAGGTACATGCCCCGCACCACGCCTTCGTGCGCTTGGGCCGGCAGGCTCGGATTCTCGACGCTTTCATTGGTGACGGTGACATAGTAGAACTCGTCGGCCTGTTCGCTGACCATGCGCCGCATGCCGTGGTCGACGATGACCGCCAGCTCCCCCGCGAAGGCCGGATCGTAGGCGCGGCAGTTGGGAATGGTCGAAGCCGCCAGGTGGCTGGTGCCGTCCTGGTGCTGCAGGCCCTCGCCCCCCAGGGTGGTACGTCCTGAGGTGGCGCCGATCAGGAACCCGCGTGCGCGCTGGTCGGCCGCCGCCCAGATCAGGTCGCCCACGCGCTGGAAGCCGAACATGCTGTAGTAGATATAAAACGGCAGCATGGTGGTGCCGTGCGTAGCGTAACTGGTGGCCGCCGCGGTCCACGAGGACAGCGCGCCGGCCTCCGTGATGCCCTCCTCCAGGATCTGGCCATCCTTGACTTCCCGGTACGACAGCATCGAGGCCGAATCCTCCGGCTGGTAAAGCTGGCCGAATGGCGCGTAGATGCCGACCTGGCGGAACAGGTTCGCCATGCCGAACGTCCGCGCTTCGTCGGCGACGATCGGGACGATCCGCGGGCCCAGCACAGGATCCTTGAGCAAGGCGCCCAGGTACCGTACCAGGGCCATGGTGGAGCTCATGGCCTTGCCATCGGCATGCAGGGCGAACGCGGCGGTCTTGTCCAGCCCGGGCACCGGCAGCGGCCCGGCGCCGGGATGGCGCGCGGGAAGATAGCCGCCGAGGGCGGCGCGCCTGGCTTGCAGGTAGCGAATTTCGGGGCTGTCCTGCGCCGGGCGGTAGAACGCGGCCTGGGCCACCTGTTCGTCGGTCAGCGGCAACTGGAAGCGGTCCCTGAACGCGAGCAGATCCTCCGGGCCGAGCTTCTTTTGCTGGTGCGTGGTCATCCGGCCTTGCGCGATGGCGCCCATGCCGTAGCCTTTCATGGTCTTGGCCAGCACCACGCAGGGACGCCCATTGCGCCTGGCGGCTTCGGCAAATGCCGCATGGATCTTCGCCGGGTCATGCCCGCCCCGGCGCAGGCCGTCGATCTCGTCGTTGGAGAGATGCGCCACCAGCGAGCGCAGCGCCGGGGTCTTGCTGAAGAAGTTCTCGCGGTTGAACGCGCCATCGTTGGCCGAGAGCGTCTGGAATTCGCCATCCACGGTCTGCGCGAACGCGCGGCTGATGGCGTGATCGTGGTCACGCGCCAGCAGCGCGTCCCACTCCGACCCCCACAAGCACTTGACGACATGCCATCCCGCCCCCGCGAACAAGGCCTCGAGCTCATCGACAATGCGCCCGTTGCCGCGCACCGGCCCGTCCAGGCGCTGGAGATTGCAGTTGATGACGAACGTGCAGTTATCCAGCTTTTCCCGGGCGGCCAGCGTCAGTGCGGCGATCGACTCCGGCTCGTCCATCTCGCCATCGCCGAAGAAGCCCCAGACCCGGCGCTCGCTGGTCGCTTTCAGGCCCCGGTTTTCCAGGTAGCGCATGAAACGCGCCTGGTAGATGGCGTTGAGCGGGCCGATGCCCATCGAGCCGGTGGGGAACTGCCAGAAGTCTGGCATCAGGTAGGGATGCGGGTAAGAACTCAGGCCGCGAATCCCCTTGCCTTCGGCAACGATCTCTTGCCGGTAGTGGCAAAGCGATGCTTCGTCCAGCCGGCCTTCCAGGAAGGCACGCGCATAGACCCCGGGTGCCGAATGGGGCTGGAAGAAGACGAGGTCCCCGCCTTGCGCGGCATCGGGGCCGCGGAAGAAATGCTGATAGCCCACCTCGAACAAATCCGCCGCCGAAGCATAGCTCGCGATGTGGCCGCCAAGCTCGCCATGCGCCTGGTTGGCGCGCACCACCATGGCGAGCGCGTTCCAGCGCAGGATCGCCGACAGGCGCTGCTCCATCGCCAGGTCGCCCGGATAGGCCGGTTGCGCTTCGACCGGTATCGTGTTCAGGTACGGCGTTACCTGTGCCGGCCGCCACCGCAACCGATGCTTGCCAGCATGCGCCAGCAACGCATCCAGGATGGCGCAGGCGCGCTCCCTGCCCTGCTCCGGGCCCCAGGCCGACAACACGCCATCGAGCGCGTCGCACCACTCCTGCAACTCCTGCGGATCCGCCTGCACAATCGGATCGCTCGCCAGGATGGAACCGAATCGGTCACGAGATGCCATCTTGATACGCTCCCGCCGGCAACTGCCCGGCTCAATTTGCCTGGATACCGGCCTTCTGGGCAATGGCCCGCATGCGCGGCAGGTCCTTGTCGATCATGGCGCTGACCTGTTCCGGCGTTGCATAGGAGGGCTCCAGGCCGTTGGCCACCAGTTTTTCCTGGATCTCGTGGTCTTTCATGGTCTGTGCCAGGGCCTTCTCCAGCCGTGACTTGACATCGGGCGGCAAGCCACGCGGGGCCGCGATCGCCACCCATGAATCCGCATCGAAACCCGGGAAGCCGGATTCCGCGACGGTGGGCACCTCCGGCAGCAGCGTCGCGCGCCTGGCGCCTGCCACCGCGATCACCTTGATCTTGCCGCTCTTGATATGCGGCAGGGATGCCGCGATGGTGTCGACCGAGAACGGAATCTGCCCGCCGATCAGGTCGGCAATGGCTGGGGCGCTGCCTTTGTAGGGAATATGCTGGAGCTGCATGCCGGTGGCGCCCAGGATCATCTCGCCCGCGAAGTGGCCGGTGGTGCCGTTGCCGAACGAGCCATAGGCGTATTTGCCCGGCGCGGCCTTCACCGCCGCCATCATCTGCTTGAGGTTGTCCACCGGGACATCGCGATTCGCCAGCAGGATCAGGGGCACGCGCGCGACCAGGCCGATGGGCTCGAAGCTCTTCACGGGATCGTAGGGCAGGTTGGCGTTGATGGCGGGGTTGACCGTGAAGGTCGAGCCGGAACTGATGAACAGCGTATAGCCGTCAGGCGCGGCCTTTGCCACATAGCCGGCGCCAACGATGGTGCCGGCGCCCGCGCGGTTCTCGATGACCACGGGCTGGCCGAGACGCTCGCCCAGCTTCTTGCCTACCAATCGTCCCATGATGTCTACCGCCCCGCCGGGCGGAAACGGCACAACCAGCACGACCGGCCTGGTGGGATATCCCTGGGGCTGCGCATGCGCGGCGCACATGGCGATGCCCAACAGCGACAGCGCCTTCAGCGCCATCGAAACGCTTCGTGAAATGACGTTCATGCGCGACTCCTGTGATTGAGCGACGGGGGGCAAACGGAGAGCAAAAAATGGGAAGCAAAACGAGACAGGGGGCTTTGCCGAACAAGCGCCCCTCGATGCCGGCGTTGCGCCACCGGCATCAGGGGGCAGCCATCGTGCGGGATCAGCCGTTGCGGAACAAGAAGCTATAAGCGCTCAGCGCCGGGGCGCCGCCCAGGTGGGCGTAGAGCACCTTGGAGCCTTCCGGAAATTCGCCGCGGCGGACCAGGTCGATCATGCCCTGCATCGATTTCCCTTCGTAGACCGGGTCGGTCATCATGCCTTCTAGCTTGGCACTCATCCGGATGGCTTCGAGCGTCTCTTCGGAAGGCAAGCCGTACTCCGGCCCGCCGTAGCGCGTGTCGAGCACCACGTCTTCGTCGGTGATATCGCGGCCGAGGTCGACCAGATGCGCCGTGTTGCGGGCAATGCGCAGGATCTGCGCCCGGGTCTGCGCCGGCTTGGCCGATGCGTCGATGCCGATCACGCGGTTGGCCCGGCCATCGGCGGCGAAGCCGACCACCATGCCAGCCTGCGTGCTGCCGGTCACCGAGCAGACCACGACGTAGTCGAACCTGAAGCCAAGCTCGGCTTCCTGTGCGCGCACCTCTTCCGCAAAACCGACAAAGCCCAGGCCGCCCAGCGGATGCTCGGAACACCCCGCCGGGATCGGGTAGGGCTTGCCGCCGGCCTGGCGCACGCTCTCCATGGCCTCCTCCCAGCTCTTGCGGATCCCGATATCGAAGCCATCGCTGACCAGGCGCACGTCGGCGCCCATGATGCGAGACATCTGGATATTGCCAACGCGGTCATAGACGGCGTCGGAGTAGTTCACCCAGTCCTCCTGCACCAGCACGCACTTCAGGCCGAGATGCGCCGCCACGGCAGCCACCTGGCGCGTCTGGTTGGACTGGATGCCGCCGATGGACACGAGCGTGTCGCACCCCTGGGCGAGCGCGTCCGGAATGATGTATTCGAGCTTGCGCGTCTTGTTGCCGCCGAACGCCAGGCCGCTGTTGCAGTCCTCACGCTTGGCATAGAGGTCGACCTTGCCGCCGAGATGCGCGCTCAGGCGCTTGAGCGGCTGGATGGGCGTGGGGCCGAACGTCAGCGGGTGGCGGGGAAAGCGTTTGAGATTCATGCTGGCAACTCCTGGGTTTCTTGGATGACTCGGGTGAAGAGCGGGGATCCAGGCATCAAGGCTGGCGAAGAACACTGGCATGTGGCGCCACCTTTCGTTGATGCTGCGATGGACTCAATCCTAGAAAAAAACGCACGAAACATGGTTGCAAATATCAATCCATTTATGCACTATAAAAAATTCACGGCACTTGTTTTTACTTTTTTGTTTTTTATAAAGCATCATGGACGAAACAAAATTGCGCACCAAAACCGAGCACCCCGTGCCACATTCCGAGGCATTGGATCGCACCGATAAAGCCATCCTGCGCGCACTCCAGCGCGACGCGTCCATCTCGAATGTGGCGCTGGCGGCCAAAGTCAGCCTGAGCCCGCCAGCCTGCCTGCGGCGCGTGGAGCGGCTCAAGGAACTCGGGCTGATTCGCGGGATCGTGGCGCTGCTGAACCCGGCCGCGCTGGACGCGGGGATGCTGGTGATGATCGGCGTGGTGCTGGACCGGTCCACGCCGGAATCCTTCTCCGAGTTCGAGAAGGCCGCCCAGCAGGTCTGCGGCTGCATGGAGTGCCACGTGGTGACGGGCGAGTTCGACTACTTCATGATGCTGCGCACCAAGGACAGCGAGAGCTTCAATCGCCTCCATGCGGAGCAACTGTTGTATCTGCCGGGGGTCCGCCAGATACGCTCGTTCATGGTGCTCAAGCAGGTGCTGTCGACGACGCAGTTTCCGATCTGAAGCTGCGCGTGCGCCAGGGCGAATGCGTCCGGGACTTCCTGATTGCGATGCTATCCAGCCGCCATGGCAGCGGTCCCGGGTGATCGCTATGCCACGTGCGCCGTCAGGGCACGAACCTGGTCCTCCAGGTCTGCGATCCGCCGCTTCATGCAGGCTTGCGCGCTGATATCGCTGATGACGCCATACCAGCGATCGATCGCGCCATTCGTGCCGATATGCGGCTGGGCGCGGCTCAGCATGTGGCGCCAGCTGCCGTCCGGCCACTGGATGCGGAACCGGGTCGCGAACGGCTGGCCACTCGGGATCCAGGCAAGCCACTCCGCCCGGATGCGCAACTGGTCATCAGGATGGACCGTGGCACGCCAGGCGTCGATGCGGTCCTGCATCGCGCACCCGGCGCTGTCGCGGAAGTTCGGGCTGATATAGCACAGCGTGCCATCGGGGTCCGCCGCCCAGGCAATATGGGGGCTCAGCTCGACCGAGCAGCGGAAATGCTCCTCGCTTTCCCGCAAGGCAAGCTCGGCCCGTTTGCGCGCCGAGATGCCAATGGCAACGAGCGAGATGCCGATCACGTCCCCGATGTCATCGTTGACGCGCTGGCCGACCACCAGGTAGACCTCGCCGTTCGCGGTGATCTCGCGTTCCATCGGAGAGCGCGTCTCCATGGCAAGCACGGCATGCGCCAGCGAGCAGACCGATCTGCCGGCTTCGGACATGCAGGCCGCGCAGAGCTGGGCGCCGACAAGGGCGTCCACCTGGGCGCCGAACATTTCCGCATAGCGCCCGTTGACATGCACGTGGCGCAAGCGCGTGTCCAGGAAGCACAGGCCGACGGGCGCGCCGACATAGAGCGCCTCCAGCTGATGCAGGCGCTGATACGGCGACCGGTCCAACGGCCGCGGATCCGGCGCGCGCAAGCCAAGCCGCTGGATAAGCGCGGGAATCCGCTCCGGTTGCAGCGCCGGTGCCCACAGCCATCCCTGGCCGATGTCGCATCCCAGCTTGCGCAGTAGGGTGGCATGCTCTTCGCGCTCCACGCCTTCCGCGACAACACGCATGCCGATGCTGTGGCCCAGCCCCACGATCGCCGTCACGATCCGGCGGCACTCCTGGTCGTCGAGCATGCCGCGCACAAAGCTGGCATCGATCTTGATCTCGTCGAATGGCAGAGCGTGCAGGCGTGTCAGGCTGGCATAGCCGGTACCAAAGTCGTCCAGCGCGATACCAATGCCGAGTGCCTTCAGATCGTCGATGATGGCACGCGCGAGCTCGACATCGGTCTCCATGGCGCCCTCGGTGATTTCGATCTGAATGCGCTCCAGCGGGAATCCCGTCTGCGTGACAGCGTCGGCGATCAGCGCGACGACCGCCTTGTCGCGCAATTGCACCGGAGACACGTTGAACGCCAGCACAAAACCCTGGCCCCAGCCCACAGCCTCCGCGCACGCCGTGCGCACGATATGGGAAGTCAGGCGATCGATAAGCCCGCACGACTCCGCGATCGATATAAAAGTAACGGGGGAAACCGGGCCCGTTGCAGGGTCCGTCCAGCGAGCGAGCACTTCGAAGCCGACGATGGCGCCGGTTTCGAAGCAGATCAATGGCTGGAATGCCGGCCGGAGCAAGCCGCCATCGAGCGCGGCTGCCAGTCTTGCGCAGGTATCGTCCGTGTCTCCCACTTTCATCCTCTCAGATACCGCCGGAAATCCGGATCCTGTCCTATCGAATGGCGCGCCCATGGATCTGGCCCGGCCAACACCTGTGCCGGGCAGTGTTCCGTCAGGTTTGTTCCCTGACCGGGCGCTTGTCAGTCGTAGCGACCTTTTCGCCACTCCCCCCGTTGGATATCGACCAGCCTGACGGCAAATTGAGGTTTTGGCTGACGCGGTGGCCTGGGCCGTGCGGGCGGCGCTGCCTGACAGGTAGCCGAGGTAGCCGAGGTAGCCGAGGTAGCCGGCAGCCTGAAGTGTGTCTCCGCGGGACCCCGTCACCCCCGCAATCGCCCCAACCTCCGCAATAGGGCTACACTGACAACGAGACAACCCTCCGGAGCGCCATGATGGACGCCAATGGCCCTCAAAGCACCTTTCGTGGTCTTCCCCTGACCCCGGAACAGGATGCGGAAGTCAGGCACTACATCAAGAGGAAAAAGCAGCGCAGTGCGCCATGGGATACACCTGAGCTAGCCGCCATGCTCGAGGATATGCTGAGGCCGCCAAGCACCGAGGACGAAGACTTCGAATCCCCTGCCGAAGAAGCCAACGCGGACGCCGAGCGCGCGGCGGCTTCGGTGGACGAGGCCATGGATCCGATCGAGGCCGGCGAGGAGCGGATGGCGGCCAGGGAAGCCGAGGCGATGAAGGGCCCCAAGCATTGACATGCAGGTGCAGCGTGCGCGTTGCGCGCTCCATGAGCCGGGATGCGCACAAAAGAAGAAAGAGAAGAGAAGAGAAAAAAAGAAGAGAAGACAGCCCCCAGTGCAACGACTGGAACACAAGAATAAAGGGCATAGCATGGCGACCGTCGCGACATTCGACATCGAGTACACGCAGTTTCTCGATCCACAAGGTGAGCCGACCCAAGCGCTGCCTGCATTTGCGCTCGATCCCGAGGCCCTTTTCCCGCTCTACCGGGCCATGGTGCTCACCCGCCAGTTCGACCTCAAGGCCATTGCGCTGCAGCGCACCGGCCAGATCGGCACGTTCGCCTCGGCGCTTGGCCAGGAGGCCGTCGGCGTCGGCGTTGCCAGCGCCATGCGCGCGCAGGACGTGCTCGTGCCGTCCTACCGCGATCACGCCGCGCAGTTCCAGCGCGGCGTCTCCATGACCGAGAGCCTGCTGTATTGGGGTGGCGACGAGCGCGGCAATGCGTTCGCGGCGGCGCCGCATGATTTTGCGAACTGCGTGCCCATCGGCAACCAGGTCTGCCACGCTGCCGGCATCGCCTACGCGATGAAGCTGCGCCGCGAGCCGCGCGCCGCGGTTTGCCTGCTCGGGGACGGCGGCACGTCAAAAGGCGATTTCTACGAAGGCATGAATATGGCGGGCGCCTGGCACGCGCCCCTTGTGCTGGTCGTCAACAACAACCAGTGGGCGATCTCCATGCCGCGCAGCCAGCAGACCGCCGCGCAGACGCTCGCGCAAAAGGCCATCGCGGCCGGTATCCCTGGCCTGCAGGTGGATGGCAACGATATCGTGGCGGTGCGCCAGGTCACGCTCGACGCGCTGGAACGGGCGCGCAGCGGTGGCGGCGCCACGCTGATCGAAGCGATCACCTACCGGCTTGGCGACCACACCACGGCGGACGATGCCTCGCGCTACCGCGACAGCGAACAGGTCAGGCAGCACTGGCTGCTGGAGCCGGTGGCCAGGCTGCGCAACTATCTGCTGCGCCTTGGCGCATGGGATGCGGCCCGCGAAGACGCGCTTGCCAAGGATTGCGCGGCGCAAGTGGCGGCCGCGGTGCAGGCCTACCTGGCAACGCCCCTGCCGGAGACGGCAGCGATGTTCGATTACCTGTATGCCGGCCTGCCCAAAGCGCTGGCGGGGCAAGTGGCCACCGCGCATCGCTTTGCCCCGGGGGCCCACCAGGGCAAGGATAACGAGAGCGAGCAGGATCATGGCTGAAATCAATCTGGTCGAAGCCGTCAACCAGGCGCTGGCCCATGCGCTGGAACACGACCCGCGCGTGGTGCTGCTCGGTGAGGACATTGGCGTGAATGGCGGTGTGTTCCGCGCCACGGCGGGGCTGCAAGCCCGTTTTGGCGCGGAGCGCGTGATCGATACGCCGCTGGCCGAGTCCGGTATCGCCGGGGCCGCGATCGGCATGGCGGCAATGGGGCTGGCGCCCGTGGCGGAAATCCAGTTCACCGGTTTTATCTACCCGGCCATCGACCACATCATCAATCATGCCGGCCGCCTGCGCCACCGCACGCGCGGCAGGCTGAGCTGCCCGATGGTGCTGCGCTCGCCTTATGGCGCCGGCATCCATGCGCCGGAGCATCACTCCGAAAGCCCCGAGGCGATGTTTGCCCATATCCCCGGCATCCGGGTGGTCATACCGTCCACCCCGGCGCGCGCCTACGGCCTGCTGCTGGCGGCCATGCGCGACCCCGACCCGGTGGTGTTCCTCGAACCCACCCGGCTCTACCGCCTGTTCCGCGAAGAAGTACCGGACAGTGGCGAGGCGCTGCCGCTCGATACCTGCTTCACACTGCGCGACGGCGACGACATCACGCTGGTGAGCTGGGGGGCGATGCTGCAAGAGACGCAGGCCGCGGCTGACCTGCTGCTGGACGAAGGCATCGCCGCCGCCGTCATCGACGTCGCCACGCTCAAGCCGCTCGACATGGACACCATACTGGAATCGGTCGCCAGGACGGGCCGCTGTGTCATCGTCCACGAGGCGCCCCTCAGCGCCGGCTTCGGTGCCGAGATCGCGGCGAACCTCGCCGATGCGGGGCTGTACTCGCTGGCGGCGCCGGTGCAGCGCGTCACTGGCTACGACACCGTGGTGCCGATGGCCAGGCTCGAGTACACGTACCTGCCCAGCGTGGCGCGGATTGCCGACGCGGCCCGCAAGGCCATGGCCGCCTGACGTTTTTCCCCGGGAGCATTGATGAAGATCTTCAAGTTGCCCGACCTGGGCGAAGGCCTGCAGGAAGCCGAGATCACCGAATGGCACGTCAAACCCGGTGACACGGTGGCGGCCGACCAGCCGCTGGTTTCGGTCGAGACCGCCAAGGCGATCGTCGAGATACCGTCGCCCTACGCCGGGCAGGTCGCCAAGCTGTTTGCCCAACCGGGCGAGATCGTGCACCTTGGCGCGCCGCTGGCGGGCTTCGAAGGCGCCGGCGGGCAAGAGGACGCGGGCGCGGTGGTGGGCGATGTCAAAGTCGGCACGCAGGTGGTCGCGGAAGCGCCCGCCGCCCTGTCCCGTGGCGGCGGCGCGGTGCGGGCCGTGCCGGCCGTGCGCGCCCTGGCGCGCCAGCTCGACGTGGACCTGGCGATGGTCACTCCAACGGGCGCGGACGGCATCATCAGCGCCGCCGATGTGCGCCGCGTCGCCGCGACGCTGGCGGACCTGGGGCCACCGGAAGTCCTGCGCGGCGTGCGGCGCGCCATGGCGCTGAACATGGCGCGCGCCCAAAGCGAGGTCGCCGCGGCAACCGTGATCGACGACGCCGATATCCACGCCTGGGCGCCCGGCACCGACACCACCATCCGGCTGGTGCGCGCACTGGTTGCGGGCTGCCACGCCGAGCCCGGCCTCAACGCCTGGTATGAAAGCCAGACCGGGCGCCGCCATGTGCCGGCGCGGATCGACGTGGGGATTGCGGTCGACCTGCCCGAAGGCCTGTTCGTGCCGGTGCTGCGCGATACCGGCAAGCGCGACGCGGCAGACCTGCGGCGCGGCCTGGACCGCATGCGCGCGGATGTACGTGCGCGCACGATCGCCCCCGAGGAGATGCGCGGCAACACCATCACGTTGTCCAACTTCGGCATGATCGCCGGCAAGTACGCGGCGCCGATCGTGGTGCCGCCAACAGTGGCCATCCTGGGCGCCGGCCGTATCCACGATGCGGTGGTTGCGGCCGGCGGCATACCCGTCGTGCACCGGATCCTGCCGCTCAGCCTGACCTTCGATCATCGGGTGGTCACAGGCGGCGAGGCCGCGCGCTTCCTGGCGGCAGTGATCGCGGACCTGGCGCTGGCGGCCTAGGCCTGGGCAGCGCGGCAGCGCGACAGGCGAGTGCGTGGGCGCTTTACTCCGCGCGGATCCTGGCTTCGGCCACGATCTTGGCGGAGCGCTCCATGTCCTCCTTCTGGAAGCGGGCGAAGTCTTCCGGCGTGCCAGGCGAGAGCAGGTAGCCCTGCTCGGCCAGCCTGCCGCGCAGCTCGGACGCCAGCGCCTTGTTGACTTCGGCGTTGAGCCGCCTGGTCACATCGGCCGGCAGCTTGGCCGGACCCCACAGGCCATACCACGAGTAGAACTCATAACCCGCCACCGTCTCGCCGACGGTCGGCACGTCGGGCATGGAAGGCAGCCTGTCCTTGGAGGTCACCGCGACCACGCGCACCATGCCGCTCTTGTGATAGGACAAGGCGCCGAGCACAGGATCGATAAAGCCATCGATGGCGCCACCGATCAGGTCCTGGTAAGCGGGCGCGGAACCCTTGTACGGCACCACCAGGTAGTCGATCTTGCCTGCCCGCTTGAGCAGCTCCGTGGACAAATGCCCCGCGGACGCCTGCGAGCCAATCGCGAACGACATCTTGCCGGGATGCGCCTGCGCGTAGGCGATCAGCTCCTTGATGTTCTTCACCGGCAGGTTCTTGTTGACGGAGACCGCCAGCGGCCCCTTGCCGACCAGCGCGATCGGCACGAAATCCTTGGTCACGTCGTAAGGCGACGATCTCAGGGTCATGGGCGTGGTAGTGAAGGTGGAGGCGCTGAACAACAGCGTGTAGCCGTCCGCCGTGCCCTTGGCCACCGCGTCGGCGCCGATGATGCCCTGGCCGCCGGGCCGGTTGTCGACGATAAAGCTCTGGCCGGTTTGCTCGGAGAGCTTTTGCGCCAGCATGCGGCCGACGGTGTCGGTGGGGCCGCCGGGCGGGAACGGAATGATGACGCGCACGGCTTTGTTGGGGTAACCCTGCGCGATGGCGCTGGCGGCGGCGCAGGCCAGCAAGGCGCCAGCGGCACTGCGGAAAATCCGGTGGAACAGCATGGTTTGTCTCCTGTCTGGACTGCAGGTGCGCCCCTATGGGGTGCTCTTATTTCGGTGCGCTTATTTCGGCGCTCTTATTTCTTTCCCGCTCTCAAGGCTGCGCCAGCGCCGACATCTGCGCATACAGATCCGCCTTGCCCTCAAACCCGATGCCCGGCAGCTCCGGCATGGTGATATGGCCGTCGATCACCTTCACGCCATCGGGGAAACCGCCGTATGGCTGGAACAGGTCGGGGTAGCTCTCGTTACCGCCAAGGCCCAGGCCGGCGGCGATATTGAGCGACATCTGGTGGCCACCGTGCGGGATGCAGCGGCTTGGCGACCAGCCAAAGGTCTTCAGCACTTCCAGCGTGCGCTCGTACTCCACCAGCCCGTAGGACAGCGCGCAGTCGAACTGCAGGTAGTCGCGGTCCGGGCGCATGGCGCCGTAGCGGATCAGGTTGCGGGCGTCCTGGTGGCTGAACAGGTTTTCGCCGGTGGCCATGGCGCCGGGGTAGTACTCGGCCAGCGTGGCCTGCAGGTGGTAGTCCAGCGGATCGCCGGCTTCCTCGTACCAGAACAGCGGATAGTCGCGCAGCATCTTGGCGTAGGCGATGGCCGTGTCCAGGTCAAAGCGGCCGTTGGCGTCCACGGCAAGCTGCGCGTCCGGGCCGATTTCCTGCAGCACGGCCTCGATGCGCGCGCTGTCTTCTTCCAGGCTGGCGCCGCCGATCTTCATCTTGACCACGTTGTAGCCGCGCTTCAGGTAGGAGCGCATCTCGGCGCGCAGCGCGCCGAGATCCTTGCCCGGATAGTAATAACCGCCGGCGGCATAGACGAACACGCGCGGGTTGGCGTTGACGCCGTGGCGCTCGGCCAGCAACCGGAACAGCGGCACGCCGGCGATCTTGGACACCGCGTCCCACACCGCCATGTCGATGGTGCCGACCGCGACCGAGCGCTCGCCATGGCCGCCCGGTTTCTCATTGGACATGGTGGCGGCCCACACGCGGTTGGGGTCGAGGTTGGTGCCGGCGTCGTCCAGCAGCGATTCTGGATCGGCCGCCAGGATACGCGGCGCAAAACGCTCGCGGATCAAGCCGCCCTGGCCGTAGCGGCCATTGGAGTTGAAGCCGTAGCCGATCACGCGCTTGCCGTCGCGAAACGCGTCGGTCACCACGGCGACGAGGCTGCTCGTCATCTTCGAGAAATCGATATAGGCATTGCGGATGGGCGACGAAATCGGCTTCGTCACTTCGCGGACGTCAATGATGCGCACGGACATGGCTTGTCTCCAGTGTTCTAGTGTCTTTCGGTAATCAGCTAATCAGCGAATCAGGCGGTTCGATATGTCGGCTGGCGGCACTACAGCGAAGCACCGCCGCAAATCAGGATCTGCTGCCCGGTGATGGCGCCGGCATCGGGCCCGAGCAGGAAGCTCACCAATCCGGCCACTTCATCGGGCCGGATAAAACGCCCGATGGGCGGCGTGCGCGGCGGCGTGCCCTTGCGGCCCGGGTCGTTCAGCATCGGGGTCTCGGTGGCGCCCGGCGCCACCACATTGACAGTGATGCCGCGTGGCGCCAGCTCCGCGGCCCAGGAGCGCGCCATGCCCACCACCGCCGCCTTGGTCGCGGCGTACTGGCTGCGCCCTGGCGCGCCCGCCGCCGTGCGGCTGCCGATCAGCACGATGCGCGCGCCATCCGGCAGGGTTGGCATCAGCGCGTTGGCCAGCACGCAAGCGGCTTGCACATGGATGCGCCACATGCCCTCGCCGTCCTCGGGCTTCAGGTCGCCGAGCACCGCCGTGCGCATGAATCCCGCGGCATGGACAATGGCATCGACCTGGGGCAACGTGGCCACGGCGGCGGCAAGCTTTGCGGCATCGGTCAGGTCGACTTCGATCCCGTTGAAGCCCTCGGCGCTGGGTGCCGGCGAGCGGTCCAGCCCGGTCACCGTCCAGCCCGCCGACAGCAGCCGCCGGGCAATGGCCGCGCCGATACCGGAGCTGGCGCCGGTGACCACGGCGTGCCTGGTCCGCGCCGCGGGCGTGTCGTCGTCTTGCATGGATTGGCTCATCAAAGCCCCTTTGGATTGCATGGCCAGCAGCCCGGCCCTCGGCACGCTGGCCGCGGGCCGGGATGGCGCGCCGGTACAGGCCCGGTTCAGACGTCGATCAGACGTGGATCAGGCTCAGGCGGCCGCTTTCTGCGTCACGCCGGCGTGTTCCAGCGCGGCCTGGATCGCGGCCAGCTCGGCGGCCGACGGTGCGTGGGTCGGCGGGCGCACCGTGCCATCGCGCAGGATGCCGGCCAGCGCCATGGCGGCCTTCATGCGGCCATGGGCTTCGCCCGTGGGCTCGCCCGCGCCGTACACCGCGTCCTTGAGCGGGTTGATCAGGGCCTGCACGCGCATCGCTTCATGCAGGTCGCCGGCCTTGACCGCCTTGAGCAGGTCGTTGATCAGGCCGGGAATCAGCGAGGCAAAGCCGACCAGCGCGCCATCGATGCCCTGCACCATCGACGACAGCAGGTATTCGTCGTGGCAGGTCATCAGCACCTTGGTGGGATCGGCCGCGCGGATCTCCTTGATGTCGCGCGCGTATTTGTTCATTTCGCGCTCGCCCATCTTGAAGGCCTTCACATAGGGCAGCTTCGCCAGTTCCGCGAGCAGCTCCGACGAGTAGGAGCCACGGGTCCAGGCCGGGTAGATATGCACCACCAGGGGCAGCCCGCTGGCCTTGCCGATGGCGTTGAAGTAGTCGAGGCAATGCTCCGGCTTGAAGCCAAAGCGCAGCCAGTGATGCGGCGGCATGATATCGAGCCCGGCGGCGCCCGCTTCCTTGGCCCAGCCAGCTTGTTCCACGGCGTCGTTGATGCCTTCGCAGACCACCGACGAGATCACCGGGCAGATGCCCTGGGTGGCGTCGGCGGTGATGCGGGTCACTTCGGCGCGCTCGCGCGGCGTCAGCGAGAAGACTTCACCGGTATGGCCATTGGTCATCAACGCGGTCACGCCGGCTTGGCCGCCCAGCCACCTGGCAAAGCGGCGCAGCTCCGGCTCGTTGATGCTGTAGTCCGCGTTGAAAGGAACCGCGATGGCGGGAATGATGCCGTGGAAATTGATATCAGGCACGTTCGTCTCCTGGTGTGGCTTGCGCTATTTGCGCGTTCGGGTGGGTATCAAGGTGGGCGGAATGAATCCGCCGGAGGGTTGCAGCGCACGGGCCAGCTCGGTAGCGGCATGCACTACCGCCGGGGCCGTGGTCGATTCGAAATCTTCAAGCGAGGTATTCATGGCCGGCGCCGCCACGCTCAGCCCGGCAACCGGCACGCCATCCACATCCAGCACCGGCGCGGCCACCACATAGAGGCCGGACACCGTTTCCTGGTCCGACAACGCATAGCCCTTGGCCCGCACGGTCTTGAGCCGCTCTAGGATGGTGTCGAGCTCGGTGAGCGTGTGGTCGGTCAGCTTCTGCCGGGGCTGGGCGTCCAGCACGCGGGCCTGCATGTCCTGCGGCAGCCACGCCAGGATGGCGTAGCCGACGGCCGTGGAATAAGCCGGCACCCGGCTGCCGATGCGGATATCCACGCCAAGCCGCGTCAGCCCGGCCTGGATCCGTTCCGCGTAAAGCACGTCCGGGCCATCCAGCACGCCGATGGAAGCGGCTTCATTGATCTCCCCCACCAGCGCGCGCAGGATCGGCCTTGCCCGCGTGCGCAGGTCGGCATGGGCGATGGCGTCAAAGCCAAGGTCCAGCACCTTGAGCGACAGCCGGAACAGCCGCGTGTCCGGCACGCGCTGCACGTAGCCGATATCCACCAGCGTGTTGAGGAAACGAAAGGCCGTGGCATTGTCCAGCCCGGAGCGGCGCGCGACTTCCGCCATGGTGAGCTCGGGCTCCTGCGCCGTGAACGCTTCAAGAATGCGGAAGCCCTTCGCCAGCGACTGCACCGTGTTCTTGGATGCGTCGGCCGCGCTGCTCGCCTTCGATGCGGTCGGGACGGAGTTCTCGGTAGCCATGTCAATCTCCACTGTCAGTTCTTAGTTCTCGATGCAAACCCGGAATCGAGTTCGGATTCCGAATTTTAATTCGATGAATGGACAGAGGAAAGCCCTCGCTCAAGTTCAAGTTCAAGTTGGGTGGATACGCATCGGCATTGCTGCCGGGTTTTATAAAATTCGGATTACGAATTTTTATTCGAATTGTGGGGCTAAGAAAAAGTGCCAAGCAACGGCACCTCTTTGCTGATCCTGCCCCGCGTCCTGAGACGCTTCTTTTTTATTCGGATTGCGAACTTGTATTCGCGATATGAAATATTCTAGACCTCGTTTCCCGGCCAGGGCAAGAGCGAACTTCCTAGGGTTTTCACTGAACGGGTCACGCCGCCTTGCGCGTCATTCAGCACAATTCCTCTTAAACAGACATTTACAAATAGCAACGGAATCGTTACACTGCCCCTCAATTGCGAATCACTCGCATTCTCGTTCCAGCCCAAGCATTGGTTTTTATTCCTGGCCTCTCCTTTCGTTCCTTGCACGCCAGGTATCTTCCGCGCCCCGTGCGCGCATCGACTCCCCTCGCAACACTGAAATCATGACTGCTCCCCTGAAGACGCGCGCGCGTTTGCTCGCGTCCGTTGGTGCTCTTTACTGCACAGGCTTCCTCGCCACCACGCCTGCCTTCGCACAGTCCGCAGGCGACGCCGGCAACGCGAAGGAAGCCACCTTGCCCACCGCCGTTGTCACCGCCGATTCGCCGCTCCAGGCCAAGCGCCTGCCCTCGTACAAGTTCGTCGCACCGTTGCTGGATACACCGCGCTCGGTCACGGTGATTCCCGAGGAACTGCTCAAGCAGACCAATGCGACGACCTTCGCCGATGCGTTGAAGACCGTGCCGGGCATCACCTTCCTGGGCGGCGACGCCGCGGCGAACCCCTCCGCGGATCGTCCGGTGATCCGCGGCTTCGAGTCGCGCAACTCGATCTTTGTCGACGGCATGCGCGACTCCGGCGTGCAGAACCGCGAGACCTTCGCGGTGGAGCAGATCAGCGTCATCAAGGGCCCGGATTCGGTTTATGCGGGCCGTGGCGCGGTTGGCGGCAGCATCGACATCGTCACCAAGATGCCCAAGGCGGATGACTTCACCAATGCCAGCCTGGGGCTGGGCACCGAGGCCTACAAGCGCGCCACGCTCGACGTCAACCGCCGTATCAATGACGAGACCGCGGTGCGCCTGAACGTGATGGGGCACGACGCCAACCAGGCCGGGCGCAACGATGTCTACAGCAAGCGCTGGGGCGTGGCGCCGTCGGTCGCGTTCGGGCTGAACACGCCGACCACGGTGTCGCTGAGCTACTACCACGTCAACACCTACGACATGCCGGACTTCAGCGTGCCGTTCCGCTCGACCGGCGGCACGCCCGGGGCGGGAACCAGCATCCAGCGCTCGCAGTTCTACGGCCTGAACAACCGCGACTACCGCCGCGGGCAGACGGACACCGGCGAGATCCGCATCGAGCACCGCGTGGACGACAACTGGAAGGTGCGCAACACCACCATGTTTGGCCGCTCCACGCTGGACTACATCGCCACCAACCCGCAGTTCCTGAACGCCAGCGCGAACCTCCTCCAGCTGCAAGCCAAGAGCGGGAAGTACGCCACCAACAGCGTCTCCAACCAGACCGAGCTGTCCGGCAAGGCCACGCTGCTTGGCATGCAGCACACGCTCACGGCCGGTGTGGAATTCAGCTGGGAGCGCAGCCTGTACGAGGGCTACCTGGTGAGCGACAGCGCGGGCAACAATATCCGCACGGGCGGCCCCTGCACGATCGCCTACAACTGCACCGCGATCGGTGCCTGGAATGCCAATGCCCCGTGGACCGGCAGCACCGTGCTCAACGGCGACAAGAGCTTCCCCGGCGCGCCCACCAGCACCCGCACCAATGTCTCGTCCGCCTACCTGTTCGACAGCGTGAAGCTGAGCGATCGCTGGCTGTTCAACGCCGGCACGCGCTTCGACCGCTTCGACGTCACCGCCGTGCAGGCCGGCACGCCGGACCTGAAGAACACCGCCAACCTGTTCAGCTACCAGCTTGGCCTGGTGTTCAAGCCGGTCGACACAGTCAGTCTGTATGCCTCATACGGGACCTCCGCCAATCCGCCGGGCGCCAACAGCGGCCTGGGTGGCGGCACCGACCAGATCACCAAGACCAACCAGGACCTGTCGCCCGAGCGCAGCCGCAACATCGAAGTGGGCGCCAAGTGGGACACGCTGGACCGCCGCCTGTCGCTGACCTCGGCGCTGTTCCAGACCGACAAGACCAATGCGCGCGTCAGCGACGGCCTAGGCGGCATCGTCAACGCGGGCAAGCAACGCGTGCGCGGCGCGGAACTGGGCGTGGCCGGCAATATCACCAGCAAGTGGCGCGTGTTCGGCGGCTACTCCTACCTGGATGCCATCACGACCGACGCCGGCGCCGCCAATGCCTCGGCATCCGGCCTGCCGATGGTGATGGTGCCCAAGCACAACGTCACGCTGTGGACGTACTACGACGTGCTGCCCAAGCTGTCGATCGGCGGCGGCGCCACGATCTCCAGCCTGACCTACGCCTCGGTCTCGGCAACGTCGCGCAAATGGACGCCGGGCTACGCGCGTTTCGATGCGGTGGCAACGTATCGCGTCTCCAAGACCGTGGATGTGCAACTGAACGTGCAGAACCTCTTCGACAAGAAGTACTACTCCGCCGCGTACCCGATCTACGCAACGTGGGCGCCGGGTCGTTCAGCGGTGATGACGCTGAACTTCCATATGTGAGTTTTGCCGGCCTTCTTTTGACTTTGATTCATCCGGCTTTCGTGTGGGTCGATGCATCGCTGGGCCAAATCCAGCGCTGCCGTAGCTCCCCTCTCCCGCATGGCGGGAGAGGGGTTGGGGGAAAGGGCGGGCCTGCGCAAGAGCGAGGCGCATCACGTTGAGCGAACGCCCACCCTCTCCCCCGGCCCCTTGTATGTCGGAAAATATGTCCTGGAAGCCTCAGATCGATGGCCCCAAGCCCTGGGCGAAAGCCCAAGTTCG
>NZ_JBXAOE010000053.1:0-40261 GCF_058802485.1 Cupriavidus sp. GW822-FHT02D05 | reverse complement strand
TTCCCCGCGGATTGCACTCACAGATAAGTTTTGGATCCGTAGCAGGTTGTGGCGAAAGCGCACCGCTCTTGCTCACCACATCTTCGGGATTTTCACTTAAGTGTTTTCCCTAGCACACCAAGTACACTGCGGCATCCGCCGCAGGCAAGTGCCCACTGCCACCGTGTCTGAGAGCTTTAGAGCTGACGGGCACCGTCCCCGGGCATCGATCCGGATGCACACACGCGAGGCGTCAAGCGCGTGCCATGTGGATGCGTCGGTACTCGCCTTGGAAGTACAACAAGGGATCGCGAGAGGCGTCAAAATGCGCCCGCTTGACCAGCCCTATCACGATCACATGGTCGCCCCCATCGATCATCGCGTCGATCGCGCACTCAAAATTCGCCGCCGCATCCAAGATAATGGGCACCTGCTGGTCCCACACTTCCCACTCCGTCTCGGCGAAGCGGTCCACATTGCGCGACGCAAAGCGCGTCGACACCGGCTGCTGGCCAATGTGCAGCACGTTGACTGCGAAGGCCCCGCGCCGGCGCAAGGCTGCGACGGTCGGCGACTCGCGCTGGACGCAGAACAGCACGAGCGGTGGATCGAGCGACACTGACGTAAACGAGTTCGCGGTGAAGCCGAGCGGCGCCCCGTCCGCATCGTTTGTCGTGATCACCGTCACCCCGGTAGCGAAGCAGTCCAGCGCTTCGCGCAGCACATGCGGCTCAAAGCCGCCCTGTGGGCGCGGCCCGCGCCGCGGGTCCGCACGTTCGAGGAAGTCCAGCACAGCTATGTCGAAAGCATCGTTGCGATGGCCTATGACCACGTCCCCTACACCAGGTATCTCCGCAACTTCCGCGTGCGGCACGAGCGCTCGAAACTCCACCACACTCTGCCGGTCAACCTTGCTGCTCGACGCTCCATGCACTAGCAGCGTCGGGATATCGAGCGCCTCCGCCGCCGCCGTGAGGCGGTGCTGTGCCGCCAGTCGGCCCTCCGGGCCGACGTTGAAGCCATTGTATGCCGGGTCGACGTGCCAGCGAAAGCGGCCGTCGTCGGCACGCCGAAGATGGCGTCTGACCGCGGCCGGGTCTACGACCATTTCAGCAGAGTTGAAGTGTTCTGCCAGTGCCTGCGCGGCCTCCTCCACCGTTGCAAAGCCGCTCGCGTCGCGCGTCATGAGCTGGTTTGTGCGATCGAGGCCGGAGCGCGTCATCCGTGGCGCCGCGTCCACCAGCACGAGCGAGCTGGCGATCGGCCCGGTGCTCTCGCCAATCGCCGCGAGCGCAGCCAGACCTCCCATCTGCGCGCCCACGATTGCCGGTCTGGAAGGAAGTTGCTTCACAATCGCGACGACGTCCTGTACGAGGTCACCAAACTCGTAGCGGCGCTCGGGCGACCAGTCGCTGTCGCCGTGCCCGCGTGGGTCAACCGTCACCGCGTAGCGTCCGGCCGCCGCGAGCGCCTTGGCCGCCTTGGTCCACGCCTCCCGCGTCTGGCCGAAGCCGGGCAGCAGCAGCACGCACGGGGCGTTGGGGTCGCCCACCGCGTCCACGGCCAGTCGGATGCCGCCAGAGCCGTAGAGTACGATGTCCATTTGTGTCGCTTCCCGATGAAATTCCGTGCACCCAGTTTAGCCAGTCGACACTAGCCGCACTTATCCGGACCGGCAACAGCAGTTGCCGCCAGCGAACCTGCGATCCTCGACACCCAAGTTCACTGCTCAATCCCGAGAATCAGACCGCTTGTTGGCACGGCGCTGCCAGCCGTCACCAACACGTTGTGCACGCCTTGCACCTGATTGACGGCGGCGCCACGCAACTGCCGCACAGCCTCCGCGACGCCGTTCAAGCCGTGGATATACGCTTCACCTAGTAGGCCGCCGTGCGTGTTCACTGGGAGTTGCCCACCGATTTCTATGTTGCCATCCTTGATGAATTCCTTCGCTTCGCCCCACTTGCAGAAGCCGTAAGCCTCAAGCGAGGGCAGTACGGTTGGGCCGAAGTGGTCGTATAGGATCGCCACCTGGATGTCCTTCGGCGTCAGCCGTGCCGTCTCGTAGAGCTGGCGCGCGACCAATTGACACTCGCCACGCGGTGTAATGTCGGGCCGGTAGTAGCCGCCCAGGCTCATCGTCCCCTGCGGCGCGCCCTGTGCGGCGGCACGGATGAGGACCGGCTTCTGCCGCAACGTGCGTGCGCGCTGCGCACTCGTCACAACAACCGCCACTGCACCGTCGCTCTCTTGGCAGCAGTCCAGCAGGCGCAGCGGATCGGCGATCATTCGCGAGTTGAAATAGTCCTCACGCGTGATCGGCTTCCCGTAGAAGAAGGCCTTTGGATTGCTAGCCGCGTGGCGCCGCGCGGCGATCGCATAGCGGGCAAAGTCCTCACTCGTGGCCCCGGTCTCTCTCATGTAGCGCTGCATCGTGATAGCGATCATCGCGGCCGGCGTCTGCAGCCCTTGCATGCCGAGGTAGCTGAACATCAGATTCTCCGGGGTTGGGGATACCGTGTCCAGCGGCGTGCCAAAGCGGTACTCGGAGCGCTCGTTCATCGCCCGGTAGCAAACGACGACCTCAGCCACGCCCGCGGAGACCGCGAGCGCTGCCTGCAGCAGCGGCGCGCAGGCTCCACCACCGCCCGCTGGAATGCGGCTGAAGAACGTCAACCCCCGGGCGCCGATGGCCCGGGATATCTCGAACTCCGCATTGTTGTCCATCGTATATGTGGCCATGCCGTCGACCTCGCTGGGATTTATACCCGCGTCGGCCAGAGCAGCCAGCGTGGCCTCCACCGCCAACTGCAGTTCGCTACGCCCCGAGTTCTTGGAGAATTCGGTGGCCCCATAGCCAACGATAGCGGTCTTGTCCTTGAGATTTGCCATGCGCTGTAGCCTCGCTTTAACTCGATCACTCGTCCGCAGGCACGAAGCGGTAGCCCGCCACAGTGCCGCGCCGCAGGAATTCCGTGCGCACACGCATCCCGATATCCAGAGGTGCCCTCATCCCGTCCATTCCACCCACGACGCGCACTCCCTCGTCCATCTCGACCAGCGCCACCGGATGTGGCACGTTGAAGCCGCGAAGCGCGGGATGGTAGTGCACCGTCCAACTGAAAATGGTCCCCGTGCCGCGTAGCGCCAACGGGCGCCACTCGAACGACTGGCACGAAGGGCACGTGGGACCTGGCGGATTGCGTAGCAGTCCGCAGTGAGCGCATTGTTGGACAAGCAGTTGGTCTGCCTTCAGGCCCGCGTAGTGGAAATCGTAGTCGCGGTTCGAGCAGGGCGCCGAATGGCCCTGAGTAAGCGGTGATGAAGTGGCGGCGTCGTTTGACATGCTGGTGTTCCAAATCGAAGGTTGGCGAATGAGTGTGGCCCCTCGCGCTAGCGCCGTTGCGCTCCCGTCGAAAAGAGGGAGACATCGATCGTAGCGATTACCAGCGGGCAGCTTGATTCAGGACTGCACCAACACCAACCTGAATCCACCGCTCCTGAGCGGTATCTTTGGCGGTTCCCCGCGTGAGGCTGCGGGGAAACTGAACAGCTACCCATCCGCTGCGTCCGCGAGCGAGGCTGATTGCCCCTCCCGCAAGCAGGTCACTGGCTGTGCAACGGACTCAACCCTGTCTCGATCTGATCGCTGCTTCGTTCAAGCCGGCGACTCCATGTTGAGGGGTTGCTCCATGCGTGACGACGTCACGAGCGTAGCGGGGAGCCTTGTACAGCATCCAGAGATACACGAAGGCGAGTACCGTGTTCGCAATGCCTGCCGCGATCCAAGGCCACTGTGTGAAATAGGGGCCCAAGTAGGGATTCACCAAGAAGAATCCCACCGGCCCGGTCTGAATCGCCAGCGCCCAGGCTATGACAAAAGACTGACCTTTGCGCGAACCCCGACGCAGCAACATCGGAATGTTGAAGAGATTCGAAAACACGATGGAAATAGAGAAGCATTCCAGGTAAAGCGGATCCCCTATCATCGATTTAAACCACAGGAACATGACATAGACACCAGCCTGGATCGCGACGAATGACATGAAGGCCTGGAGCTTGCTATTACCCAGTCCGACCTCCTTCCGACTGTAGTTTATGATCTGCCAAATTAAAACCAATTCAAAGCAGACGAATATGCTCATCGCAATCAAATTTCCATTGAAAAAAGGATGATTGATCGTCTGAGTCCAGTATTCGTAGTTCAGGACGAAATAGGTATCGTGCGCGAAGAACATTGCGACCGTGATGATTGGGATCGCGTGCGACCGGTCACGAAATCCGACCCACACGCCATAGATAATCTGGACATAGGCGAGGAGATTTGCGATTGTTCCGAATACCTTAAGGTATTCCATGTTCGCATTGATGTACCCAATGATTTCGGCAACCGTATATTGTGGCGTTATAATCATGATTTTCTCTTTCAGATAAATGGCCGTTCATTGGCGATTGGTCAATGATCGACCCACGTCGCCACATCCGCCAGACCTGCCCGTCGCGACCGAAACGCGTTCGCAGGATGCGTCGTATCGGCGTACCCGAACGAGGCGCCCAGTACCACGGCCCGGTCTTCGGGAATGCCGAAGAACTCTCGCATGAACGGCGCGTACACCGCCAGCGCGGCTTGTGGGACGCTGGCAATGCCCAGACTCTGCGCCGCCAGCAGCACGCTGCCAAGGTAGAGGCCGCAATCGATCGCCCCATACACACCGAGGTCTCGCTCGGACGTGACAAGCACCATGTGCGGCGCACCAAACAGTGAGAAGTTCCGAAGGGCCTGCCGTGCCGAAGCGGCGCGATCGCCGTACTTGACGCCGACGCTTTGGTAGAGCTGCCAGCCCACCTCTCGTTGCCGCTCCTTGTAAACCCCCCTGTAAGCCGCGGGAAACGGAAAATCGGGACTTACGCTCGGCACATTGCCGTGCGCCGAGTGGTCGGCCTCGGCATGTGCGAGCAGCGCCTCGCGGAAACGACACGTACCCGCGCCCGCAGTGACGATAACCTGCCATGGCTGCGAGTTGCACCAGGAGGCAGACCGCTGTGCCATGGCGAGCATACGCTCGATCACCGGACGCGGCACCTCGTCGGGCAAGTACGCGCGACAGCTAAAGCGCTGCGCGAGCAGCCTCTCGAGTACGGCTGCGTCATTGGCATTCGTAGTTGATGGCGCGGCAACTTGCTCGATGGTCATCATAGGCCTCCACCCCGCGCCATCGTGCTCATGCACGAATGCAATTGGAATTGATGCTCCGGCGGCCCGGAGAGCGAACGATCGTAGGGCATGGTAGTCCTCACAGCTCCTTTATGCGCGCACGCCGACCTCCGGAGCGCGCCGATAAGGATGCATAGCTAGATCGCAATGCAGATTTTTCCAAAATGGGCTTTAGCCTCCTGATGGCGGAAGGCTTCCCTCAACTCGGCCAGGGGAAAAACTCGATCGATGACAGGCTGTAGTCCGTTGCCCGCAATCGCTCGCATCATCTGCTCGAGGTGCGCACGGCTCCCGACTGTGAGCCCGGTCACCCGCAAGTTCCCGGTGATGACCAGACCCGCCGGAAACTGGATCGGCTTGCGGCTTAACGCCCCGACCAACAGGACCTGACCGCCCACGCGGCAAGCCCGGAGCGTCTGCGACAGGTCGCCGCCGACGACCTCAACCACGAGGTCAACGCCACGCCCGCCGGTGATAGCCTTCACGCGTGCCCCCCACTCGGGCTCCTCCAGGTAATTCAGTACGTGCCGCGCGCCCAGGGCCTCAAGCCTCGCACGCTTGGCGTCGGAAGACGTCAGTGCGATGACTTCGGCGCCGGCCATGCGGGCGAATTGCAGCGCAAAAATCGAGACGCCGCCCGTACCCTGCACGAGCACGGTGTCGCCCGGCTTCAACTGGCCTTCCACCATCACTGCGCGCCAGGCTGTGAGACCTGCACAGGGCAGAGTTGCTGCCTCCTCGTGCGACAGGCCCTCTGGTACTTTGACGAAGTCCGACTCTCGCCTGACGACATACTCGCTCGCGAAGCCGTCGACCTGTTCACCGCGCATGCGACGAACCGCGGCAGCCGTGGGCGGGCCGTCGAGCCAATCAGTAAAATACGTGCCGACGACCCGATCGCCCGGCGCCAGCGTGGTCACCTCTGCCCCCACTGCGATCACCTCCCCTGCACCGTCGGAGAGTGGCACGCGACCGGCCTCAGGCGGCATCACTCCAGTCACGACCAGATAGTCGTGAAAATTGAGCGACGACGCGCACACGCGCACCAGCACCTCGCGCGGTCCAGGCTCGGACTGCCGCACGTCCACTAGTGCCAAGCCATCGATCGACGGCGGGTGCATCACTTCAATCCGTTTCACAGTTTTCTCCCTCAACCGGCTCAGACCGCCAGTTCGTCTTTGATGAATCGACCGTACTGCAGCACCGCCTTTAGGTAGCGGCCGGGGTTGGTCAGGATGCTGATATCGGCCACCGGATCGCCGTCGATGACAAGCAGGTCAGCAACCTTCCCCGGCTCGATCGTGCCGGCGTCAATGTGCCGCCCCAGCTCGGCGCCACTGGCGGTGGCCCATCTGAGCACGTCGACGGCCGGGATCCCCATGTCCTTCACGTAGACCTCGAGTTCGCGGGCGTACACGCCTGGTTCGTGCGGCAAGCCCTGGGCGCCGTAATCATCACCCGGCACGATGCGCAAGCCCGCCCTGTTGGCCTTGGGCAGCATATCGAGCATGTTGAGCCATCCGAACTGGTCTGGATCGCTTCGGTCCGTTGGGGTGGCGGTCTTCGAGTGTCCGAGGATCTTGGTAAGCAACATGCTGGGCACGAGTGTCGCGCCTCGAGAGACCATCTTGTCGATGCACTCCTCATCCATGTAGTCCGCGTGATCCAGAATGTCGACGCCGGCGTCCAGGCACTCGAGAATGGCCTCGCGTGTAGTCACGTGGGCGCGCACGCGCGCCCCACGCTCGTGGGCTGTCTCCACTACCGCGCGCATCTCGGCATTGGAGAGTCCACGATACGCCTTACTCCAGGAAAAGCCGTGGCCGCCGCTCGGCAGGAGCTTGATGATCTCCGCACCGAATAGGATCTCCTCGCGAACCGCCTTGATCATTTGCGGCACCCCGTCGGCGAACACGTTCTGTCCATGGCGACGGATGCCATCGGCGGGCGGCGCGGAGCTAGCCCACCACTTGGCCCGGTCCTCGTAATCTCCGGTCGTCACAACGTGTCTGCTGCAGGTGGTAATGTGCGGTCCATCAATGAGACCGCTCTCCTTGGCCATTCGCAGTTGGGTGTCATGGTTGTGACCGCACGAACCAGACACCACCTGCGTCACGCCCGACTGCAAGGCGACCCGCATTGCGTTAGCGTATTGCAGTGCGAGGATGGCGGGTGGCTTTTCTGTGCCGAGGAACGTACCGGCGCGCTGCGACCCGAACAGAGGCGGCCCGATTTCCACGAACTCGCCGTGCCAGTGGCCGACCGTCATGCCAGGCATAAGCGTCTTTCCGGCCAGATCGATGCGGCGTTCTCCCGGCTGTGGCGGGGCATCTTGGCCCACGCTCACAATCTTGCCGTCCTCGACCACAACCGTCGTGCAGGGCCTGCAGGTGCTCTTGCCGTCAAAAAGGTTGGCATTCGCAAATATGGTCCGTTTCGCCACGATGTCTCCTTGCGTCTTGTTCTTCACTTAGTGTAGGTCTGAAGCCCCCTTTGCAGTTGCCTCACGTGGTAAGCGTTCTTGCTTATGCCTGCATGGGGCCACCGATCTCAGCTCGCTGCCCAGCGATAGGGGTTTCAGCAGATTGCTCAATATGCTCCGGTGGTGAAAGGGAAAACTTAGAGATCGATGCTTTCGGGTCCGGACCAAATCGCAGTGAAAGGATGCGCCGACGGCGCACACCGCCGCAACCGATCTCGGGCTGCTTGCCGCCAAAGGACGGCTCGATTGCAACGTTGATCTTCGCGACCACATCAAAATGGAGTGCAGCGACGGACAACACGCCGACCTCCCTTTCTCCTACAAAAGGAGCCTCACACAGAAGGGAAGGCTCACCACCATGACGAAGAGCGCAACGACGCTGGACGATAAGTACTCACTCGAAAACGGTCGGGTATTCATCTCGTCGAATCAGGCGCTGGTGCGCCTGCCACTGGACCAAGCGCGACGCGATCGCGCCCTCGGGCTACGAACCACAGGTTACGTCTCGGGATACCGAGGATCACCGCTCGGGGTCTATGACGCGGCGCTTTGGGGCGCACACAAGCTGCTCGATCAGCACGACATCCGCTTCCAGCCCGGCCTCAACGAAGAGCTCGCGGCGACGGCAGTGCGTGGCACTCAAGAGCTCCATTGGTTCGGCAAGAGCGACTACCAGGGAGCCTTCGGCCTTTGGTATGGTAAGGGCCTCGGCATGGACCGCGCCTGCGAGGCGCTCAAGCTCGGCAACCTCGAGGGGTCATCGGCGCACGGCGGCGTCCTTGCGGTGGTCGGCGACGACCACGGCGGGAAGTCCTCGGCCAGCGCACACCAGTCGGAGCACACCCTGATTGCGGGCTTCCTGCCGGTGCTATATCCGTCTACGATCCGCGAGATCCTGGAATTTGGTGTTTTCGGCTGGGCGCTGTCTCGTTACAGCGGCCTCTATGTGGGCCTCAAGTGCATCACCGACACGCTTGACCTCGCCGCATCGGTGGAACTGCCGGACATGCACCGCGCCCTCAACCTTCCCCAGGGCTTCACCTTGCCACCCGAGGGTCTAAACCTGCAGCGAAAGCGGCCACCGCTGGTGCAGGAAGACTGGGTCGTGAACCGGCGGTTACCCGCAGCGGGGGCCTTTGTGCGCGCAAACGGCATTGACCGTGTCGCCATCGACTCACCCAAACGGGTGCTCGGGATTGTTGCTGCCGGCAAGGCCTATCTTGATGTGCGCCAAGCGCTCGTCGACCTGGGCCTCGACGAGGTTCATTGCCGTGAGTTGGGCGTCCGCGTCTACAAGCCGGGCATGATCTGGCCGCTAGAGCGCGAGAGTGCGGTGGCATTCGCCGAGAGCAGCACCGCTGTGCTGGTCGTCGAGGAAAAACGCAGCGTTGTCGAAGACCAGCTCGCACGCCACCTTTATGGCATCGCCGCGGATCGCCGTCCAGCGCTTGCCGGAAAGCAAGACCTGAACGGCGCACCGCTGTTGCCTTCCTCGGGCGAGCTGTCCCCTGCGCACGTGCGCCGCGCTGTGGTGCTCATGCTACAGCAGCTGGGCGTGACGGTGCCCGGTATGGCCGATCGCGCCACGTGGTTCGACAATGTGGAGCGCCGCACCGTGACAGCCGGCGGCGCCAATCGGCCCGCGTTCTACTGCTCCGGCTGCCCCCACAACACCAGTACACGCATCCCGGAAGGCAGTACCGCGCTCAGCGCGGTGGGCTGCCACGGCCTGGCGGCCTACGTCATGCCGGAGCGCCGCACGATGGAACCCATGCCGATGGGCGGCGACGGAATGCCGTGGGTATCTGTCGGACCGCTGGTCGACATGCCACACGTCTTCCAGAACGTCGGCGACGGCACGTACTCTCACTCGGGTATCCTGTCGATCCGCGCCGCGGTCGCCGCCAAAGCGAACATGACCTTCAAGCTCCTATACAACGACGCCGTCGCGATGACGGGTGGCCAGCCCGTGGAGGCCGACATCGGCCCTGCGGACATGGTTCGCCAGCTCGTCGCCGAAAAGGTCTGGCCGGTGGTACTCGTGTCCGACGACCCCGAGAAGCATCGGGACGCGAAGCTCCCTCAGGGCGTGGAGGTAATGCACCGCGACCGGCTCGACGCACTGCAGCGCGATCTGCGCGAGCGCAAGGGCGTCTCGGCCATCGTCTACGAACAAACCTGCGCCACTGAGAAGCGACGCCGCCGCAAGCGCGGCACCTATCCCGAGCCCGACAAGCGCGTCTTCATCAACCCCGAGGTCTGCGAAGGCTGCGGCGACTGTTCGGTCCAGTCCAACTGTGTGAGCATCCAGCCGCTGGAGACGGAGTTCGGCCGAAAACGCGTGATCGACCAGTCCTCCTGCAACAAGGACTTCAGTTGCTTGAAGGGATTTTGCCCGTCTTTCGTCACGGTTACTGGCGCGAAGATCGCCAGCAAGGCAGGCGCCGATGACTCGCGCCTCCGCGAACAAATTGCCGCTTTGCCCACACCCGTGCGCATTGGGTCGGCCGATGAGGTCAATGTACTTGTCGCCGGGGTCGGTGGAACCGGTGTGCTGACAGTAGGCGCGCTGCTCGGCATGGCAGCGCACCTCGAGGGCAAGGGCTGCACCATCCTCGACTTGACCGGCATGGCGCAGAAGGGCGGCGCGGTCACGAGCCACATCCGCATCGGCCGCGACCCGGCGAGCTTGTTTACCGCGCGACTCGATGCTGGAAAGACCGACGTCATCGTCGCGTGTGACATGATCGTCGCCTCAAGTGCTGACGTCCTGAAGACCATCAAGCCTGGTACTACCAAGGCAATCGTCAACCTTGACGTAACCCCTACCGGCGCATTCCAGACGAATCGCGACCTCGAAATCAACAACGAGGCACTGCGCAACGCGATCGCCCAGGGGCTCGAAGGGGGCGAGCTGTTCGCACTACACGCCACGCGCCTGGCCACGGAGCTCACCGGCGACAGCATTGCGACCAACGTCATGATGCTAGGCTACGCCGTGCAAAAGGGCCTGGTGCCGCTCGCGGTCGAATCGATTGAGGAGGCGATCCGCCTCAACGGCACCTTCATAGACGGCAACCTCCGGACTTTCGCTCTCGGGCGGCTCGCAGCCCACGCACCTCAGGCACTGACACCTGACAAGCCTGCCGCCAACATGACGCGCCTCGACACACTGCGAACGGTGCTGGATAACCGCGTGCGTCTGCTCACCGAGTATCAAAACGCAACCTATGCAGAGCACTACCACCGCTTCGTTGTCGACATCGAGCGCCGCGTGCATGCCATGCATCTCGCGCGCGGCCCCGAGTTCGTGCGCGAGGTAGCGATCACGCTCGCGCGCCTGATGGCCTACAAAGATGAGTACGAAGTCGCGCGCATGCACAGCGATCCGCGCTTCCAGGAGCGACTGCGTGCGCAGTTCGCCGGCGACTTCAAACTGACGTTCCACCTGGCGCCACCGCTCCTTCCAGGGCGCGACGCGTCCAACGGCCGACCTCGCAAGCGCGAGTTCGGGCCCTGGATAATGCCGCTGTTTCGCACGCTCGCGTCGTTGAAGAAACTGCGCGGTACGCCATTCGACCCGTTCGGCCGAACTGCGGAGCGGCGCGCGGAACGCAATATGGTGCAGAAATACCGCGAGCTTATCGAGCGGGCAGTCGACAAGCTAAACGCTGACAACGTGCAGGCCGCGATCGACTTGGCACATGCGCCATCGGAAATCCGCGGATTCGGCCCGGTCAAACACGCAGCACTCGAAGCGTACATGGCCCGCGAGCCGGCGCTACTCGCTGCACTTGATGTAAAGCCGGCGCGCGAGCCGGTAGTCCAACCCATCGTCTTCGTTAGCCGCTGAGCATTCGCCCTCCCCTTCTATGAGTCAATCCATGACAACGATGTTCTCGACCCTGCAACTCGACATCTCAGACCAAATCGCTCACATCCGGCTGTCGCGCCCCGAACTCTTGAACCGCTTCGACGCACGCGCGCACGTGGAATTCGCGGACGCGCTCGACCTCGTCGCGCGCGACGAACGAGTGCGGGCGCTCCTGCTTTCTGCCGAGGGCAAGGCGTTTTCAGCCGGCGGTGACTTCGACGAGATCATCGAGGCGCGCGACTCCATCGCAGTGCGCGAGCGCATGATGCGCGACGCTCGGCGCGTCTTTCGCACGCTGATCGGTCTACCCTTCCCCGTCATCGCGGCGATTCAGGGTCCCGCCATCGGAATGGGTGCCACACTCATGACACTGTGCGACATTGTAGTGGCATACGAGGAGGCAAAATTCTCGGATCCACATGTGGCGATTGGCCTCGTCGCCGGCGACGGCGGTATCGTTGGGTGGTCGCAGTCGATCGGTGTGCTGCGCGCCAAGCGATACCTTCTGACGGGCGACCGCATCACGGCGCGTGACGCATACGCAATGGGGCTGGTGACCGATCTGGTCACCGCGCCCGAGCACGCCGAAGTCCGCGCCCGCGAGATTGGCCGTCAGATCGCAACACTCCCCCGGGCCGGCGTGGAAGGCACGAAGCGCGCGTTTGTCCGCCTGACCGAGCAGGTCGCGCAAGCAGCATTCGACATTGGGCTCGCCTACGAGATGGAGAGCATCGCGCGGCCGGAAGCGGCCGAGGCCATCGCGCGAATGCGGGGATGAATCCCAGTGTCGAACTGGCGGCGGCCCCTCTACGACGGAGAGGAGCCGCCCCTGGGGATCATGCTGAGGGAAGTCCTCCCTTGCGCATACGCTCCCACGTCGAGCGGTTCCAGCCAGTGGCAGGACTTCTGGAACCACCTCTCCATATTCCATGCGCCGGCGCGTCCCATGGGCGAAGATTGGCCTCGTCGCCAGCGACGGAGGCATCGGTGACTGGTCGCAGTCAATCGCTATGCCGCGCTCCAAGCAATGCCTGCTGACTGGCGACCGCATCACGCCACGCGTCGCAGAGGCGATGAGGCTGGTGACCGACCTCGTCATTCCCTACGAGCACGCCAAGGTCCGCGCCCACGAGATCGGCTGTCAGATCGCCACCGCCTCGCGCCGGTATGAAAGGACCGAAGCGCGCGGGCATCCGTCTGACCAGGTTGGTCGCGCACGCAGTGTTCGACATCGGGCTCGCGTACACGATGGAGAGCATCGCGCGGCACGAGTCTATCGCGTGAATGCAGCGTGACCTCCTGCGTAGAAGTGACGGCGAACCAACTGCGACAGGGAGCCCCCCGGCGGATCACGATGAGGGAAACACCCCATCGCACGCGCCGTCGAACCCCGCATACGCTCCTATATACCCCACGCCCGGGCGCAACCCGCATATTGATCGCGGACTTATTGACCGCATTGAACTTCCCTCATCTGAACGTGGATGGATGCGGATTTTGGTCTACCCGCGCGACGCCCGGCTTGCGCGGAAGAGCATCGGTGCGAGCCGGTCCTTGCGCTGCTCGACGGTCCCGCCCAGCACCTCGCCAAGACGCGCCCGCTTGAGGAACAGGTGACACGGATGTTCCCACGTGAAGCCAATGCCGCCGTGCAATTGCACGCAGTCCTCGCTGACCATCCGGTAAGCCGCGCCGGCATGCAGTCGCGCTCGGGCCGCCTTATCGACCGCATTGGCCGGATCGGAATCTGCCGCGCGGCAGGCCGCGCGCAGCAGCGCGCGCGACGCCTCAATTGCTACCTTGTGGTCGGCACAGCGGTGCTTGAGCGCCTGGAACGACGCGATAGGTCGGCCAAACTGCTGGCGCTGGTGCATGTAGACGAGTGTCTCTTCGAGCACCGCACTTGTACCGCCCAAAGCATCGCAAGCCAGCGCGATATCGAGGTGCGTCCGCATGCGAACGAGCACCTCGCCTGCAGCGTCGCCGCGCAACACGATCTCGCCGTCTGACAACGTCAGCCCCCTTAGTTCGATATCGGCGACTTCTCGGGTCAGGTCCCAGGCCGGGCGGCGCGTGACGACCACGCCCGGATGCGGTAGCGCGATCAAGGCGATAAAGCTCTCTTCGCCCTCCACAGGCAGCATGAGGTGCGTAGCGTGCGGCGCGTCCAAGACGTTGCGAAGAACGCCGTCGACCACGCGCGTCTGGCCCTCGGCGTGGACGGTCAGCGAAACGGGGGAGCCCAACGCCGGCACAACAATCGCCTCGCCGGCGGCGCCCGCCTCAATTGCCGCCACCGCTTGGCCGGACACGACAGAGCGGCACAGGGCATCAAGCCCGACCGCGGCACCAATGTAGGGTGCGCGCGATAGCGCGCGACCGAGCTCGTCGTAGAGTACCGCGACAACCGAGAGCGGCTGAGCGAGACCACCGTATTCCTCCGACACCGTCAAGCCGAGCCAACCGAGCTCTGCCATGAGCCCCCACAACTTCCGCTCCAGCGGTCTTTCGCCCGAATGCGCGAGCAATACCTGCCGGTCGATCTGCTCCGCCAGCACCCGCCGCGCAGAATCCCGCAACTCTTCCGTGTCAAGCAAGGCTTCCAAGGTCATCTCCCCTCTTGCGTCTATCCGTGTCACGCCGCGCGTTCGCGCGGCATGCCGAGCACACGCTCGGAAATAATGTTGCGCTGAATTTCATTGCTGCCGCCAGCGATCGACCACATGAACGAGTTCATGTAATCAAACAACCAGTTACCAGTCTCGTGACCGCCACCGAGCGTGAACGGGGTGAGCAACTGCGATCCATCTTGTGCCTTGAGGCCGAGCGTCGTAAAGTCGCGAAGTACCTGCGCATAGGCGAGCTTGACGATAGAAGCCGCGCCACCGATCTCCTTGCCTGCGATTAGTGCGGCCATCATTTCGCTCACCAGCGCACGCAACGCGTCGATGCGCGTAAAAACGTCTACGGCCTCGCGCCGCAACTGGTCGTCGGCAACCACACCGTCACGCTCGCCAAGCGCGTCAAGCAGCCGCCATCGGCTCCACGACATGCGCTCAGCCAGCTCGAAGATTGCCACGCCGCGCTCCGAACTAAGGGTGGTCTGGGCCACGCGCCACCCCGCGTTCTCCTCGCCGAGGCGGTTGGTCACCGGGATACGCACGTCGGTTAGGAAGATCTCCGAGAACTCCTCGTCGCCTGTGATCTGTCGGATAGGCCGGCATTCAACCCCCGGCGACTTCATGTCCATCAGCAGGAATGTGATACCAGCCTGCTTGGGACCGCTCGAATCGGTTCGCACAAGCAACAGGCACCAGTCGGCGTGCTGGCCGAGGGTCGACCAGATCTTCTGGCCGTTGACCACGTAGTGGTCGCCTTCGCGGACCGCGCGCGTGTTCAGCGATGCCAGGTCGGAGCCGGCGTTGGGTTCCGAGAAGCCCTGGCACCAGATCTCGCCTTCCAGGATCGCAGGCAAATGACGAGCCTTCTGCTCCTCGGAGCCCCATTCTGTCAGCGTCATTGCTGCGTGGTAGAGCGAGATAAAGTAGAGGATAAGACGAGGCGCGTCAGCGCGCACCATTTCCTCGATGATGACAAGCTGCTCGTCGAGCGTGCGCCCGCCTCCCACCCAGCCAGCCGGCCAGTGGGATGTCGCATAGCCGCTCGCCACGAGCGACTTCATCCAGTCTCGCTGGAACGCGAGGAATTCCTTCGTACCGACGCCGGTCATGCTGCGCCGCCAATCGGGTGGCAGGTGGTCCGCCAGCCAGGCACGGACCTGTGCCCGGAGTGCATCAAGCTTGCCGTGATCATTTGCCATGTACAGTTCCTCCGATGTGGGGTTGTCTCCCGCCGCTCGCTACAGGGTGCGCGCGATCAGCAACTTCATGATCTCGTTCGTGCCACCGTAGATCCGGTTTACGCGCACGTCCTTGTAGAGGTTGGCGATCGGATACTCAAGCATGTAGCCGTACCCTCCATGCAGCTGGAGGCATTCGTCGACGATCCTGCAGCACGCCTCGCTGACCCAGTACTTCGCCATCGACGCCGTCGCGGTGTCGAGTGTTCCTGCGAGCAGACGTTCGGTGCAGTTGTGAAGGAAGACCTTTGCGATCGTTGCCTCCGTCTTGCATTCAGCAAGCCGGAACTGGGAGTTTTGGAAGTCCATCAAACGACGGCCGAACGCTTGGCGCTGCTTCACGTACTCGAGGGTCGACTCGAGCGCACACTCGATCGCGGCCATGCACTGCCACGCAATCACCAGGCGCTCCTGCGGCAGCTTCTCCATCAGCTGTGCGAAGCCCCGCTCCTCCACGCCGCCCAACAAATTTTCCGCTGGCACGCGCACGTCGCGGAAGAAGAGTTCGGTCGTGTCGCGTCCCTCTTGACCAAGTTTGTCGAGCAGCCGCCCGCGCTCGAAACCCTCGACCCGGTCAGTTTCAACGACGAAGAGCGAAATGCCCTTCGCTCCGGCCCCGCCGTCGGTCTTGCAGGCGACAATCACGAGCCCTGCATGCAGGCCGTTGGTGATGAATGTCTTCTGTCCATTGATGACGTAGTGCTCGCCGTCTCGCCGCGCGGTCGTCCGCATGGCCTGCAGGTCAGATCCCGCGCCGGGTTCGGTCATCGCGATGGCGAGGACAGTCTCACCTGACACAACCTTCGGCAGCCAACGCAGCTTTTGCTCCTCCAGACCGTAGGTCACGAGGTAGGGCGCAGCCACTGCGTTGTGCAGCGGCAACGCAAAGCCCTGCACGCAGCGTCGACCGAGTTGCTCCATCAGCACGACCTCGTGCCGGAAATCCCCTCCCCCGCCGCCGTACGCTTCGGGGATGCTGACGCCAAGAAGGCCTGCCTCACCGGCCAGGCGCCATAGATCACGGTCCACTGAGCCGTGCTCGCGCCAGCGTTTCACGTCGGCCTGCGTCGCGTTGCGGTCGATGAAGCGTTGTGTCATCGACTCGAGGAGCGACACGCTCTCATCGGTCCAGCCCTCAGGCCGTGGGACGTCAATAGGCATGACTCAAGCCTCCATCCGAACAGACACGTACTTCCCTCGCGACCGCGACGACGGCTGCGTGTGCAACGTTCGTCTTGAACACATGCCGACTACGGGTCTGGCGGTTGATGCAGATAGTGGTTACACCGTTGCTAACGGCGAATCTTGCTTCGGACATGGGATGTCTCCTCTTGGGTTTTGCGATACATATCAGGCGGCCTCTGGCGTCCCGTACATCGGGCACTTATGCTGCGCGCTCGAACCACCCGAAGGCGAGTTGATTGGCGACGTCAACCTGCACAAACTGCAGGTCGCGCGGACCCGAACCCGTCTGCCTTTTGCAACCAGACACCCGATCAGGGCACCCCGCTACGTGAGCTGTGGCGCCTCCCGTCCAGAACTCGCCCGCGCCCCCATCGCCACCGGGGCCACGTACCACGAGTGTCGTCATGCCGGATAGATCGAGAATGGTGTCTGTCACGCCGATTCCTATCTCAGGTTGCTCAATTACTGAGAAGTTTCACTAGTTCCGCCAGGTCGGGTCAAGGGCGGCGCAGGATCACAGCATGCGCAGAACAGATCGTGCTCCGGTGCAGCGAAGAACGATACTTCGCGTCGCAGCGACCTGCTTGTGAGAGCAATCGCTTTTGCCCAACGCGTACACGATGCCCCGGTGCTCCTGCCTTCTATCTACTATTAGACCCACGACCTCTTCCACGCGGTCAAGTCATACGTTCCCGTAACTCAGACATTGGCAAAAAACACATGCGAAACCCTGTTATTGTCGACGCCATCCGCACGCCCATGGGCCGCGGCAAAGCGGACGGCGCACTCTCCACCGTGCATCCCACCGACCTGTTAGCCGGACTCTTCAAGACGCTTCTGACGCGCCACGATATCGATCCGTCTACAGTGGATGATGTCATCGTCGGCTGCGTGAGCCAGGTCGGCGAGCAATCCGGCGCGCCGGGCCGCCTAGCCTGGCTAGGCGCCGGCCTGCCTGAGTCGGTGCCATCGACCACGATCGACCGCCGTTGCGGCTCGAGCCAGCAGGCGGTGCACTTCGCGGCGCAGGGAATCGCCGCGGGCGCGTACGACATCGTCGTGGCCGGCGGCATCGAGTCGATGAGCCGCGTACCGATGTTCAGCGCGCGCATCGGTCAGGACCCGCTCGGTGCCACCATCTACCAGCGTTACGAAGGTGGCCTCATTCCTCAGGGCATCGCCGCCGAGCGCATCGCCGCGCGCTGGGGAATTTCCCGCGAGTCGATGGACGCCTACGCTGCTGAATCGCATAAGCGCGCGGCAGCCGCTCGCGATGGGGGCAATTTCGCCTCCGAGATTGTGCCCGTGACTCTGACCGACGGCGTCCAGGTGCGTCACGACGACACAATCCGCGACACGACCACCGCGGACGGGCTTGCCAAGCTCAAGGCGTCGTTCTTCGACGAAAAATGGCTTGGGCGCTATCCGGAAATCCAGTGGGGCGTGAGCGCCGGCAACTCGTCGCAACTGTGCGACGGCGCGTCCGCTCTACTCATCATGAGTGAGGACACCGCACGGCGCCTAAACCTGACTCCACGCGCGCGTTTCGTCGCGTTCGATGTAGTCGGCGACGACCCATTGATGATGCTCACCGCGCCGATCCCCTCAACCCGCCGCGTGCTTAAAAAGGCCGGGCTGCAGGCCAGGGACATCGACCACTTCGAGGTCAATGAGGCTTTCGCCAGCGTGCCACTCGCGTGGCGGAAGGAGTTCGACGTCGACCCGGCTCGCCTCAATCCCCGGGGTGGTGCAATCGCGCTCGGCCATCCACTGGGGGCCTCAGGTGGCAGGCTGATGACTACCATGCTCCACGCATTGGAGCAGACCGGCGGCCGCTATGGCCTCCAAACCATGTGCGAGGCAGGTGGCCTGGCCAACGCAACCATCATCGAACGGCTCTGAGCGGGACAAAACAATATGAACATCACCGGAAATTCCGCAGTCGTCACCGGGGGAGCCTCGGGGCTCGGCCGCGCCACGGTCGAGAAGCTGCTGTCGCTGGGAGCTAACGTCGTCATTGCCGATCTGCCTACCTCCTCGGGGGCTGAGGTGGCAAAGGAACTGGGCGCCGCGTGCCGGTTCGTGCCGGCGGACGTCACGAGCGAGGAGCAGATGACGACCGTGTTCGCCGCGGCAAGCGAATTCGGCCCCCTACGTGCCACCGTGCACTGCGCCGGTCGCGGCGGCCCGCTGCGAGTAGTCGACAAGGAAGGCATTCCCGGGTCGCTGGACCACTACGAGATGGTAGTGCGCGTCAACTTGGTCGGCACATTCAACGTGCTGCGCCTCGCGGCGGCTGAAATGGCCAGGGTCGAAGAGCTGGAGGGAGAACGTGGAGTAGTGATCCTCACCTCGTCGGTAGCCGCCTTCGAAGGCCAGATCGGCCAGATCCCCTACGCGTCCGCCAAGGCCGGCATCGTCGGCATGACCATCGTCGCCGCACGCGACCTTGCGAGCCGCAAGATCCGCGTGTGCACCATTGCGCCAGGAACCTTCGATACACCGATCCTCGCACGTGTGTCACCCGAAGCGCGCGAGGGACTCGCCAAGGCTGTGCCTCATCCGGCGCGCCTGGGGCACCCCTCTGAGTACGCCATGCTCGCCGCGCACATCATTGAGAACCCCATGCTCAACGGCGAGACGATCCGCCTTGATGGCGCCATCCGGATGCCTCCCCGTTGACGCCTGGCCTTTGCCCGCTAACAGCGGGCAGGTCGAACACAACTCGGCTCGGCCTCCTTCAACTGGTACAACATCCTGTAAATAGGCTTGATGAATGCTTGATGAATATCGGCCTGCAGCTATCGCTGCAGGAGCGTGACGACCACTCGCGCCATTTCGTCGAGTGTCGCGCTCCCAGGTGGAGGCTCCCAAGGCCCACTTCGACTCCGAAAGGCTGCGCCATAACCACTGTGGCTGCAATACGCATGCGGCATGGTGGTAGCAACCATTCGCCCGCGACCCTCGCTGCCCGTGCCCCAGTATAGGATATGCCGTTCGTCTGGTGCACTTGCGATCTCGGGATACTGGGTATCACGAGAGAGCGAGCACCCGATCCGGTTTGGCACCGCGGATGCTCAATGGACGGCCGTAATGGGCTTCTTGGATGGCACCTTTACCATGCCCATCGTCCTCGCGAACGCATTGTCACTCAGCCAACGGATAAGGCATACCAACTTCCCATAGCTACGAGCTGACCGACCGCGGCCACGAGCTCAAGCTTGCGCTTGACGGGAAAAATGCCCTTGCTCGGCGATGGTCGGATTTTAACGGTGGTATCAACGTTTTGACGAGCGTTATTCTCGATGACGAGCTTTGATTTAGATGATCAGTTAATACAATACGGCGAACAGCCGATTTCTAACTCGGACGACTTATCATCTTGCGACGATACTCTGGCGTTCTTCCGAAACAGGAAGGCTGTCTATCACCATTCCCACGCGTGGCTATCCAGAGATTGGAGAACGCGAACGGTGTCGTAATCTGTGCTGTGTTTTCTCGCCGACCCCAAACAGCACACGTCAGCGCGGCCAATCTGCAACTCCAGGATCCAAAAAGGGATGTTCGACCTTGGCGCGAATGCTCGCCTCCACGCGCTGAGATTTTTTCGTCTGCTTGCCGCTGCGCCAGAATGGTGACCGGCCCAGCCAACCACATCATTCGGATACCCGTTCCATCACCTGGTCGAGATCCGCTCGGCACAGTAACACCATCGGGCAATCGAACTTCGTCCACGGCCGCCCCCCCGACCAAAGGTCGTCCGGCGTCGATGAGCCGCTTAAAGTTCCTTGCTCATTTGGCTGGAGGTTAAGCACCGGTAGTAGCATTTTCCTGGGCTCAATTCGCCCTCCCCCGCAGCGCCTGGATGAATTCGCTCATCCCATACGCGCCGGACTATCGAGGAGGGCGTTGCCGTACTACTGCTTTGCGTAGGGGTTCTGGATATTAAAGATGCGCGCGGCGTTCAAGCCAAGAACCTTGGCGCGCTGCACATCCGTCATGAAGTCCATCTGCCGCTCGATACTGAGCTTCGAATGGGGAAACGTGCCCTCATGATGCGGATAGTCGCTCGACCAAAGAATGTTGTCCTCCAGACCGAGACTGATGAGATTCTTCAACGAATCCGGTTCTTCCAACGAAGACGCGAAGCAATTACTCTTGAAGTAAGTGCTCGGCAGCTCGGGGATCACCGGCCGAACCCACATGTGATGGGCCCGATAGGCGTGGTCCATCATATTGAGAACCCAGGGAATCCAGCCGATGCTGCTTTCGATGACGCCAGCCTTCAGCGCCGGGAAGCGTTCAAACACACCGGACGCGATGAGCGTAACCAGCGGGTCGATCCCCGAATTCATCGCAGCATGGAAGTTGATGATGGCGCCACCCTTTCCACCTACGGCACGCGGATCTTCGCCGTTGCCTACGTGGAATACCAGCGGGAGACCGGTTTCCTGAATCGCTGCCCACAGCGGTTCAAACATCTTGTCATTGTATTCCAGGCGGTTTCGCGGCTCGTCGATGCGATTGAACACCGGCCTGTTAGAGACCATTACGCCATGGAACCCGTTGGCAGCGGCCCACTGGACCTCCTTGATGGCATTCTCGACGTCCCCCGCCGCAATCATGGCCATCGGCATGATCCTATGAAACTCAGGCTTGAAGGTATCGAGGGCCCAGCGATTCCATGCACGCGTCATCGCGCCCGCCAATTCAACATCCGGTGTTGCAAAGGTCAAAATGCCTTTTTGAGGAAAAACAATTTCCGCGTCCACACCATCCTGTGCAGCGTGCTGCAGTCGCTGCTCTACGCTGCGGCCTGAGGCAGTACGCAGTACGTCCTCGTCTTCCATCCGATCCGAATAAGGCGCCAACACCTCGAAGCTCTCGAATTCCTCCGCCGTCGGCAAGAGATCTTTCCTATCCGATGGGATCCTGACCAACTGAGGAGGCCAGCCATCCGTGATAAGCCACTGCGTGCCATCGTCGTCGACGCGCACGTGGGGTAACCGTTCCTTGTACTTCGCGTCGACCCGGGACGACAGGAAGTCCAGTGGCTCGTTCGCGTGCGAATCTGCGCTCACAACGAAGTACTTATTGGCGTGCCCCGTCAGCAGACGTTCGCCCCAGCTCGTGGGCTCGCTTGGTTGCAAGCGCCATGCGTTCTTGCTGCTGGTTATATTCGACATAGAAACCTATCCTTATGAATGCTGCGCGAATTGCGCCCCAAGAGTTGTCGCCGCGATGGGTGAGTCAACCTTCGCACGGCTGATAGCAAGCATAAGCTGCGCCGGCAGGAGGGCCACTTCCGTCGACGCAAACGCTTTTGCCTCAGATCGCAATCTTTGCGCCTTCCGAGAGGGAGTTGGCGCCGGCGTGCTACCAAGCGCCGGCTAGCGGCAATTTCAGGGCCCTACTCATCTTCGCGTCGACGTAGCGGCCTTGGGTTCACAAGCCGAACCTTGTCCTGAGACGAAACTCACTTTGCCCGGTATGGACATCGCGAGCAGCGCGGTGGAGATCATCACTACACTGGCACTGAACTAACATCTTCGAACAAGAGGGGTAGCGGATCGTGGGCCGACTTCAAGGAAAGGTTGCCGTGGTGCTGGGTGCGTCGCAGCGGGGAGGCTCGGGGTGGGTTGTTTCACATCGGCTAGCCCAGGAGGGTGCACATGTAATTGTGGCCGCGCGCCGACAGGAGGCAATCGAAGAGCTCGCCGCGGAAATTGGGGGTACGGCCGTTCGATGCGATGCCTCAAGCGAGGCGGACATCGCGGGACTCGTGACTGCGGCGGTCGAGCAACGCGGCCACATCGACATCGCGGTGGCCGCGGTCGGACAGGGTTCGTTTGCCTCGATCGACGAGACCGGCGTGGAAAAACTGCTCGAAGCCCTGGCGGTCAACTTCGTCGGGCCATTCCAGTTCATCCGGTATGCCACACGGCACATGCCCGCCGGTGGCGTCGCAACGTTATTCTCCACCATCACATCTACCGACGTGCTGCCCGGCAGCGTCGCTTATTCATGCGCGAAGGGTGCACTCAATACGTTTGTACGCTATGCCGCCGTCGAATACGCTCCGCGTGGTATCCGAGTTAACGCCTTGAAGGCGGGCATCCTGGAGGGGCCCCAAGCGCGGCGGTGGCGAAGAGCCGGCATGTTCGATCGCTTCCTGCGCGAGGTGCCGCTGGGCGCAGCTGTCGATCCTAGCGAGCTGGCTAGCATGATCGTCTGGTTGGCGGCCGACGCAAAGTCGATCACCGGCGAGGTCATACATGTCGATGGCGGCAGCCATCTACGCCGCCAGCTCTTCCCTGACGAAATGTCGGAAAGCGGCCTCGCGTCAATGGGCCGGAGGCGGCCAAAAGATTGAGCTGGACCAAGTTACGGCCATGCCAGATGGCCGCTAGCCAAAGGCGGTGAGGCCGGATTCGAGGTGCCTATGGCGCTCGATCCTTGATGACACGCCGAGTAGGGCGAGCCCGCTGGAGGACGCCACGGGGCGACGCAGCAGCCTCCCTGGCGACACTACCTCGCTGCGAGCGGGTCTCGCGGAATTATCCCGATCGCGGATTGGGCAATCTCGATATCCCAAGTTCTTCGTTCTTCGCGTTCAAGCCGTCGATTTCGGACGGGTGGCTCAGGCGAGCCGGCTCAGCATGGTGGGATCGAATGGATAAGCCGCCTTGCCGGCTATTGCTTTGCACGCCCATTCAGGGTCGCCGAGTATCGCGCGACCCACCGCGACCAGATCGAACTCGCCGCGCTGGAAGCGGCTAACCACCCGATCCACGTTGTCCGCGGCAGCAACGCCATTTCCGCCGTCGTACATGCCCTTATTGATGCCGACTCCGCCGACCGCCATCGACAGCTTGCCGGTCAGCTTCTTCGCCCAGCCCGCGAGGCTGAGGTCGGAGTCCGGATAGGCGGCCTTGTCGAAGTAGCGCACGCTGGCGTCGAAAACGTCCACGCCCGCGTCGGCCAACGGTCCCAGCACTTCTTCGAGTTCCTGGGGCGTCGTCGCGAGCCGCGCGCGGAAATCCTGCTGCTTCCATTGAGAGAAGCGGAAAAAGATTGGTAAGTTGGACCCGATCGCTTGGCGGATGCGACTCACGATTTCCACCGCGAATGCGGTGCGCCGCACCCGATTGCCACCCCACCGGTCGTTGCGCAGGTTGCTTTCCTCCCACAGAAAGGTGTCGATCAGATAGCCGTGAGCACCGTGAATCGCGATGCCATCGAAGCCCGCGAGCATGGCATTGCGAGCGGAGCGGACGTAGGCCTCGATCACCTCTTCGATCTCGGACTCGCTCATCGGAGGCCCAATTCCCGGACTCGCCGGGATCTTCTCGGCGGCCACGGAGGACGTGCGGCCGAGTGGCCCCCAAATGCCGGACGGGCCCAGCGTCGGCGCATTTGGATTCGGCCCGGTACCAGGAAGACGCAGCACGCCCTGGTGCCATAGCTGAGGCACGATGCGACCGCCCGCAGCATGCACCGACTCGACGACCCGTCGCCACCCCGCGATCCGCACGTCCCCGTGCAGCGACGGGATATTGTCCTCGCCGAGACCGGCGTCGCCGAGCGCCGATGGGTGATCGATTCCAACTGCCTCGGTGAGGATGAGGCCGCAGCCGCCGGCCGCGCGGCGCGCGTAATAGTCCGCAACCTCAGCGGTCGGTATTCCGCCCGGACAGAAGCCGCGGGTCATCGGTGACATCACGATCCGGTTCGGAATCGTGAACGAGCGGATCGCAAGTGGTGCAGACAGGCTATGACGTGTCATGGTGTCGTGCCTTCAGAATGCACGTCCGTTAGAAGCGGCTTCAGCCTTGTCCGAACTGCGGCGCGCGCTTGGCGTGAAAGGCGCTGACCGCTTCGGCATGATCGGCAGTAGCGTGCGAAAGTGCTTGTGCAGCGGCCGAAAGCTCCAGGATGGTGGACAAGGAGGCGGTGCGCGCCTCGCGCAATAGCCGCTTGGTCATGCGCACCGCATGCGATGGGTTTCCCGCGATACGGCCAGCGATGGCCTTGGCCGCGGTAAGCAGTTCGGTGTCCTCGACAACTTGCGAGACCAGGCCGCAGGCCAGTGCGTCGCGCGCGTTGATCACGTCACCGGTGAAAGCCAGCTCGCAGGCCTTTGAGAAGCCGATGACGCGCGGCAGCAGCCAAGCGCCGCCATCACCAGGCACGATGCCGAGCTTGACGAAGCTTTCCGCGAAACGCGCGCTTTCACCCGCGATACGGATGTCGCACATGCACGCTAGATCACAGCCGGCACCAATCGCCGGGCCATTAACGGCCGCGATCACTGGGATTTCGATTTGCTCGAACAGCAGTGGCAGCCGCTGGATGCCGCGGCGGTAGTTCTGCCTGGTCTGGATCGGCCGGGCATCGACCAGACCGCCGCCCGGCTGCATCGAATGGATGTTGCCGCCGGTCGAGAACGCCGAGCCGGCGCCGGTCAGTATCACGACGCGCGCCCCAAGGTCCGCGTCCGCTGCTTCGATCGCGTCGCACAGCGCGTCGATCATCGAAGGGTCGGATATCGGGTTGCGCTGTTCGGGCCGATTCAGTGTCAGGGTCACGATTCCGTCAATCGAACCGCGCAGCAGGATGTCATTCATGGCTGAACTCCGTTCAGGGTAAAGAGCCTCAGACTCCCGTCCAGACCGGCTTGCGTTTCTCGGCAAAGGCGGTCGCGCCCTCCTTCGCATCGGCCGACTTGAATACCGACATGGTGTGCTCGTTCTGTCGGTCGAAGAGTTCGTCGCTGGACCAGTCCTGTGATTGCTGCATTACCCTCTTGCTCACGGCCACCGCCATCGGCCCATTCGCGGCGATGCTCGTGGCCAGCTCAAAGGCTGCCGCCAGCACTTGACCGACCGGAGCGATCCTGTTGATCAGACCGTAAGCGCGCAATTCCTGCGCCGAGATCGTATTGCCGGTCAGCGCAAGTTCCAGCGCCACGCGGTAGGGGAGTTGGCGCGGAAGCCGCACGAGCCCGCCCGCATTGGCGACTAGTCCGCGTTTGACTTCCGGCAGGCCGAATGTTGAGATCTCGGAGGCAACAATCAGGTCGCAGGCCAGTGCCATCTCAAAGCCGCCAGCAAGTGCGGGCCCTTCCACAGCAGCGATCAGCGGCTTAGAGATCTTTGCGTTGGTCAGACCCGCGAAGCCGCGCTCGTACGGCTTGACGTTCTCACCGCGCAGGAACGCCTTGAGGTCCATTCCCGCCGAGAAGGTGCCGCCGGCGCCAGTGAGGATCGCAACCTGGATGTCATCGCGTCGGTCGATCTGGTCGGTCGCATCGGCGATGGCAAGCGCCACTGCCGCATTGACAGCATTGCGGGCTTCCGGACGGTTGATCGTGATAGTGGCAATGCCGTCGGCCACCTCGAAGATTACTTCGGACATGGTTCGTTCTTCCTTAGCGTAGTGAAATGCAGATCGTCTCGTCGGTCAGCATCTGGTTATCAGTGATTTCCTGCGGCGGGACCAGGCCCCTGTGATACCAGGGCCGCAGACCGCTCAGTCACGGTCTGCTCGACGATGTCGTTCGCGACGATTCAGCCGAGCATCGAGACAGGCTTGTGCCGCGCTCGCCGGGATTGCAATTGCCGAACCGCGACCCCCAACTATTTCAGGCGTCATGCGCCGTTCACGGGCAGGGCTGGGGCCGACGGGGGAACGCCCACGCACTCTTGCCAATCCTCGCCGTGCCATGACGCAACCGCCGCTTACGGCTTCTTTGTGACCGGATCACGGGTGTCCCGCTGGTCGTACACAATCAATGCACTACACTTGTCTCGACGATCCTGAATACTGCTATCCCCCGCAGATAATGGATGCTGTCGACTCTATGCTGTACCGAGGCATCGGACTTTCCCCGGTCCGCATTCAATCTTGCTTGTGGCGGCGGTGCGCGATACCTCGGTGACGGTCGGTCCGGCCACATCTTCGCGAATCCCCATTCAGTTAGAAGCACTCCAAGCAGAAAACAGCCGCTCTATCGAGACAGAGGGAGGAGGCGGAGCAGCCGAAGCCATTGGTTCGTCCGCGGTACCGGGAGGTCCGTCAGCTGTTTGGTCGTCCTCGTTCCAAATAAAGGTGATTGCAAGACCGATGGCGGCCAACAGAGCAACGCGTAGGACGGCCGAGATGACCCGGCCATATCTGTGGGTTCGACGAAGTTTCATGATGTCTCCTGCTAGCGCGACGGCCTCTTCTGTTTTCACAGGCCGTTTTGGCTAACTATGTGTGGCTGGGCACAACGTCTTGATACAGAATGACAACGGCTTCTGAGCCTGCGCGACACGGTGGATGTCATCCCCTCATACGCCGCTAACAAAATCTTCGGCTGGCTTCTCACGGAAGAAGTCAGTAATCTCAATAGAAGGAGACTGATGACAGGTCCAATGCAACGTTCGACTATCGGCATTGCGATTCCGTGGGTTCGGAATCGCGGCGGCGTTGAGACCCGCTGTATCCATATGCTTGAGCACTGCCATAGCGCGTCACTGGGTGCCGTCGCGCGGACAGGTGTCGCTCCTTAGTGAATTCGAGGTTAGCCTCGGCGGCAAAGCTCTGGCTGAACTTGACTTCATATTCGTGATAGCCGGAGTTCTGGGAGCCGAGCTGCATTTCTCTTTGCCAGAACAGGGCCTTCTGCCTAACCGGCCTTCCGCCTCGCACTAGTCATTGCCCAATCCGGCTGGATGTAGACGATGGCGAGCAGCATGTGACCGGAGTACCTATCCAAACTACGCACGGGTATCTTGCACTAGTATTCCACGACGGCAGTCATGATCGTTGTGCGCCTGACAGCGGCGCACTGATTTGGTCTTGCGACCACACCGGATCTGTGGACTTATCGTATCTGCAGTGTCCTGAACGGGATTGTCCCCTGTTGCCATGAAAGTTATCTGCAACTGCAGCGCTCTTCACTCGATGCGACCAGGCGGCCACCAATACCGACAGTCTCACGATGAAGAATTGCTCCTACACTAACGACGGGTCGACCTGCGCCTGGTCCGGCGCGCCGGCCATCGCAGATTTTCCGCAATGCGGGTTTAGTTAAAAGGTGCTGGGAAACACACACGGTCATGGGCGGAATGCGCCTTTTTCTCCGGGCGGGCGAATCCGCGGCAGATAGTTCTCGACCGGACCGTGTCGACGAGTTGCACAATATCCGCCCACGTTTACACCTCATTTCCTTCCGCCTTTCACGCGACAGGCTGCCTCTGACATAAGCTCTTATAGCGCGATCAGATCAATGAAGATCTCATGAAGCCCGCACCCGACCCGGGCGCGATCTGGGTCCACGGCGAGTACCGTGCCGAAGTCGCGAAGTAGCTTCATGTGCCGACCAGCCCAGTGGAAGGACCTGAGATGGCCACTCTCACGGTTGCGCCAAACTAATTCGGCATCCCGCACCGTTGCGCTCCAGCAAACTCGCCAGAGGCGATAACGACAAGTGCTCCCGTGCTCAACTGGGGGCCCATCCGAGAGTAAACACTGACCTGCTGGCGTGGACTCCCTTTGCTCCTGTACATCATTGAAAGTCAATTCCGTATGCCGGCGTGGACGATGTCCTTCCCCTGTTTTCGACCGACAATGACGGCGAACGAATGCAGATGAATCGCGCACGTGGTGCCGATCTGCGTTCGCCACAGCCATCTCGGGCAACTTCGAAAGTGGGCTGTCTGAGCCTGTAAATTCCCAAAGCTCAAGGTATTTTCTCGGCAATGTCAACGAGGATGCGAGAGAGCGCCCGAGGCGCTAAAACTAGGCGGTCGACATCATCAGCTCTGATTGCCGAAGTGCGTCGCACGCGTGTCCTGGCCGAACGAGTTGCGCAGGTTGGCGCCTTACCCGGCAGTGCAGCCTATCGGCAGAATTTGGCAAGCCTCCTGAACGAGTGGATTACGCTCGCAAACGGACGTCAGCAGTTAATTCTCCTTGCATGTGCTGCGGAACAAGGGACGCTGGATCTGCATCACTTGGAACTAGGCCGACTTGCACTGATGGAAACGACAGATCCAGATTTGGGTGCTCTCTATTGGGCCAGCGTTCGACGCTGGACTTGCGCGCGCCCTTCTGTTAGTCCAAGAAATGATCAGAATGGCTTGCAAAACAGTCCCACTGCGGACCACTCTCGACTGTGCGATGACTGCCTGGAGCTCGAGCTTGACGCCAGGCGATTTTTGCCCCATGAGTATATGCAGCGCGGACTGGGTGGAGCACATCCTCAGCATGAGGTCACGCTCGCTACCTCGTGTTTCACTTGCCTCACTTGTCGCACCCGTTGGGTGCGACGGGCGCTGCAATCCGAGCATTTTGTCTCTTGGGCGGTGATGCGCATCTAGGACCCCTTATATCTTGAGTAACCTCAAAAAGCCCTTCCCCCCTCAAAGTTCGCAGTGGTATTGAACTCCGTCAGATCAATCCGAATTGCAATCCGTCTTGGGATTTCCAATCCGATTGTCCATTGGCGTTTGGAGGAAGGGGGTGACCAACTGCGGATCCCACAACAATCCGCACCCTGCGGTGGGGAATTCTGCGCAAAGCTGCGCGGATCTGCGGCCCGCCGAAAAGTTCGGTGTCCCTGCTGCACTGGACTATCACGCATTGCAACGCGTTACTTCCACAAGCAGGGCCGCTAGCATGGAACGCGAAACACCCCTAGCAGACTAGTTTCAAGGAGCTTCGTAGTATGCACATTGGCATCCCGCAAGAGACGCGAGCAGGTGAAACCCGTGTTGCCGCCACCCCGGAGACGGTCAAAAAGTACGTCGCCCTGGGCCATCAGGTCAGCGTCCAGTCGGGCGCCGGCGTTCGCGCCAGCGTGCCGGACTCGGCGTATGAGGCCGTCGGTGCCACCATTGGCACCGCGACGCAAGTCTTTGGCGCGCAGTTGGTGCTTAAGGTCCGCGCCCCCATGGATGCCGAGCTTGCTCTGATGAAGCCGGGCGCCGCGCTGGTCGGCATGCTCAATCCCTTTGATGCGGGGAACAAGGCGCGGATGGCCGAGGCCGGGATCGTTGCTTTTGCGCTAGAAGCCGCGCCGCGCACCACGCGCGCGCAGAGCATGGACGTGCTCTCTTCCCAGGCCAATATCGCCGGCTACAAGGCCGTGCTGGTCGCCGCGCATCATTACCAGCGCTTCATGCCCATGCTGATGACCGCCGCCGGCACCGTCAAGGCGGCCCGCGTGCTGATCCTCGGCGCCGGCGTGGCGGGCCTGCAGGCCATCGCTACCGCCAAGCGGCTGGGCGCGGTCATCGAAGCCTCCGACGTGCGTCCCGCCGTCAAGGAACAGATCGAATCGCTGGGCGCCAAATTCCTCGATGTGCCTTTCGTCACCGACGAAGAGCGCGAGATCGCGCAGGGCGTGGGCGGCTATGCCCGCCCCATGCCACCCGACTGGATGCGGCGCCAGGCCGAACTGGTGCACGAGCGTGCCAAGGCCGCCGACATCGTCATCACTACCGCGCTGATCCCGGGCCGCCAGGCGCCGGTGCTGCTCAAGGAAGAAACCGTGCAGGCGATGAAGCCGGGCTCGGTGGTGGTCGACCTCGCCGCGGCGCAGGGCGGCAACTGCCCGCTGACTGTGGCTGACGAAGTGGTGGAACGCCACGGTGTCACGCTGATCGGGCACACCAACCTGGCCAGCATGGTGGCGGCCGACGCGTCGGCGCTCTACGCACGCAATGTGCTTGACTTCCTCAAGCTGATCGTCAAGGACGACAGGCTGGTCGTCGACCAAGAGGACGACATCGTCGCGGCCTGCCTGATAAGCAAGGGTGCCGAAGTGGCGCCGGAACGATAAGAAACTGCAAAGGAACAGCTATGGAAGGCATCAACCACACGGTGATCAACCTGATCATCTTCGTGCTAGCGATCTACGTGGGCTACCACGTGGTCTGGACGGTGACGCCCGCCCTGCACACCCCGCTGATGGCCGTGACCAATGCGATCTCGGCCATCATCATCGTCGGCGCCATGCTGGCTGCCGGCCTGACCGAGGGCTCCGTGGGCCGCACCATGGGCACGCTGGCGGTCGCGCTCGCCGCGGTCAACGTGTTCGGTGGCTTCCTGGTGACGCAGCGCATGCTGGAGATGTTCAAGAAAAAGGAACCCAAGGCCAAGGCCGGCAAGGGTCATGAGGAGGGTGCCAAGTGAGCATGAACCTCGTCACCCTGCTCTATCTGCTCGCCTCGGTGTGTTTCATCCAGGCGCTCAAGGGCCTGTCCCATCCCGGCTCCGCGCGGCGCGGCAATGCCTTCGGCATGATCGGCATGGCCATCGCCGCGGTGACCACGCTGGTGCTGATCGCCAAGCTCAAGAACGAGTTCCTGGCCGTCGGCGCGGGCCAGTCGTCGGTCGCCGAAGGCATGGCGCTGATCTTCGGTGCGCTGGTGGTTGGCGGCGGCATCGGTGCCTACGTGGCAAGAAAGGTCGAGATGACCAAGATGCCCGAGCTGGTGGCCGCCATGCACTCGCTGATCGGTATGGCCGCGGTCTGCATCGCGGTGGCCGTGGTAGCCGAGCCGTCGGCATTCAGCATCACGCCGCCGGGCTCGCACGATATCCCGTTTGGCAACCGCATCGAGCTGTTCATCGGCTGCTTCGTCGGTGCCATCACCTTCTCCGGTTCGGTGATCGCCTTCGGCAAGCTGTCGGGCAAGTACAAGTTCCGCCTGTTCCAGGGCGCGCCGGTGTCTTTCGCCGGGCAGCATCTGCTGAACCTACTGCTGGCGGTGGCCATGATCGGCTTCGGCATCATCTTCTGCCTGTCGCAGGACTGGCTACCCTTCCTGCTGATGCTGGCGATCGCCTTCGTGCTGGGCGTGCTGATCATCATCCCGATCGGCGGCGCCGACATGCCGGTGGTGGTGTCGATGCTCAACTCGTACTCCGGCTGGGCCGCAGCGGGCATCGGCTTCTCGCTGAACAACCCGATGCTGATCATTGCCGGCTCGCTGGTGGGGTCCTCCGGCGCCATCCTGTCGTACATCATGTGCCGCGCGATGAACCGTTCGTTCTTCAACGTGCTGCTCGGCGGCTTTGGCGGCGCGCCCGCGGCGGCCGCTGCCGGCGGCCAGGCGCAGCGCAACGTCAAGTCCGGCTCGGCCGACGACGCGGCCTTCCTGATGGGCAATGCCGAGACCGTGATCATCGTCCCGGGCTACGGCCTGGCGGTGGCACGCGCGCAGCATGCGCTCAAGGAACTGACCGAGAAGCTGGTCGAGAAAGGCGTGACGGTGAAGTACGCCATCCACCCGGTGGCGGGCCGCATGCCGGGCCACATGAACGTGCTGCTGGCCGAAGCCGAGGTGCCCTACGACCAGGTCTTCGAAATGGAGGACATCAACAGCGAGTTCGGCCAGGCGGATGTGGTGCTGGTGCTGGGCGCCAACGACGTGGTCAACCCGGCCGCCAAGACCGATCCCGCCTCGCCGATTGCCGGCATGCCGATCCTGGAAGCCTACAAGGCCAAGACCATCATCGTGAACAAGCGCTCGATGGCCGCTGGCTACGCGGGCCTGGACAACGAGCTGTTCTACATGGACAAGACCATGATGGTGTTCGGCGACGCCAAGAAGGTGGTGGAAGACATGGGCAAGGCAGCCTGATCAAATTTCGACGAGTATCGCGAAGGCGACTGCTCTGGCCTCCCACCCCTCTCTCTCGCGACTGTCAACGGACAAGACTAGAACATGAAGCCCTTCCTCATCAAATCGATCCTGATCGCCAACCGTTCCGAGATCGCTATCCGCGTGATGCGTGCGGCGGCCGAAATGAACATCCGCACGGTGGCGATCTATTCCAAGGAGGATCGCCTGGCCCTGCATCGCTTCAAGGCGGACGAAAGCTATCTGGTTGGCGAAGGAAAAAGGCCGCTGGAGGCGTACCTGGACATCGAGGACGTGCTGCGCATCGCCAGGCAAACCGGGGTGGATGCCATCCATCCCGGGTACGGCTTTCTTTCAGAGAATCCCGACTTTGCTCAGGCGGTGATCGACGCTGGCATCCGCTGGATCGGGCCTTCGCCTGAGGTGATGCGCACGCTCGGCAACAAGGTCGCCGCGCGCAACGCTGCCGTCGCCGCCGGCGTGCCGGTGATGCCAGCCACGGCGCCGCTCCCGGCCGACCTCGACGCCTGCAAGCGCATGGCCGCGCAAGTCGGCTATCCCCTGATGCTCAAGGCCAGCTGGGGCGGCGGCGGGCGCGGCATGCGCGTGCTGGAGAACGAACAGGATCTGGAGGCCTCGCTGCCGGTGGCACGCCGTGAGGCGCTGGCTGCCTTTGGCAACGACGAGGTCTATGTGGAAAAGCTAGTGCGCAACGCGCGCCATGTAGAGGTGCAAATCCTCGGCGACAGCCACGGCGAGGTCGTGCACCTCTTTGAGCGCGACTGCACGGTACAGCGACGCAACCAGAAAGTCGTCGAACGTGCACCTGCACCCTACCTTGACCCGGCCGGGCGTCAGGCGCTGTGCAACGCCGCGCTCAAACTGATGCGGGCGGTCGGCTACACCCATGCCGGCACCGTCGAGTTCCTGATGGATGCCGATAGCGGCCGGTTCTACTTCATCGAGGTCAATCCCCGCATCCAGGTGGAGCACACCGTCACCGAGATGGTCACGGGCGTGGACATCGTCAAGGCCCAGATCCGTATTACCGAAGGCGGGCGGATCGGCCGCATCGAAGACGAGTTCGACAGCGCGGCGAATGTGGCCATGCGTGCCGCCGGCGTGCCAGATCAAGAGCACATCGCCCTGAACGGTCATGCCGTGCAGTGCCGCATTACCAGCGAAGATCCGGAAAATGGGTTTCTCCCGGACTATGGGCAGCTGAGCGCCTACCGCAGCGCGTCCGGATTCGGGGTTCGCCTGGATGCCGGCACCGCCTATGGCGGCGCGATCATCACGCCCTACTACGATTCCTTGCTGGTCAAGGTCACCGCCTGGGCCCCCACCGCCGCCGAGTCGATTCGACGCATGGACCGCGCCCTGCGCGAATTCCGCATTCGCGGGGTGGCATCGAACCTGCAGTTCCTGGAGAACGTGATCAATCACCAGGACTTTGCCAGTGGCAAAGTCACGACCCGCTTTATCGACAACACACCCGAGCTGTTCGCGTTTGCCAAGCGACACGACCGCGCCACTCGGCTGCTGCGCTATCTCGGCGATGTGGCTGTCAACGGGAACCCGGAAGTCGCAGGCCGGGCGTTGCCGCCACTGCCGTTGCCCAGGCCGGTGCTACCCCGTATGGAGGTGAGCGCGCCTGCGCCGCCGGGCACTCGCGACCGCCTGCTTGCAATGGGCGCAGACAAGTTCGCGCAGTGGATGCTGGAGCAAAAGCAGGTACTGCTGACCGACACCACGATGCGCGATGCGCACCAGTCTCTGTTCGCCACCCGCATGCGTACCGCCGACATGCTGCCGATCGCGCCCTTCTATGCGCGAGAACTGTCGCAACTGTTCTCGCTGGAATGCTGGGGTGGCGCGACATTCGACGTGGCGCTGCGCTTCCTGAAGGAGGATCCGTGGCAGCGGCTGGCCCAACTGCGCGCAGCCGTGCCCAACGTCATGCTCCAGATGCTGCTGCGCGGCTCCAATGCGGTCGGCTACACAAACTATGCCGACAACGTGGTGCGCTTCTTCGTGAAACAGGCAGCCAGTGGCGGCGTGGACCTGTTCCGCGTGTTCGACTCGCTCAACTGGGTGGAGAACATGCGCGTGGCCATCGACGCTGTGCGGGAGAATGGTGCCCTGTGCGAAGGCGCGATTTGCTACACGGGAGATCTCTTCGATGGCGCCCGCGCGAAGTACGACCTCAAATACTATGTCGGCATCGCCCGCGAATTGCAACGGGCCGGCGTGCACGTGCTCGGCGTCAAGGATATGGCGGGCATCTGCCGGCCACGCGCCGCTGCCGCACTGGTCAAGGCAATCAAGGAGGAAACCGGTCTGCCCGTGCACTTTCATACGCACGACACCAGCGGCATCTCGGCAGCCTCCGCACTGGCGGCCATCGAGGCCGGCTGCGATGCGGTGGACGGCGCGCTCGATGCCATGAGTGGCCTCACCTCACAGCCCAACCTGTCGAGCATCGCCGCGGCCCTGGCCGGCACGGAGCGCGATCCCGGCCTCAACGCCGACCGGCTGCACGAGGCCTCAATGTACTGGGAGGGCGTGCGGCGCTACTACGCACCCTTCGAGTCCGATATCCGCGCCGGCACGGCGGACGTCTACCGCCATGAAATGCCGGGCGGCCAATACACCAATCTGCGAGAACAAGCCCGCTCGCTTGGCATCGAGCATCGCTGGACCGAGATTTCCCGCGCCTATGCGGACGTCAACCGCATGTTCGGCGACATCGTCAAGGTCACGCCAACCTCGAAGGTGGTGGGTGACATGGCGCTAGTGATGGTGACCAACGATCTCAGCGCGGCCGATGTCTGCAACAACGCCAAGGAAGTGGCTTTCCCGGAATCCGTGGTCTCGCTGTTCAAGGGAGAGCTGGGCTTCCCGCCGGACGGCTTCCCTGCCGCGCTGTCGCGCCGGGTATTGAAATCGGAGCCGCCGGCGCCTTACCGCCCCGGCGACCAGATTGCTCCGGTCGACCTGGAGCAAGCCAGGGCGCAAGCCGAGACGGACTGCGGGCGCCAGTTCGACGACCAGCAACTCGCCTCCTACCTGATGTATCCCAAGGTAACGAAGGAGTACTTCGAACACCGGCGCAGCTACGGCGACACTTCCGCCCTGCCGACCTCGGCATTCTTCTACGGCTTGCAGCCTCAGCAGGAGATCGGCGTCGACATCGCACCGGGAAAGACACTGCTGATCGCGCTGCAGAGCGTGCAGCCGGACAAGGAGGAAGGCATCTTCAAGGTCCAGTTCGAGCTCAATGGCCAGTCACGCATGGCGCGCATCGAGAAGCGCGGCGCACAACGGACCGCCCAAGCCCGTCCGCTGGCGGATGCCGCGAACCCGCTGCACGTGGCCGCGCCCATGCCGGGTGCCGTGGTCACGGTTGCAGTCAAAGCGGGCCAACGAGTATCGGCTGGCAGCACCCTGGCATCTCTGGAGGCCATGAAAATGGAAACTCACCTGACCGCGGAGTTCGACTGCGAGATCGAAGCTGTCTATGTCGTCCCCGGCGATCGTGTAGCAGCTAAGGAGTTGCTGGTGGCGTTGCGGCGCAAAACGTAAGAAAAGACGCCCGATGTGTCGACCTAGGTGCTTTGGAACCTCGCTCAGCAACCCTTTACAGCAGCAAGCACGCAGGCCTTAGTTCAGCTGAGCAAGGCGTTTTCGATAGTCACTTCTTTGCGCACTTCGTCGATCTCGCGCTAGAAGTATTTACGTCAGCGGCAAGGCTGGGCGCGAGTCGAGAGGCGAGAGCTGCCGCGCGCTGGTTTGCCAGGTACCTTACCAGCGCGCTCATCAGACCCACCTTGGCATGTGATACATCGTTATCGGTCGTCGCCGCTGGGGGGAGAGTAGCCAGAAAGCGAACGCGTTCTGCGTTTGCAATTGCGTCGCGATACCTTTCAGCAAAAATCGCAATAGATTGATTGAGGTCCATTTGGGCAGTCACCATCGCGTGAAAATCTCCCGGCGCTGCGTATCTGAGCGTTCCATAGAACTTCGATTCCGCACAGCCATTTGCGCGAAGAAGCTCATGTCGAGCGATCCTGGTCGCCTGCAAAAATGCGATCTCTGCGTGCTCCATCCCGTTAGGCTGAGTCTCCGTGGCCGCTGTGTCATCAGAGGATACTTTCATACATACACCCATCCATGCTGCATAGATAGAGTATCGATGGTCTCTCCCTGCGCACGAACCCCCTTTTTGAGGGGGCTTCCTTGTCGAGCATGCAACACACGATAGGATGGTCGGATCTCGCTTGATACTCTGTCGAACGTCTTTGCTTCGAATGCCACGCTCGGAACTGGTGTGAGCGCATCTCCGTTGCCATGGGATGTGGGGCTTCACTGGCTGCGCCATGCCGCAGCGTTGCATTGACAAGCCGGCAGGTCGACCTGCGCTTCATGTGGGACAACTTCTGGCATGCCTCGGTTTCCAGACTGGGGCTCTTCAGCAACGAAGGCGGATACTCGCCACCAGGCCTGTCGTACGTATGGGCGGCTCATGACCTACAGAAGTGCTTTGAAATTTGAGATCTGTTCGTCTGGTTTCACAACCCCGCCAGATTCGCAGTGCAGCCGATCATCGCGGTAGGCCGCCTGGCACCCCTATTGAGGCCGAACGCCATGCCGGTGTAACACACCGGGGTATGGAGATTCTCGGCACCTTTTACAAAAAGCGGAAACTGACGCTGCCGATCCGGCGACGATGGCGAACGGAAATCCGCCGCCCCACCAAGGGTGCTGTGGATTGAGGGGCGGTGAGTGGTTACCCCACCGCCGCCGGGCCGCGCGTGCATGCCTGCGGCCCTTCGTTGCTTGTCAGCCTAGCCAGCCCTTGATGGTTGCCGCCATGACGTTGGTCGAGATGCCGTAGCGATCGTGCAACGTGGGCAGTGCGCCAGCGTCGAGGAACGCGTCCGGAAGGCCAATCTGCCGGAATGGCGCGCTGACGCCCGCGCGCATCAACGCCGCCGCCACGCCTTCGCCAAGACCACCGATCACCGTGTGGTTCTCGGCAACGACGACCAGCCGGCCGGAGCGCCTTGCCTCGCGCACGATGGTCTCGGTGTCCAGGGGCTTGATCGTCGGCACGTGCAGCACAGCCGCGCCGATGCGATCCGCCTCCAGCGCCTTGGCCACTTCGAGCGCGCGCATGGTCATGATGCCCGACGAGATCACGAGTACCTCCGCGCCGTCGCGCAGCAGCTTTGCCTTGCCAAGCTCAAAGCGATAGTCGTATTCGTCCAGCACCACGGGCACGTTGCCGCGCAGCAGCCGCGCATAGACTGGGCCGCGATGGGCCGCGATGGCCGGCACCATCTGCTCGATGTCCAGCGCGTCGCACGGATCGATGACGGTCATGTTCGGCATCGCGCGCATCAACGCCAGGTCCTCGGCGGCCTGATGGCTTGGGCCGTAGCCTGTCGTCAGGCCGGGCAGCGCACACACGATCTTCACATCCAGGTTGTCTTCGGCAATGGCCTGGTGCATGAAGTCATAGGCGCGGCGCGTGGCAAAGACCGCGTACGTGGTGACAAAGGGCTGTGCCCCCTCGTGCGCCAGGCCGGCGGCTGCGCCCATCAGCAGCTGCTCGGCCATGCCCATCTGGTAGTAGCGTTCCGGGAACGCCTTGGCAAAGAGATGCAGGTCGGTGTATTTGCCGAGGTCGGCCGTCATGCCGATCACGTCGGGCTTGTTGCGGGCCAGTTCCACCAGCGCATGTCCGAACGGGGCAGGGCGCGTCGCCTGGCCTTCTCCGGCAATCGAGGCGATCATCGCCGACGTCTTCAGTCTCGGCTTGGTCAAGGTTGCGTTGCTCATGCTTGTCTCCCGGCTTCCAGTGCTTCCAGCGCGAGCTGCCACTCGTGGGCGTCGACGCGGATAAAGTGGTTCTTCTCGCGTTGCTCCAGGAAGGGAACGCCGCAACCCATGCGTGTATCGCAAACAATGATGCGGGGCTGCGCGCCCGGATGCGACCGCGCCGCATCGAACGCAGCCGCTACCGCTGCGATATCGTTGCCATCCACGCGCTGCGTGAACCAGCCGAACGCCTCCAGCTTTTCCACCAGCGGCTCGAACGCCATGATCTGCGTCGATGGCCCGTCGGCCTGCTGGTTGTTGACGTCGACAATCGCGATCAGGTTGTCCAGCTTCCAGTGGCTGGCGGACATGATCCCTTCCCAGATCGCGCCTTCATCCAGTTCGCCATCAGAGAACAGCGTATAGACAAAGGCATCGGAGCCCTTGCGCTTGAGGCCCAGGCAGCGGCCAACGGCAATCGTCAGGCCTTGTCCCAGCGAGCCGCCGGACATTTCCATGCCAGGCGTGTAACTTGCCATGCCTGACATCGGCAGGCGGCTATCGTCGCTGCCATACGTCTCCAGCTCGTCCGCAGGCAGGATGCCTGCTTCGAACAACGCGGCATACAAGGCGATGGCGTAGTGCCCGTTGGACAGGAGGAAGCGATCTCGCCCCTCCCACTCGGGGTCTTCCGGACGGTACTTCATGGCGCCGAAGTACGCGACGGCCAGGACGTCGGCAATGTCGAGTGCTTGCCCGATATAGCCCTGGCCCTGCACTTCGCCCATCAACAGGGCATTCCTGCGGATGCGATAGGCGCGCTCTGGCAATGGCACGGACGCTGCGGATGAGGATGAATGCATGTTCGTCTCCTGCGTGTATCTGATGGTCAAGGGAATGAGAAATCTCAGCGGTTGACTGCCTTCGCCGGGACAAGGAAGACAAGTAATGCGCCGAGCACGATGGCAACCGAGATGAAGATCAGGCCGGCCGTCGATTTCCCGGTCAGATCGTTGAGCCAGCCGACGATGGCCGGGGAAAAGAACCCTGCGAGGTTGGCAACGCAGTTGACGGCGGCAATCCCGGCCGCTGCCGACATGCCACCCAGTAAAGCGGTGGGCAACGCCCAGAACTGCGACGACGACGTCAGGATGCCCGCCGCCGCGATGCTTAGGCAGACGATCGAAGCGCCGACGCCACCAAGCAAAGGGAGCGTCGCAAAGCCCGCCGCCGCCACCAGCATGGGGATCGCCAAGTGCAGGCGCCGCTCGCGATGGTGGTCCGCGCTCATGCCGACCAGCGGCAACGCAACGATCGCGCACAGGTATGGCAGGGCGGTGAGGATGCCCACCCACAAAGGATCGGCGACACCAGCCTTCCGGATGATGGTCGGCAACCAGAACGTCAGGCCATACTGTCCGAGCACGACGCAGAAGTAGATGGCCGCCATCAGCCAGAGCCGGCGATCGGCGATGAACGCGCGAATCGACACGTGCGAGACCTTCTGGGCGTTGTCGCCAGCGACGTTGCGCGCAAGCAGCGCCTTCTCCGCTTCGGTGAGCCACTTCGCACTCTGGATGCCGTTGTCCAGGTAGAGCAGGATGGCAATGCCGAGAATGAGCGATGGCAGCGCCTCCAGCATGAACAGCCACTTCCACCCGGCCAGGTCCAGCGCGCCGTGGAACGCGTGCATGATGTAACCGGAAAGCGGCCCGCCAACGATGCCCGCCAACGGAATCGCCATGAAGAACATCGATAGCGCCTTGGCCCGTCGTTCCGATGGGAACCAGTAGGTCATGTAAAGGATGACACCCGGCGCGAATCCGGCCTCCGCCACGCCGAGCAGGAAACGCAACACGTAGAAGGAAGTGGGGCTGCTGACAAAAGCAAAGCTCGCCGAAATGACGGCCCACGTCAGCATGATGCGCGCGAGCCAGTTGCGCGCACCCACCTTGTGCAGGATCATGTTGCTCGGGACTTCGAAGAGGAAATAGCCAAGAAAGAAGATGCCGGCGCCGAGGCCATAGATCGTTTCGCTAAAGCGCAGGTCATTGAGCATCTGCAGCTTGGCGAATCCCACGTTGACCCGGTCCAGGTAGGCGCCAAGGTAGCAAAGCATCAGGAACGGTATCAGGCGCCGTACCACTTTTGCGTAGGTTCTGGATTCAAAGGTGGCGGCATCCGCGTGCGCCATCACATCGCCCGC
>NZ_JBXAOE010000052.1:0-41715 GCF_058802485.1 Cupriavidus sp. GW822-FHT02D05 | reverse complement strand
CTGTCCGCCGGTGGAGGCCAGCGCGTTCGAGGCCTTCGTGAGTGCCGTGACTTGAGGCGAGCGGCGTCCCAACCATCTGCGCCAACGGTGAATCCGCTCCCCGCCCCCCTTGAATATGCCTCCCTGCCGCCCGCCGACTCCCGATGAGCTTCAGCCAATGCTGATGCTGGACTTTCGATTGACTCTTGGACCTCCGCGGCAGACATTGGGGAGGCGGGGACACATTGATCGGCCGGAGTTGGCACTGCGACGCGCAGTTGTCCGTAACGCGTTGAAGCGCTGCTGCGCGAGGGCTACGCCGAATGCAGGCCTCGCTACCAACTTATTGTCCGGTTAAATCTCGTTGTCCAACGGTGTCGCGAAGCAAACGTGAGAACGTAGCACGCACGGTGGCTACCGCTCGGTAAGCGGTCGGAATGGTGTCGCGGGCCATCGCGCGCAGTTGTGACGTCAGGGAAGCGACCATTTCTCGCTTCTTTTCGAGCGAAAGCGCACTCCGCCGGAGACCTAATATCGGAGGTATCCACCCATCATCTCCGCCATGCCAACTCTTGTTGAATGCTGGACGGCAGCAATTCTCCGCCGTCGCTATAAGGTTCGCTTTCTACCCAGGCAGGTTCTCACGCGAGGGGCGCAGCAATTGGAGCGCGAGTATGGCGCGATGGCCGTTGGTAACGTCTCCACCCAACGACGAGGCGGTATCGACGGAGGCAGGGGCTCCAATTGCGCCGCTTGATGGCGTACGGCCGGTGGCCGGTGTTCGACAGTTGTCATCTGGTCGCCGACCGCTCCGGAATGCCTGGCGAGTGCTCAAGAATATCGATGCAATTGTTTTGCGTGCGCCGACCGAGTCCCCATAGGCGAACCTGCGCTCGCGGGACGCGCGCCAATCAATGTCGCACAGCGCACGCCGCCCTGTTCCATGCAGAAGGGTGACAATGCGCTTACCGGGACAGCCACCACCAGGCTGCGACGGCTGCGGCGGCCTGGCCCGCGGCCACGACCAGGAAAGGCTGCCAGGACGCGTCGAACTGGTCTTGCAGCGCGGTGACGGCAGCCATGCGCATGGCTGCCGGTGCGTCTTGCGCAGCCAGCCCAGAAAACGGCACCGCTGCTATCTCCTTGTCCGCAAAATGCAGGGCCATGCGGCGTGCCAGCCGCGGCTTGAGCTCGCCGTCTTCGAGAAAGCCACGGAAACGGGCGGTAAATGCTTGCGGCTTGGCAAGCAGGCTGGCCAATGCATCGGGCTGATGCGCTTGCAACGACGCGACGAAACGGCCTAGCGTGGCATCGTAGAAGCGCTCGCCATGGGCGTTTGCGAGCGCACCGAGCACGCGGTCGAGCGCCCGCTGGTGGCCGACCAAGTAATAAGCCACGGGAAAGCCAATCAGGAATACCACTGCCGCCAGCGCCCAGCCCGTGCCTTCGATGCTGTTGGCCACAAACGCAAATGCAATCATGCTGAGCCACATCTCCCAGAATACGCAGTTCTCGGCGGACCTGGAGCGCGCCAGCGTCACCGAGCGCCGCGCGCTGCGCAAAATCGACCAGGAGCGCACGTTGCGACAGAAGGCCGAGCAGGCGGTCGCGGAGCTGCGCACCGAGCTGGCGGCCATGCAGGCGAGGGCGCAAGACGCCGCCGTGGCCGCCGCGGAGGCGCGGGTGCAACTGCAGGCCGAGCGCGCACAAGCCGAAGCCATCGCGTCGCGCCGTCTGGCAACGTCGCCGATGCCCCCCACGGCCTTGGCCGGATGCCGTGGATCGGCAATCCGTGAAGCGTCGGCAGTCCGGTGTCTCTTGCGCTGCCGCGAAGTTCCCCTCATGGCCATCGCCACGCTCACGCCGATACCGGTCAAGAGTGCGAGCCTGGAGCGGTTTGACGGGGCTGGCAGGTAAATGAGTTTGCCAGCCCCCCGCATCAACTGCCGAAGAACCCGTCAAAGAATCAAGCCACAACCACGGTCGGATCCCAGGTAACGTATCCAGCCAATACCTGGTTTTCGTTATCGTCATCCACGGTGAACAGCGCGGCGCAAGCCCAGAAATTCTGTGCCGTGCCCTTGCTGGCTACCAGGGTATCGCACCTGGAGAAGCTCTCCGGAACAAATTTGAAAGGATAGCCGTTAGGCGACGTCGGTTGGGCGGCCCCTTGAAGCGTGATGACGTTAACCACCGGGTTATTGAGAACGGAACCGCCACCCGACAGGCTGTAGATAAAAGCCGCGCTGTCCGAATTGCCGGAGGTGCTGCTGCAGTAAAATGACAGCGTGTCGTTGACGTGGGCGTTGAGTGAAATGTTGCCAGGATCTCCTCCGGCGCTCCAGCCGCGGGGGTCGTCGGAAACCATGTAGATATTCCCATGTCCGATCGGTGTGGGACTCGTTGGGTTCTGACTCAATGAGCCATTGGCAGCAATGATGGCTTCGACATTCATCGTTGTCATCACATTGATGGTGATACTCTGGCTTGAATCTGCGGCTGTCTTGCCTTTGACGGGTGCATTTGCCTCTGCCATGACGGTCTCCTCTCATCGCGCCTACTCTTTTTCCGGTTTTCGGCAATCCCGGTGAAATTCAGGATAAATGGGGGTGACCCCATCAATAAATCGCATTTAGCATAAAATTCAGAAAAATAAATCCGCATGTCGGAATTAAATTTGGCACGATCGTCATTCAAAAAATATAACACGGTGGACGATTCTATTAAAATATCCATCGCCCGTTCAGCGGCACGCAATGTGATGCGCGCGGTATTATTCACCGTCTTTGCTGATTTTATGGATTCGGGCGGTCAATATCGGCCACCGGGGTGCGGTGTTTTGTTCCGCCACGATGTGGAGAGTATGCCAGCGCATGCCTCATTGCAAATTCGTCATGCTTATATCAGCCATAACCATTGAGCGTTGAGGCGTTATTTCATTACATGCAGGAGCGATTATTTCTCGAATCCCCTATATCGGGGGGGGCGAAATCGCATTCCGTGCTCTTCTGCCGCCCCGTGGCCACCTCGCTCTAGCCGGCCGCGCCCCTGCCGCTGGAGAGGTCAATGCTCAAGGAAGCCGCGCCGGGAATGCGAAGAGTTCCGGGCGGCGCTGACGAGCGTGCCCTTGCGCAGGACATCGCCGGCTGGCTGGCACGAAAGGCGGCCCGTCGCCGAGACTGCCCGGCAACGGCGCGCGCGCCTACCAGCACAGATCGGCGGCCGAAGGCGGCCGGGCCTTGCCAAGATCGAAATCCGCCTCCCGCACGCCCCGTCGGCGTCAGCGACACCCAGTGCAACATCGTAGGCGAGCGCACCAGCCCGAGGTTGATCTGGATAGCCCAGCGGATGGGCGATGGCTGGCTGCCGCGCAATTCGATCGTATCCGCGGACAGCTTCAGATGCAGAAGGCGGCCGTCCTGCGCGGGCGCGAACGCCATTTCGCCGGCCACCGTGATACCGTCCTCGTGTACGCTTGCCAGCATGCAGGCAAGGCGCGACGCGGCCGGAGTGTCCGCTGGACCAGACATCGACCGAGCTTGCCTGCTGCGGCCGCAATGCCGTCTTGTACACGCGATAGCGCTAGCTCATGCCGTTGGCGGTATTCAAGCCATCCTCGAAAGTCAGCATGATGCGGCCCGCGGCATTCTGCGCTACCGACACAGGTTCCTGGGCTTCCTTTTCCGCGGCCAGCAAGCGGCGCTTGCCCAGACTGGGCTGGGCCGTGTTCGATTCGGCGACATAGATGTCGTGCGTCCAATTGCGGTTGCGGTTGCGGTCCGGACCGCGCGGCGGCAAGCCGGAGCTGCTGAAGAGGACATAGGCGGTTTCCCCGGGGCCGGCCGCCGTGCCGATGCCATGCATTTTGGCAAGCTGCACGAGGTCGCTGCAGGACCCTCAACAAAAGTCAGAGGAGAGCCGCCATGAACAGTCGCCAACCGCTACAGCCAACCGACGCGATTATCAAGCTCGAGCAAATCGGCGCCGTTTCTCGCCACGATGGCTCCTTGCTATTGCCTACGTCCCGGGTTCGCCATGGTCGGTGGCTGACCCTTTAAACCGGTCATGCATATCCATCCTGGCTTCGACTGGGATGCCGGCGGCAACGTGGTCCGAGAACTTAAGTGCGTGCCCGCTTGCATCAACCTGTCTTAGCGGACGTCAATGGTGAAGGGAGATCCGCCAGAATATCGTCGGATGCGTGCTGAAATCGGTCTATCAGAAAATCCAATAACGCCCGCACGCGGGGAGTCATGTACCGATTCTGGTGGAATACAGCATAGATTCCGGGCTCGCTTTCGATCAAATCTGGTAACAGGGCCTTGAGTGTGCCAGCACGAATATCCTCAGCCGCATCCCAGATCGTCTTGCGGGCAATGCCATATCCTGCCAGTGCCCATGTACGGGCCAACGCACCGTCATTGGTTTCCCACGCATTTTCCATCGCTACCGTGTGAGTCCAGTGCTTTCCTGCTGACGCAAAATGAAATTCGTTCAGTGGGCCGGCAGCCGTGACTAGGATGACGAACTGATGTGTAACCAAGTCTGCCGGAGTACGTGGCGTACCGTGTTTAGCCAGGTATTCAGGGGACGCGCATAACACCCGCCAGTTTGGCGCTAGCCGACGTGCAATGAGCGAATCGTTATCCGGCTTTCCAAAACGAACCGCGAAGTCTACGTCATCGTGCAGTAGATCCGAGGGCGAGTCGGTCAACGTCAGGGCGACTTTCAATTCTGGCTGCGCACGGATGAAGTCGTCCAGCCATTGATTAAGCTGATGACGACCAAAATCGGCTGATGCCGAAATACGAACTTTTCCGCGCACCACATTCTGACTCGCATGGAGCGCGTCTTCGGCGTCCTCAATGGCTCTCAGGGCGATGCAGCAATGTCGACGATATAGCCGGCCCTCTTCTGTCAAACGCAATTGCCTTGTACTGCGATCGAGCAACTTCGTGCGGAGCGCAGTTTCCAGTTTGGTCAGCCGAGCACTCGCAGCGGCTGGCGAAAAGCCCAGCTTGCGGCCCGCGGCAGACAGGCTGCCAAGTGCCGCCGCCTCTACGAACAAACGCATATCACCTAGTCGATCGGTCGCCATCTTTCATTTAGATTTGAATTTGATTCAAAATATGCCCCAATTATCAAATCTATGTGTACCAGCCAAACTGCGTCCTTGCAACCCTGACTGAAAGGCGACAGCGAGAGGTGGACGGCATGATGGACGAGAGTAGCGGTATGGTAGTGGAGAGGATCGAATGTGTGGCGCCGGCTGGCCGGCTTCCCATGCCAGGGTTGCTGGCGTTGACGATGGCTAGTTTTATTGCCACGGCGAACGAGACTGTGCCGGCTGGCTTGCTTCCGCAGATTGCTCAAGGATTTCATGTGACCGAGGCTTGGGCTGGGCAGCTTGTGACGAGTTGCGCACTCGGATCAGGCTTGGCAGCTATCCCGTTGACGGCAGCTACGAGCAAATGGCAACGGCGGCATGTCCTGTTGCTGGTGCTGGTTGCATTTCTCGTTTGCAATGCGATAACGGCGGCGTCCTCGCACTATGTACTGACACTGGTTGCGCGGTTCGCAGTGGGGCTTGCCACGGGGCTTGCCTGGAGTCTCTTGGCAACCTATGCACGCCGTATGGTTCCAGTGTCCATGCAGGGCCGCGCGCTTGCGGTGGCAATGGTTGGCATCCCTTTAGCGTTATCGGTTGGCGTACCGTTGAGCGCCTGGCTCGGAACCATGATCGGCTGGCGCAGCGTTTTTGGCATCATGTCGGGAATGACCCTGGTGTTAATGGGCTGGGTTTTCTGGGCGGTTCCCGACTACCCCGGCCAGACGGCCGACGGTCGTTTGCCAATGAGGCAAGTCCTTGCCACCCCTGGCGTGCGACCTGTGCTGTTCGTCGTGATGGCTTGGATTCTTCCGCATTACATTCTCTATACCTATATCGCTCCCTTCCTGGCATCGGTTGGGCTAGCCGGCAATGTGGACTCCGTACTGCTTATTTTTGGCGTGTCTGCCATGTTCGGCATATGGCTTGTCGGTTCTCTCGTTGACCGATGGCTGCGTCTTCTGGTGCTGACCGGACTGGGTTCTTTTGCCTTGGTTTCACTGGCATTCGGCTTGGGAAGCACGTCACTTGTAGTCATATGCGTTGGTGTGGCGATCTGGGGTTTGACCTTTAGCGGTGCGCCGACGTTGTTGCAAACCGCATTGGCCGATGCAGCGGGTAACGGTGCTGACGTTGCTCAATCCATGCTGGTAACGGTGTTCAATCTCTCGTTCGCCGGCAGCGGGATTATTGGCGGGGTACTGCTTGAGTCCGCAGGAGCTACATCTTTTCCTTGGGTAATGCTGTTGATACTGATGATTGGTTTCCTCACCGCTTGGCGCGCGAACATCTATGGGTTTACGTCTGGCCCGCGTCGATGAACGTTTGATCCAGCGGCTAGACCGTCAGATTCATGACGGGCGTTTGAGGTTAATTAATGGAGCTTCGACATCTACGCTGTTTCCTGGCCGTGGCCGAAGAACTCCATTTCGCCCGCGCAGCCGAGAAGCTGCACATCGAGCGGGCGGACGTTTGGGAGTGAAGCGAATGCGCTCAGCGAGTGGGACGCTAGTGGTGGCATCAGGTTGATGCCACCAGGTAGGACAGACCAAACACCGGCCCCCTCTGTGCCTGCGTGTCACCGTGAATGGTATCCGGCTGAATATCAGAGTCGTTTCTGATGAGCCCGTCCAGGATGTACACCGCCTCATGCACGCCGCACGGAATGAAGTTGCTGAAGAGCGCGATGTACATGTCGGAGACATGGTAGTAGCCAATCCCGCCGTACCCGCCATAACGGATGTGATACTCCGACAGGAGATTCTGCTCATACAGATTCCACTTCGTGCCATCCGCGGACGCGCGTTTGCCACTGCCCCAGGACTTCGGTAGCGCGAACTGATTGTACGCATTGATGATCTTCACAATGGCTTTGTCGAGCCGTTCTTCGGTGACGTGACGCAGGTTCAGCCACGCAATTTGCTTGCGACTCAGCCCCTTGACGGACCGGGCCGTCTGGCTCGGCCCCAGGTTGCAACCGTAGCAGAACAGCGTGCAGATAACGCGCTTGCGAGGGTCGTCGTGCTTGGCATCGAAGCCGGACAGTGGGCCGAACAGCTTATGCAGATTCAGCCATTGCTCCGTCTCGGTTAGCACATCGAGGCTGCTGATCTGCGGCATTTACGCAGTGATGGCCTGGTCGATCAGCATCGTGTTAGGCGGGTCAGGCGACACGAAGGGATCCACAGTGGAACCAAAATCAAATCGCGCCCGCGAGCGAATCATCACGAGGAACGCACACCCGCTTGCCCAGGATGAAGAACCGGCAGTTCCCACCCCAAACGCGCGCGTCGTCTTTGGCCATCGGCCAAGGCGCCCCGCCTCAATAGCCAGGCATGTGCTGCCCGGCGATCGACGCCACCGTGGCCACCAGTAGGTCCGCAAAGCGCTTCTCGTCGGTCTCCGCCTGCCAGCGCGGGCCCGCCACGGCGATATGCCGCCTGGGCCACCCCGGCATCGTCGACGACAGTCGCGGCGATGGAATAAGCGCCCAGGCAGTACTCCTCAGCGGTATGCGCGTAGCCGCGCTGCCGCACCTGCTCGAGCCGCTCCCGGAAGCGCTTCGGCTCGGTCACGGTGAAGCGCGTGTACTGCACCAGCCGCGACTTGCGCATTACGTCTTCCACCGCGCCGTCAGGCATGTTGGCCAGCATGGCCAGGCCCGGCGCGGTACAGAATGCCGGTATGCGCAAGCCAACCTGGAAGCTACGCATCAGAACATGGCGGCTGACGATGCGCGAGACGAACACCACATCGGCCTCGTCGAGCACGCTCAGATTGGTGGCTTCCTCGGTCTCGTGCGCCAGTTTCTGCACGAAGTGCGCGGCCGCTGTGAAATGTGTTGCCCACGCCCTGCAAGTCGGCCATCTTCTTGAGTCGCAGGTCAGCCTCGCCACGAAGCTGGTTTTCGGTCACACCCAGCATCCGCTCCGCCATCGCGTAGTACCGCGGCATGATGTGCTTCCAATCCTGCAGGCCGGCCCGCCCAGCAGTTGCGCCAGCGGGCTGAGGCCATCATTCGGATCCGAACCCACATGGCCAATTTTCCCCTCACGCTCGACGGCCTGGTCGCCGAAGGGTGTTTCCCGACAGACGTCGCTTCGTCGGCGTCCCCGGCCGTCGCACGCTATCGCAGTGCAGATGGCCAGAGCTGGGACGGGGAGGGCGCGCGGCCCGACTGGCTGCAGCGCGCGGTCAATGCCGGGCACCGTGGAACATTTCCGTGTCGGTCGGACCGAGTGCTTGCGGATGACTACCGCAAGCCCGTCCACGATCCGATCACTGCCATACTCGACCAAGTGGTCGGTGCATAGCGCTGCCAATCCAGCAAGTAGTCGTCAAGCCGAGCAGAAGGCGAGACGGACGAAGTGACTATTTATATGGCGTATACATTACATTATGGGCGCCTGATCTGCGTAACGCTTGCTCAGCAGGTGACCGCGGAGCGGTGTGGTATGCGGTACTTGTCATGTGCTTTATTGAAAAGTGTTGCACCGAGTGCTAGACTTTCTTCTCTGATTTCTTGCCCGCTACATGAAAAGTCCTGCGCAGCGTGTCTTCAAAACGTACTGGTTCAGCAAGATGGCAAGCAAGGCCGGAATCGACGATGCTGAATTATGTGAGGCTGCACAGGAACTGATGCTGAGCCAAGGCGATGATCTAGGCGGCGGCGTTTGGAAGACGCGGCTCAACAAGAACAGGCATCGCTCAATTGTCCTCAACAAGGTCGGCAAGCGATGGATATCACCTACTTGTTCGCGAAGAAGGACCGGGAAAACATCAGCGATAAGGAACTGGAAGGGTTCAAGAAGCTTTCCAAGGATTACGCGGCAGCCTCCGCGTCGCAGATCGCTGGACTGCTCGATCAAGGGGAGCTACTGGAGATTTGCCATGACTGCTAAACGATTCAAGACCGACGCCTTTGAGGCGATCCACAGCGCCGCATCTGGCCTTCTGAAGGCGAAATCCATCGACAAGAAAACCATGCGCGAGTATGACGACTTGTGCCTGGAAGAACCGCCACACTTCGATGCTAAGGACATCGTTCAGATTCGCAAATCGGTCAAAGTGAGCCAGCCCATTTTTGCTCGCTACCTGAACACAAGTACGTCAACCATTCAGAAATGGGAGAGCGGGCAGAAGCAGCCTAGCGGGATGGCAGCGAGGTTGCTGCAAGTCGTCCAGAAGCATGGTTTGGAAGTGCTTGCTTGAACCCCGACTGCCCGGTCAAGGGCTGACAGGGTAGGGGTGTCGAGATGGGGGTACCGTCGCAACATCCGCAGGTCATTGTGCCCTGTGAGGACGTCGTTGGTGCTGGCGTTCACTCCGGTTTGCCAAGAGGGGGCGAGGACATTGTCTCCGCGTTGAGTAGACAATTGAATTGGGGCCGAATTTAACGCCCGGTCCGCGAAAAATGCACTCGACTGTTTGTAGGGTGCGAAACGTACCCCACGGCCTGGCGAACCATCCAGCGGTCAGTTGCCCGTCGGCGAGCGGTGGGTTGGAACCGGTGCAAAGTCGAAATGGGCGGCAGCATACACGGCATTGCACGCCCATACTTCTTCCCCGTCCTTATAGAACGTGACCCATTTGCCGTCGCTGAGGCATTGCGCGCCGGGAAAAACCTCCTCATGGCCGTTTGGACCGTCCAGCGGGAAAGGCGCGTGGGGCGTGGCCCAGTGGCGGCCGTTCGGTAAGGCCGTGATCGATTTTCGGGGCATTTTCTTCAGAACTGCCATGTGGTGTCACACAACGAGCGATCCGACCCGCCGCGGCGAACCGGATTGTGTCAATCCCGCAACGGCGTGGCACCGTCCTGAGACATCCTCGTGTAGTCTCGCTGCCAATCACCTCCTGCTATACGGTCCAATTTAGCCATAGGGCAAGACCTCCAAATTGCAGTCCGAGCCGTCGGCGTCGGCGCCATCCTTGTGATCGTCGCCGTTGCCTCCCGGCAAGTATATCTGCGAGTCGCTGCTGAGGCTGGCATTGCCGGCGGTGAGGAGGATCCCGCAGCGATGATGTTGATCCGATGCGAGGCCATGCACAGCAGGCTGCAGAATCAGCATATTTCCGAAGAGGCTGCGGATTCTGACGAGGCGACGCGCGCCCGGCGGTGTATGGAGTCCTGAGCTCGCAGCAAACTTAAGCAGTCTGCAGTTCACGCTCCGTGTGCGACGCTAACGGTCCATCCCGCGCGCCAGCCCTGGTTCCATTTAACTCCGGAATCACGGTCGGCACGTATGTGGCCGGTTACGTCCAGCGGATAGTGCAGGCGCTTGAGCACCTTCGCTACGCCAGCGGGCAGCGAATTTTTCGCAGATGCCTTCTTTGATCAGAAATTGTAAGAGAGCTTGCCCTTGGCCTCTACAATCAGCTTCGTGGCAAGCATCTCGTCAATGACACCTGAGATATCCTTGTCCTTCAGCTTCAAGTGCTCCATCGCCTTGAGATGCTTGACCAAGGTCGCGCGCTTGCCCGGCCGTGCTGTCTTTGGTGACCGGCCCAAGATCTCGCGTACCTTGATAGTCGCGGCGAAGGCCGCGCCAATATCAATGCCATCAGAGGCTTGCACGGAAACACTGTTCTTCGTCTTCGCAGGCGGTGGTACTTCCGAAAGCGATTCAATCCGCTTGCAAGGCATGCCGCCGCTGGCGATATGAACAATGAGCGGGTCGTAACCCTTGTCCTTCGACAGGACGAAAACGGGGCCGCGCTCGCCACGCTCGGCAAGTCGTCCCAGCTCGAAAGCGATGTGGAAATCCAGTGCATTGCGACCGCTGCCGCTGGCTCGGATCCATTGTGCCGGCGGCTCAAGTGCCTGGCCTGCGATCACCAGATCCAGAGAAATGGACTTTTGGCTGGCGCCGGCGAAGACAATCAGGCGGGCTCCCCCAGACACCGCAGCCGGTGCGAGCTGCTGGATGTTCTCCATGTCGACGAGAATGATCGGGCCGGGCATCTTTCTGTCCATTTCGTCAGCGCGGGTCACGGATCACCACAAATCCGGGATCGCAGTGATCGCGGCCGGCGTCCTTGGCTTCCTCTTCGGTGTCGAACGTGCCCGCATCGACCAAGTTAGCCGTGTAGCCAACGTCGCCATCCTTTGGGCAGAGATAGCCGTCTCCGCTGCGGACAATCCAGCCGCGCTGTTTGCTTGTCGCTTTCATCTTTTTCCTAGATGTGGAGCATTGAAAGGACAGCCAGCACACCGCCAATCGCACCTACCCCGTACGATGCCACCTGCAACCATCGGCGCCGCGTGAGCAGCGTGATTGCCGCCAAGGCTATAGAAACCTGAACTGCTACGACGGCTTGTGCCCAGCGGTGATGATGGTGGACAGCATTCTCACTGGCCTCGTCAGCGTCCCTAGCCGCTCGCTCTTGCGCCTCTGCCTTCTGCCGGATTTGCTCCTTCTCCGCCCCGTAGCGCAGCGCCTCCCGATTGGCGGCGGCTTGATCCACGCCGGGCAGCTGTGCCATCAGTTCAGCAATCGCTTGCTTCTGTCCCTTCGCTTGGTAGTAGGCCCATTGGTTGGCTGCTTCGGTCTTGTGAATAGCGGCCTCATTCTTCAGAAGCAGCGCTTCGTTTTGGGTCGCCCCGCCCTGATAGCCGAAAACCGCGCCAGCCGTCGACAGGATCGCTGTCATCACCGCAATACGTCCCGAAAAACTGTCGGCATGACCGATTTCCGCCGCGTGCTCAATCGCGTGGTCGTGGGCACCGTGTACGTGAAATCCCTCTGACATTGTTATTCCGCTTCAAAACAGCTGCTTGACGGCCCAAACGCCCAAAATGAGCACGATGGCGATGACAATGACGCCTACCAAACCGTGACCACGCATCAGAGCGCCGACCGTGTGGTTGGTCGCGCTGCGTACCACGGCGCCGGCTGCCTGGTCCACAATAGACGTATGGCTATGTGCAAGAATTTTCATGCTTTTCCTACATGAGATCGATGTTCAGTTGGAATCCAATCTTTCAAACCTCAGGACCAAATGCCGGCTTGGCATACATGTTGAGAATGGGAGCGAACATCACCCCATTCTCAGTACGCAGCTCTACCGCGCCGTGCTTCAGCAGGTATGCAAACTCGGCCGCCGAAACGACGTTCTCGTCCGTAACATATTGAACACCAGCCTTGTTCCAGCCGTTGCTAACCAACTTGGCAAGAATCGCCTTGGAGGCGGCATCAAGCGGCGCAGATGAAATCTGCAGGCTCATCGTTCGTCCTTTCTAGTCGATCACTGCCGCACACCCGTCTGCTGGGGCGCCAGCTACTCCATCACGGCGATCACCTTTCCGTTATCTAGTGCGCGAGCACCGCGCCAAGATTGAGTTCATCGGCAACTTTCTTCAATCGCTTGTCGCGCGTCCAGATGGTGATGCCTGGTTGTAGGCGCGCGGACGCCAACAGTGACGTGTCGACATATCCGATTCCACGATTGAACAAACCTTCGCGCTCGATCAGATAAAAGGTCTCCTCCGGCGTTGCAACTAGCGCGCGCGGCAGATCGAGCAACGCGCCAAGCACGACGTCACGGTCACGCAGACTACCGAGCGAAATCTCGCCTATCACATATGGATGAGCCAGCACACGCTCCTCGGCAAGCAGGCTAATCAGCATAGGATCAGAAGCGTTGATGTGGTCAATCCAGACCGACGTGTCGACAAGAATCATTCGACGACCTGCCGGCGACGCGGCGCCCCCTTGATGCCCGGTTGGCTACCGCCAAGATTCGCGAGTCGTTTCGCGGCTTCACGCTGGATCAAGGCCTTTAGTGCTTCGCGCACAAGTGCCGTTTTTTCCTCCAGGCCCGTATAGGCTTGAGCCTTGGCGATCAAGTCGCCATCAAGCGCAATAGTCGTACGCATGGGAGCCTCCGTAAGTATCGGCACAAATTATAGCATCGGTTGATGCTTATAATAGTGCATTCCGTCATGTCGTAGTTGGAGAGCGCGCCAAAACGGGGGCAAACGACCGGACAAGCGCTGAGAGGCCAATGAGCCACCTCAAATGCGCGCCAGCTACGGTCGTATGTTGAACGATGGTATCCCTCGATCGCCGGAGAGGAAGACCACCGCCTTACTGCTTAGTCACCCCCGGTTTGGCGCGGTCTCCCGGACGCGCTAAAGGGGGGTAATCGCACTTTTCGTGCAAAATCTGGCGGTTTCCCCGAAAGCCTTTGTCGACAACACTTTCCGACAAGCCCACACCTGTTGGCCGCTGCGAATGAGAGGAGGGCGCAACATAGCCGCCCGCGATTCGGATCGCGCCATCTCGATGGGGGCAAGAGATGCCGGGCTTGGGATTTCGCTATGTGGGAAGTGACCGGTTGCCGATGCGGCTGTTGGAATTCGATGTGGAACTGTATTTCGCGCTGACCGACAGCGACGTCGCGGCGATCATTGAGCGCTTTCGGAAAGACGCTCTACGACCACCTGATCTGGACCTGCGGGTATTTGGGCTTGAAGTCAATCGGCCCGGACCAGAGGGCAGACCTCGAAGCATGGCATGGATGCACCAGGATGCCACGGAATCGCTCACGCTCGACGAACTGCTCCAGCACGCGAACTGTTGGCTGTATGAACGAAGGATTCTGATTCCCGCCGACCGGACATTGGGGGATCTCGGACGATCTGTCTGGGCTGAGATCGAGCGCAACACGCTCGCCCTGATCCGCAATGTCCCTTTGCACGCTACGCCGATGATGCGGTGGTTCACTGCCGCACGGAGGCACAGGCGAGGGCCGTGATGCAAGCCGCCATTGCTTCACGACTGGGCGAATGTGGGCTGACCATGCATCCGGAGAAGTCGAAGATCGTGTACTGCAAGGACAGCAACCGTAGAAGGCGTATCCGAACGTGCAGTTTACGTTTCTGGGCTTTACGTTCCGGCCCAGGGAAGCGCAGAGCCAGCAGGGCCGGCGCTTTACCAGTTTCCTGCCGGCGGTAAGCGGCGAGGCGCTCAAGCGGATGCGTGCGGTAGTGCGGGGGTGGCAGTGGTCGCGCCGAAGTCCAGCGACGTTGGCTGAGCTTGCGGAGCAATCCAATTCGGTCATCCGCGGTTGGTGAACCTACTATGGCGCTTTCTATCGGCGGGCGATGCGCGGTTTGTTCCGCATGACTGCCAGCCCTGAATCCACGTCTCCCGGCGCCGCCCTGCAGGCCACGCTCGCCGCCGACGTGGGAACCCTGAGTGCACAGTTCCCCGAGACGCGCGCGCTCTACCGCGAGGTCTGTGGCTTGCTGTTCTTCCGCTACGGGATCACGCCCACCGCCAACAAGCTCTACGGCCTGGTGCGCAAGGGCAGCATGGGCACGCCCACCGAGGTGCTGGCGCAGTTCTGGGGGGACCTACGCGACAAGATGCGCGTGACCATTGAACAGCCCGGTCTGCCGGATGCGCTCAAGGCGATCGCGGCCGACGCCGTGCAGTCGATATGGCGGCCGCCAACGAGGCGGTCGCCGGCGAACTGGCCGCCTTGCGCGCCGAAGCGCGGCTGCAGGCGAGCGAGGCGGAGGCGCAGCGCGACCAGGCGCGGGCGGCGGTGGCGGTGGCGGTGGCGGTGGCGGTGGCCGAGCAGGAGACAGCCGCTGTACAGGCCGAGCGCGACGCCGTCCAGCGCGCACGCGCGGTGCTGCAAGGCGAATTGGAAGCCGAGCGCCAGGCCCACGCGGCCGCGCGGGCGCGTCAGGAGGAGGGCGTGCGTCAGGTCGAGGCGCTCGAGCGGCAGTTGCTGGAGCTGCGTACCCAATTCTCGACGGACCTGGAGCGCACCCGCGAGCAGGTCGCCGTCGCGCAGGAGCGGGCCAGCGCCACCGAGCGCCGTGCGCTGCGCGAGATCGACCAGGAGCGCACGCTGCGCCAGAAGGCCGAGCAGGCGGCGGTGCAGGCGCGGTCGCAGGACGCCGCCGTGGCCAGTGCCGAGGCACGGGCAAGGCAGCACGCCGAGCGCGACACGCTCCGCCTGCAACTGGCGCAGGCGCAACAGGCGCTGGCGGATGGGCAGGCGGCGCAAGATGAGCTGCTGGCACAACTGGAAACGGCACTGCGGCGCGCCGAGCGGGCCGATGCGCAAGCCGCCGCGACGCGCGCCTGGTATCGCCCAGGCGGCGGGCGCCGGTGACGCGCACCAAGTTCAAGCCCGGGCCGGTCTAAGGGAGCGCCCGAGTGCGAGGGTGGGATTTGTCCACCGCGCCACGAGATAAGCCTGTGGACAAACCGCGCGGGGACGGCGGCCAAATAGGGCGCGGCCTTCCTTACGAGGAAATGTGGCGTTCCCGACTGCCGCCGTGCTCCCCCAAGGAGCCCTGGGATGTACCCAGTGCCCGCCACGTCAGCGCTCCATCGCGACAGACTCGCTTCGCCCTCTAGAATGTGCTGCAAGATATACATAATGAGCGGCGAAACCGTACAGATATGGCCCAAAATCCACAAATTAGCGACCTTGACTATAATCGACTATAGTTTGGTCTAATCGAACATATTCTAGGGAGCGTGCGGATGGAAGTTTTCAAACGAGAGGCACTAGCAACAGAGTTGGCCACCAAAATTCTGACGGTCTCACCGACTTCCGCGTCCAGTTCCGGCCTTTTTCTGGCGGCGCCAAGACGAACCGGCAAGTCGACCTTCTTAAGGGAGGATCTGCGGCCGGCGTTGGAGAACCTCGGTGCCCTTGTAGTCTATGCCGATCTGTGGGAAGACCGCCGAGCTGACCCAGGAGAGGTCATTGTCGGGGCCGTGCGGGCCGAGCTCGCGAGCCATGAAGGCGTCATTAAGCGACTCGCTCGCTCTGCCGGAATGGAGAAAATCGCGGTTGGCGGGATGTCGTTCTCCCTTGATCGGGTTGGCCTTGGCGAAGGGATTTCCCTGTCGGCGGCACTTGCCGCCCTATCGGATGATGCGGGCAAGCCCATTGTGCTGGTAATCGACGAAGCGCAGCAAGCGATTGTCAGTGAGAAGGGGAACGACGCCCTGTTCGCGTTAAAGGCCGCGCGGGATGAACTGAATAGCAGCAGACATAAGGGTCTGCGAATCGTCGCGACGGGCTCCAATCGTGACAAGCTGGCCATGCTTCGCAATAGCCGAGACCAGGCGTTCTACGGAGCTCCCCTCGTCAACTTCCCGGCGCTGGACATGGCCTATGTCCAATGGTTCTGTGATCGACTTGACTTGGGAGCCAAACTTGACCCGGCAGAGGTGTTCGAGCTGTTCAAGCGAGCCGCTTTCCGCCCGGAACTGTTGGGTGCTGCGGCTGATGCGCTTCGGTTTGAATTCGGACTTCCGGCAGGAGACATCCCCGCGAGATTTGCGGCCGCCGTTGAAGAGCAGATCGCGGTCAGCAACACCGAACAGATGCGCGTGGTTCACAGTCTGACGCCGCTTCAATCCACAGTTCTTCGAGTCATGGCCGTTCGGGGGAGCAATTACGCGCCGTTCGAGGCAGCCACCATGGAGGCGTATGACGCCGTCTTGAAGGCGATTGCCCCGGGCGCCGACGCGAGAGTCGATGTTTCGAATGCCCAGCAGGCGCTTTCTGCGCTCCAGGACAAAGCGCTTGTATGGCGGGCAGCGCGCGGCGTCTACGCGCTCGAGGAGACCGGATTGGCGAGTCTGATGCAGCAGGCGGGAATGCTGAAGCCAGTGCCGGCGGCATAGGGGGCATGCCGGGATAAAGCCGGAAATGACACATAAGGCTGGAAGTAATAAAGAACGCGACTTTTATGTGCGCGACGGGTCGGCCGCTCTAGCGCTCGCTCGAGCGCTCGCTCTAGCGCAGCGTAAGTCTCCGCATAATAAATTCTAATTCGATATCCGGGTTGAAATGAAATAAACCGCGGAAGGAAACAACCCTACTAAGAAGGGGTGCAAACTTCCTTTGGAAGTTACTATTATTAGTTGCCGTAAAAATACAAGAAAACTACGCCCGTAAATTTTGGCTCCAGGGGAAGAAGTCATGAATATAACAGCCACTTATGATGGTGGTAGGGTTCTGCCTGTACTGCGTCTACTATCTATCGCGAGCTTTCTAGGGGTGCTTGAGGGCTGCGCACCCTACAGCTTTCCACCTGTTACGGATTACTGTCCGCCAAGTGGTTCTGTCGCCGTTGCGGGTGCTCCTGCCGCGACAAATGGAGCAGAATGTACAGATTTGCCGTGGGTCGCGACCGAAGTTCGGAGTATCGGCGGTATTGCAAAGAGCAAAGGTGACGAGGTGAATAACAAGGCCATCGCGTCACAGGTCTTGGATGTGGCTACCTTCGGTCTTGCGACGGGATTTGCCGTTAAGGTAGTCCATGGCGGTGCACTAACTAATAGCGCGAAGAATCTGGCATTGGCTGCGGGCGCCAGCTACACCGCAGGCACTTTGTTCTTTCCTCGCGCATCCGAGCAGGCATATCTCGATACAAGTGATGCTCTGTACTGTGTGGCGCAACATGGTAATAATTTGTTGGTCACCTATGGTGATGTGCGAAGAAAGGCAGACCTCGAGTGGAAGAAGGTGGGATCGCCACCTGCTGCGTGTTTGCGGGAAAAGCAGTACCTTGATATGAAGGCGGCAAAAGAAAAGTCGGATGCATCGCTGAATGCGGTCGCGGCGTCGGATAAGCTTCTAGCCCAGTTGCTAAACAATGCAAAGTCAGAAGCTCTCAAATCATTGAGGAAGCAATCTGCTGCCTTACGACCCAGTCCAGAAGCTTTCCTGCATGCCGGTGACAGTGCACTTGCCGTTGGCAACACGCTAACCACTTCTAGTTACTCTACGGCAGCCGTACTACCCGGCGCGAAGGGAGGGCCGGCTGCGGCGGTACTGCCAGTGGTGCCTCAATGCAAAGGCGAAGATCTTGCGACGTTCGACAAATACAAGGTCACGTTCGAGGCGCTCGCTGCAACGATAAGTACGCCGGTCAATAATTTGAGCGATTTGTCGAAAGCATGCTCGACCACCGCTGTCGCGTCAGGGGTAACAGCATTAAAGGTCAGTCAAGATACCGTAACACTCCACCCAGGAGACGAGGGGTTCGTTCTCACTGTGAGCGGCGGGCGCGCACCAATTCGGGCTTCATGGATAGGCGAGAGACCGTCGGTAAAAGAGGCGGTCTATACGTGGCGCGAAGCCGATCGGGAAATACTTCTCCAAGAACCGTCCGGCGCGACTGGGGGCAACGCATATACGCTGCGCGTATTCGACAGCAGTCTCATGCCAAATACAACCGAAATTAAGGTAAAGACTTCGAAGTAAAGATGCGGAGGCAGATTCCATCATAGCTGGATGATCAATGCATGAACCAGCAGGCGGGAGGATTTGAAGGCAAAGTTAGCGGATACCTCAAATCATCGTAGATCGAGGATGCATTATGCGCAGCGCAGAAACGACTGCACTACTAATACGGTTTAACAGGAGGAAACGATGAAAATTTTCTACGTTCTTGCAATACTTCTCTCGTCCGCTATAACGGCGCACGCGCAAGATTCCTGCCGGATGGAAAAGTGGATAAAGTACGGTGGTGTCACACTTTTCAAAGAAAAACGGACCGGATATTACATGTTCGTTGTCCAAGAAGTGAAGGTGGACGCGGACGGCGCTCCGAACGCCTATCATCCGGACGATGTTGGGCTAAATTGTGTGTCAGGGACGGGCTTCAAAGGGCTCGATTGTCCGGCTAATGGCGGGTATCCGTCTCAATCTTGGTGGCGATCTGCAATCGTCCCGGATCCGCATCGCAATGACGTGGCATATGTCCAGCCAGACGGAGAGTTCAAAGGCTTCTTCGTCTCACAGACTTCGTTGAAGGACGCGTCGAAACCGGCTATAGATCCCTCGAAGTATGTGGATGCGTCCTCAGTCCCTTATCTCGTTTTTCCTGGAAATTTCTATAAGCTCGCGGGTACAGGAACTGTCGGAGACCTGGGATTTGCGATTAATCTCGACAATGGAAAACAGTCACCGTTTATCGTGGCAGAAGTCGGCCCTCCCAAGGCGAGATTAGGCGAGATGTCGATCGCACTGGGCTCGGCATTGGGCGGAAACAATCCGAATCCACGAACCGGTGCAGGGGTTCCTCGAGGCAACATGGCTTTCATCGTCTTCCCGCGCTCCAAAGCGTCGCCTCCTTGGCCGATGCCATCGGACAAGTTCGCGACAGACCCATTGACACGCTTGAACGAGGTTGGTGGGAGTGAAATGCTGCGGTCTTGCGCTGTCAAGGCGCTAGAGCGCCGGTGAGTTCGTAGCCGGTATCGCTTTGTTTTCGCTGCAGTTTACCGGGGCAGCAGCCCCCAGTATTCATGCGGGTTTCCGGTCGGTTCCCCAATAAATTCCCGCAAAATCAAACACTTGCTGACTGGTCCATTCCCCGTATCCGCAGATGTACCGATCGCGACACAAGCATGGCCGCGGAGGCAGGGATGTAAGCCTCCAAAAGGCTTAATCGCGGCCGACGGATGGACCGACGCCAAGCCTTTGCCGGCAGGGGATATATGCCGCTGATGCGCAGGTCTTTGGCACCGTCGTCTGAGCCGCTTTCAAAGCAAAATGGTCATGCCGTACGCCACTGCGAAGGTGAGTCGGGCTGGAACGCCGAAGTGGGCATGAGCCGGTGCGCATAGCGCGCGATGGGAAACTCAAAAGTGCCCCGCAGATTGATTCCCTCGATATGGGTGGGACCGATATGCCGAAGGCCCTCAGATCGAGTCGAGTCGAGTCGCCGCCGATCTTCTCGAGGATGTTCCAGCTGCGTTGCATGTGCATCGTATTCCAAGCCATCACCGAATTGGATAGCAAGGTCAAGGCCGATGACACTGCCGCCAGCGACGCGTCATGGCGGGCCAGCTCGATCGGTATCTTGCCGGAATGGATCGCCCGCTGGAGAATGTGCACCGCTTCACCGCGGTTCAGCGCGTGCTGCATCTCATGGCGAAATGCGGTATTCGTGAAATAGTCGATCAGGAAGATCGTACGAAACAACCGTCCGAGATGCATGCCGGCCTCATAGACGAGTTGTCCGCGCGCCGCCACCCCAAAGCGCGTAAGTGCCTGGACTGCTGTGCATTGCCCGCTTTGCACGGATGCCGCAATCCGCACCAGCTCGTCCCAGGCGCACTCAATGAGGCTCAGTCGACGCCCGCCCGGCCTCCAGCCGCGCCAGGGTTGCGGCATGCGCTTGCCGCTCGGCATGACGCGCCTCCGATGTTCACCTTGTCGCCCCGCTGCGGTAAGCCCCCTTGGGGACGACGCCTGCGCCAGATGGTGGGCGACGAGCGCCAGCAGCGCGTTGTGGGTGGGTGCGGTGGACGGTTGCACCTCTGCCGGTACGGGCGCCGGTGCGGCGGCATCGTCGCCGCGCACCACGTGCAGCCGTGCCGCCACATCGGGATCGCCCGCAAACCGCTCGGCCAGCAGGAACAGCGGGCCGGCGATAGTGTCGAGTACGCCCAGCAGCTGCCGATGCAGGTCCAGCCACGCGGGCGCCGGTCCCACCGACGCTGGCTCGTAGCGCGCCAGCGCAAGGTCCTGCGCGATCGCGCCTTGCAGGCCGAAGGCGGTGGCCGCGTGCTGGCGCCGCAGCCGCGTCGCGGGCGTCTGGATCAGCTGGTGCCACTGGGCCACCAGCGACGCCAGCGCCGTCTCGATGCGTCCGGCGACGCTGACCGACCAGATCCGCGTGAACACCACGTACACCGCCAGATTGCCGATAACTATGCCGATGACCCGGTCGCGCGCGATGGTCAGGGCGAAACCGGGCGCCGCGCCCTGGATCACAGGCGATCTGGAAGCCGGCATGGGCGATTCGCGGCGAACCTTGCGCCACCCATGCCGACAGCCACGTCCCCACGAAAACTAGCACGACAAGGCCCGCCACCGACGAGAGCGCCGGCACCACGTAGACCAGGGCGGCGGTGCCGAGCGACACCACATAGCACGTAATGAAGCACGTATGAATGCCGGGCCAGTTCAGTTGCTGGTGGAGCAGGTAGCAGAACATCGCCGCGCCCGTGGTTTTCAGGGCGTAGTGAATGTGGACGCGGTTCGTCCAGGCGTCGGCGCCGAGGAAACCGCCCGATTTCGCGGGCGCCGGGGCCGGCTTTGCGTGCGGCGCTGCGCCGGCTTCTGAGGCTTCCGGTTCCGCGTAGCGCTCGATCGCCATGCGGAGTTCCCTGCAGACCGACTGCTGGACCGGCGTCAACGCCGCGTCGGGTAGCGGCAGCGTGATGTCGACGGGATAGCCGCCGGCGTCGAGCATGCGCGCCATCGCTTCGAGCGTATCGGCAATCGGTTCGGTCTGCGAAGCTGGCGGCCTTGCTCCCTGCTGCCTGCAGGCCACGTCGGCTGCCATCGGGATCGCCACGGTCAACGTCGCAGCCTGCACGAATGCGGCGGCGTCCGTGGCGCTCGCACTGCCCTCGAAGCGGGCGAGCTTCAGCCAGCCGGCCATGGGCTGCACGCCATCGCGCAGGACCTGGCCGGTCGCCCGCGGGCCGACGTGGCGACGGATCGATGGCGAGGTTGACCACGACGTTGGCACCGATGGGAATCGCGACCATCAGCCACGCATAGAGCAGCCCGCGCGTGGCCAGTTCACCGGAGTGCACGACGCCCAGTTCGTCGAGACCGATGCCGATGATCATGGCGAGAATGGCGCCAATGGGTCGCAGCTTCCTGGCGGACCTCAGGAACAGCAGGCCGGCGGACAGCACCGCCATGCACGCAACGCGCAGGATCGAGCTGTCGAGCGTGAAATCGGCCAGTCCGATCACCAGGCCGATGGTGTGTCGCCGCGTGCCCAGCATCGCGCGGGCGAGGTCCGCATCGAGCGAGGCGTCGTCCGAAGCGGGATAGCGGACGGTGCGTTCGTACGCGTAGACCGACAGGAGGCCGGCGAGCAGGACGATCAGCTTTCCGCGCAGCGGTCCGCGGCGGACACCGGCCATTTTCATAGGATGTGCCCCGTACCGGGGAGCCAGACGATCTCAGCCATCATCAGGCCGATTGCCGTGTTGACGAGCAGCGGGAAACCGAGAATATCCGCCCAGCCCGTGGCGATGAGGATGCGCCAGGCAACGATGGCGCCCGCGATGCCAATCACGGCGCTCAGCAGCCAGAGCGGGAAATAGGCTCTAAACAAGCCTATGGATGGGGGGCCGGCACAACCAGACAGCGAAGCGGCCAACGCGACGAGCGCAAGCGAGCGTGCCATGGAATCGGGGGGCGGAATCGGTTCACGCAATATAGCAGTGCCGATTCCGGATTGTCCAAGGGGGCTCGGTGGATTGGCAACTCGGAGGCTTCGGTCAGCCTTGCCAGCGGGGGGCCGGCCATGATAACGGCGTGGCGGCGATTCGAGGCGGTCTTGGGTGCGCCAGTCAGATGGCCTGCTGGCGGGTCAATCGGGCACGACAATGGATGCAGGCATCGCGCACCATGAAATTCACGAGCGTCGGCGAGACGCCGAGTTCCGAAGCAATATCCTTCTGCGCCATGCCCTGCACGCGGCACATCTCGAACGCGCGTTGCGTGCGCTCCGGCAGTTCGGCCAGCGCGCCCATCAGCGCGCACAGCGCCTGGCGATCCCGGACGATGATGTCGGGCAGCGTGGCCGGGGAGGGCGCGTTGACGCCTTCGTCCTCCGGCGCCATCCATTTCTGTTCCAGCGACTGCCGTCGGTACGTGTCGATCGCCAGGTTTCGAACGATCTGGAACAGGTAGCTGAGACGACTGCGGATCGACGGCTCGTCCGTCATGGTGCGCAAGCGCAGGAAGGCGTCCTGCACCACGTCTTCGGCCTCGTCGCGAGAACCCACGATGCGGGCCGCGGCACCCACCAGCGCACGTCGATTTGCCACGAAAAGCCCCAACAGCGTGTCCGCGCCAAGGACGGGCGTCAGACTGGTGCCAATTTCGGTTAAGGGAATCACGGGGGCGGCTCCTTGAATTGGTGCAGTGCGGAGCAGGTACGTTAATAAGAATGAGAATGATAGTCAATTAATAAAAAAGTAACACTGTTGTTAGTAAAGATGAGATTTCGATCACGATTTCGGGATGTGAAAGCCATTAAATTTCGCCTTTGCTCATTCGTCTAGGCTGCGGTTGATCCGCCTTGGCAACCACGTGACGCATCGGCTGGCCCATCTAAATAGATACGCTCGCCGTACGTCATGGCCTTAATGGAGATCCGATTCGCCCCGGGCGTGCCGCCCCTCACATCTCTTCCCAGTCCGATGCCGAGTGTCGCGCTGTGGCAGTTGCATCTCGACGGGAAAAGCGCCCCAAGGCGCATATTGATCGAGTGCCTGAACGCCGAAGAGCAAGCCCATGCGGCGAATCTTCGGCTGCAATCCGACCGACTGCGCTACGCCGCCACCCGCGCCGCACTGCGCGCGCTGTTGGGGCGGAGGCTTGGCCTGCCTGCCGATTCCCTGCGCTTTGAAACCGGCCCGCACGGCAAGCCATGGCTAGATATTTCGGCGGCCCCGGGATTCAACGTGTCGCATGCGGGAGATTTCGCGTGGATCGCCCTGGCGGAGGGCGGCGGGGAGGTGGGGGTCGATATCGAACGGATCGACCCCGGACTAGGGCAGGACTCGCTGCGCGAGATGGCGGCGCACTGCCTGACCGCGCGGGAGCGCGAATGGCTCGAAACCATGCCGGCGGCGGCATGGCCCGAGGCGTTTCACCTGCTATGGACCGCCAAGGAAGCCTTGCTGAAGGCGCTGGGGCTGGGGATTGCCGACCACCTGCAGCACGTTTCGGTGGCCGTCGATACGAAACAAGGCGATGTGGGCGACGCGCACGGCGCGCGCTGGCTCGCCGTCCGCCCAGAATCCGGCCAGCTCGCTGCCCATGCGGCAGCGCTGGCGCGGACCCGGCTCTATCGGCTGGACGCGCCTCCGGGCTATGCCGCGGCAATGGCCTGGTTGCCACCCTTCTGAACCGTAGACGGGGCCCAGCAACGATCGTGATTCGCGCTCAATGCATCGTGGATCGCCCCGGCGATTTCCTCGGCGCGCACGGGCAGCACGGACAGCAGCGTATCGCTCAGACCATGGCTGCTCTGGCAGAAGCCCTGGAGGTACACGGGCACGGCCAGCTCCGGCGCCGCCTGCACGCGATAGTTGCGATCCACCGAAAAGTCTCCGAGATAGCGCGCCAGCGGCTCCAGCAGGCGACGATGGCTTTCGCGCTCGTAGCCGGTGGCCAGCACCACGGCGTCATAGCGGCGCGTCTCGGAATCGGCATCGATACCCGCGCCGGGCGCCGTCGTGACGACCGTCAGCTCGATCCCATTCGCACCGCCATGGGCGGCCCGCACGGCCTTGCACGTCAGCAGGTTCGCGCGGAACTGGCCGCTGACCTTCTGGCGATACAGCATCGCGTAGATCTGCTCGATCAGGTCGGCGTCGATGACCGAGTAGTTCGTGTTCAGGTACGCCTCGATCAGCCGGTCACGGCCAGCCTGGGCCTGCTCGAACACCACGTCGGTATAGGCCGGCGCGAAGATCTCGTTGACGAACGGGCTGTCGTCAGCGGGTTTCAGCGCCGCGCCGCGCACCATCCAGTCCACCTTTACCGACGGATAGTTGTCGTGAAGGTCGATGAACGCCTCGGCAGCGCTCTGGCCGGCGCCGATCACGGCAATCCGCATCGGCTTGCCGCCCACGCAGGGCTGGTTGCGGATCCAGTTCAGATAGCCGCTATGGTGCGTGACCCGGCTGTCATCGCGCATGCCGCGGAACGCTTCCGGAATGCGCGGCGTGCCGCCGGTCGACAGCACGATGGAACGTGCCACGCGGGTGCGTTCGCGCCCCTGCGCATCGCGCGAGATCACGCGCACGCGGTCGATCCTGCCGCCATCCATCTCGGGCTCGATCGTCTGCACCTCTTCGCCCAGACTGCATTGCCCCGCGAAGTGGCCCGCGGCCCAGCGCAGATAGTCGTTGTACTCCATGCGGCTCGGATAGAACGTGCGCAGGTTGATGAAGTCCACCAGTCGCCCGTGGCGATGCAGGTAGTTCACGAAGCTGTACGGACTGGTCGGGTTGCGCATCGACACGAGGTCTTTCAGGAACGAGATCTGCATCTCGCTCTGCGAAACCAGCGTGTTGCCGTGCCACTGGTAGTTCTGCTGCTTTTCCAGGAAGTGCGCGTCGAGCGGCCGGCCGGAAGCCGCCTGCTCCTGAAGCGCGATAGCCAGGGCCAGGTTCGATGGCCCGAAGCCGATGCCGACCAGATCGTGGACGGCGGGAGAGATGTCGCGGAGCGTCATGTTTCGGTCCTTGCTGAGCAATCAGGAAAGAGGGAAGAGGGCGCACGCGCGCCCCGTGGCAGAGGAATCAGTTGCGTGGCATGGCTGGCGCCGTGGTGTCCGGCAAGAGCCGGTGTTCGCAGAAGAACCGCTCGCGCAGCAGCATCACGAGCATCGCGCGCTTGTGCGGGAAGTCGAACTCCTTGATCTTCGAAAAGCCCGCCTTGTCAAGGTTGGCGATCTGGCGCACGTGGTCGGCGCGCGGCTCGCCGACGATGCGCTGCGTGCGCGGATCGTCCAGGAACTGGTAGTGCTGGATGGCCGGGAACCACGCCGTCAGGAACGCCTTGCCCCGGAACGCCGGTTCGCCAATCAGCACGTGCCAGCCGCGATCGTGATCGAGCGCATCGTAGAACGGCGCGATGCGGTTTTCCTTGGCCCAGTACACCTCGAAATAGCCGAAGGGCGTGTCGTCGAACGACGCGATCAGCGGCAACATATGCGGATCGTCGATCAGCCCTTGCAGATAGGCGCGATGCTTGGCCTCGTCGCCTTCCTCGTTCCAGAAGTAGGCGACATCCGGATCGTTCATCCAGCGATGCAGCAGCGGCAGATCCCGCTCCAGTTCAGCGGCGCGCAGCATCAGCGTCTTGTCGAGCCACGGGATATGGCGCGCATAGACCACGCCATCCGGCTTGCCCGGCCGCAGCGGATGGCGCTTGCCATCGGTCATCGCATAGCGCAGCGGGAACGGCCCTTCGGACGCTGCCATGTACAACTCGGGGCGTTGCCAAAGCAGGCTGGCGTGCGCAGTACACGCGATACCACCACGCGCGCCACCGGGCTCGCGCAGCAACGCGCCGATCTGGTGAAGACGATCCTGTGCGCCGCGCGATTCGATATCGACGCGCAGCGCGTACGGCGCGCCGTTGGCGAAAGCGGCATCCAGCGCGGCCATCGTCGCATGGGCCAGTTCGTGGTCATCGGCGTGGCTGTCGTGCAGGCGCAGCACGTCGCCAGCGAACTGGAAGCTGGCAAGGGGCTGGCCGTCCCTCGTAACCGTCAGGCGCGAACCGTCGTAGCGGCTCTCGCGGCGCAACGTGGGCTGCGCCGCGAACGACAGGTGGCGCGAAAAAGGAGCAAGCGTTGTCGGCATATGGATCTTCGTGTCTGGCATGGCATTCGTTGGACGGTGCATGACGTCTGCCGTCATGCCTATCGAGACGATGCGCGGCGTGGAGAATTTAGCGCTCAGGCGCCGCGTTCCAACGGCACCGCCGTTGCATCGCGCGTTTGGAAGGCGCGGGCCAGTGCGCCGGCAATTTCCGCGCGGGCCTCGCCAGCGTCGGCGACGATATTGCCCATGCGCAGGAACTCGTGAACCATGCCCGCGTATTCACGCACGACGACCGGCACGCCGGCATCGGCGAGCTTTCGCGCATAGGCGTGGCCTTCGTCGCAGAGCGGATCGCATTCGGCCAGCACGATCAGCGCGGGCGCCACGCCGCGATGGTCCTCGGCGCGCAATGGCGCAAAGCGCCAGTCGCGACGGTCCGCCTCGTCGCGCAGGTACTGGCTGTAGAACCACTCGATCGTGTCCGTATCGAGCAGATACCCTTCGCCGTACTGCCGATGCGAAGCGGTGTCGGTGGTGCCGCCAAGGCCCGCATAGCAAAGCACCTGAAAGCATGGCCGGGGCAGGGCGGGTTCGTCGCGCGCCGCCAGGGCAAGCATGGCGCTGAGGGTTCCGCCCGCGCTGTCGCCGCCCACGGCGATCCGGGAGGCGTCCAGACCCAGTGATGCGGCATGCCTGCCCAGCCATGCCAGCGCATCGATGGCGTCATATGCCGCAGTTGGAAACTTGAACTCCGGCGCCAGCCGGTACGCCACCGACACCACGGCGCAAGGCGTGGCTGCGGCGATCGCCGTGCATAGGGACGCATGGGAATCGAGACTGCCGACCGTGAAACCGCCGCTATGGAAATGCAGCAGGACCGGCAGCGCATCCCCGTCTCCTTGTCGCTCGGGCGCGTAGAGCCGGGCGTCGATGTCGGACCCGTCTCGCGTGGCAATATGCAGCGCTTCGACGCGGCCCACGGGTTCGGGCGGCAAGTCGAGCGCCGTGGACGCGTCATCGAACTCGCGCCGCGCCTGCGCGAGCGTCAGTTGATGAATCACCAGGCGTTTTCCGGTTGCGGTGGCGATTTCCACCATGTCGAGCAGCGCTTCGAGGTCGGGATGCAGGGGCATGGAATTCTCCGTGAACGTTGCCGCGCGTCAGGCAGCGGTGGCCGTGGCCAGCGTGGCCGTGTCGCTCCGCGCCCCGCGATGCGCCTGCACGGTGTCGCTGACGATCTGGCCGTTCTCGATCTTCACAACGCGGTCGGCCAGGTCAAAGTAGCGGTCATCGTGCGAGATCACGAGCACCGCCTTGCCCTGCGCGCGCAGTTCCGGCAGCACTTCGCGATAGAACACGTCCTTGAAGAGCGGGTCCTGGTCGGCGGCCCATTCGTCGAGGATCATCACCGGGCGACGCTCCAGGCACGCGACGATCAGCGCCAGTCGTTTGCGCTGGCCTTGCGACAGCGACTGCGTGGTGAAGCGACCGTCGCGCACGGTGACCTTGTGGCCCAACTGGAAGCGCTGGATCAGGCGATTGGCCAGCGCGTCGTCCTGCGGATCGTGCGCAAGCAGCGTGTCGAACAGGTGGAAATCAGAGAACACGGCGGAGAACTGCGCTCGATAGTCGGCGAGATGCGCGGGGTCGGCCGCCTCGCCGTTATGGCGAAGTTCGCCGGCCAGCGGCGGATACAAGCCAGCCATCAGCTTGGCCAGCGTGGTCTTGCCGCTGCCGTTGCCGCCCACCAGGAACACGATTTCACCGGCATGGAGCGCAAGATCGACCGGCCCCAGCGCAAAGAAGCTGTTTTCGCCTTCGTGGAAGTAGCGATGGCTGGCGGTATCCAGCGACACGCTGGCAAAGCGGGAGACCGCTCGGTCGCGGGGCGGAGCCTCGGGCGCGGCATCGGCGCCCAGCGCCTCGATGCGCGCGTACGCCACACGCCCCATGCTCAGCGCCGGCAGCGCGTTGAGCAGCGATTCCAGCGGCGACATGATGTACAGGAACATGATCGTGAAGCCAGTCATCACGGCCGGGTCCAGCGGCGTTGCGCGCGGCGCGAAGAGCACGCCGCCGATCGCCGCGAAGAACAGGAAGCTGCCGAAGCCCAGCGCCACAAAGAAGATCGACAGGCCACGCGTGCGCGCGGTGCGCACGGCATCGAGCGTCACGCCCAGGCTGTCGCGAATGAAACTGCGCTGCTTGTCGTGATTGAGCTTGAGTTCGCGCGCGCCCGACACCAGCGACTTGAAATGGCCGTGCAGCGCATCCTGTGCGATACCGGCCTGCTTCAGGTGCACCAGCGCGCGGCGGTGGTTCCAGTGATAGAACCACGAGCCGGCACCGAGAATCGCGCAGGCGATGGCGAACGTCGGCAGCGACAGCCACGCCAGATAGCCAAGGCAGCCGAGCACAACCATCGAGTTGGTCAGCACCACCGGAATCACGGACAGGCCGTTGGCCACGTGCGTGCTGTCATCGGCCAGCGCCGCCTGCACCCGCGCATTGCCGGTCTGCTCGATATGCGGGTAGGGCGCGCCAATGAAGCGCTCGCAGATCTGCGCACGGATACGCGCCAGCGCGCTCTGGCTGACGCGCACGAACAGCGTCGACGCCAGCGTGCGGCACGCCAGCACGGCGATCGCCAGCGCCGCGAACGGCAGTGCCAGTTGCGGCGCGTCCGCGCCTTGCGTGGCCAGCACGCGGTTGATGAGCGCCACCATGCTGACGGCGCACAGGCCAGCGGCCAGGCTGGCCGCGGCGGCCAGGACGATGGTGAGCCGCAGCTTGCGCGGCAGGGAGGCAATAAGCGACATGCTGGCTAGATCCGGGATCGGCATTGTCTGGATGACGTGCGGCGCGCGGGGAAAATTAGGGGCCGTCGTGCAGGCCCATCGTCATGGAGCCACCTCCTTAATTTCCATCGCAGGCCATTCGTCATCCGTCAGGCAGGCCGGCATCTCGCCATAGCCGACGCAACACGTACCGCATGATCGACTTTCTCGCCCCATTCTTCGCCGGGCCCTTGCGGCCTTATGCCGAACGACTCGCGCTGGCCGGTGCGGCGGGGTCGGAACCATTGGGGGTGATGGCACGCGGTGCCAGTCTGGATGCTGGCTGGGCCGCCGAATGCCTGGCGCGTGCGTCCCGTGCGAGCGATTGCGAGGACCTGCGGGCGCTCGCCGCAGCGTGGTTCCGCGACTACACGATGGCGGTGCTACCAGGAGCGCTTGTCGCGGCCACGCTGCATCGGCGCGGCCTGACGTTCGACGCTGACGCGGTGGTCTGGTGTGGCGCAGCCAATGGCTGGCTGGCGATGCTGGTGCTGCCGGACGGCGGCGAGGCGTCCGGCGCCACGCTTGCCGCGCTGCTGTCACCGCTGGTCAACGCCCATCTGCCGCGTGTGGTGGCGGCGTTTTCCGTAGCCGCCCGGGTATCTCAGCGTTTGCTCTGGTGTACGGGTGGCGTGGCCACCGCGGGCATCGCGCGGCAACTGGCCGCGCATCCGGTGCTGACGCCCGCGCAGCGCGCGGAAGTGCTGGCATGGATCGACGCACCCGTGTCCATCGACGGCTTCGCCAACCCGTTCCATGGCGCATTCCGACCTGGCGCGGAACCAGGCCAGCCGTGCGTGGCGCCCGTGCGACGCATCTGCTGCCTGAACTACCGCCTGCCGGGCGAGGGCCATTGCGGCACATGCCCGCGCACGGTGCCTACTCCTTCGCGGACGCCATCCGCACGCGCCAATGTCGCCATAGCCAGTACGCCGTGATGGCAACGGGCACCCCCAGGCCGATCCAGCACAGGACGTCCCACGCGCCATCGCCGAAAATGCCGGCCGCCAGACCCGCGAAGGACAGCACGCCAAGCAGCACCGGCATCGGCCAAGTATCGTCGATCAGCTTCATGCCTGGTCTCCCGACAGTTGCGGCGGCAGCGTTGCAGTGGCGTCCTCGCGGCTGCGCCGTGGTCGCTTGAGCCAGAAAATGAAACCCGTCACCGTGGCGCCCGCCGTGATGACCGTCAGTAGCGCCCACAGGATCTGCAGCGGCCGGCCCGCATAGTCGCCGAAGTGGAACGGCGCCGACAGCAGCAGTACCTGCAGATACCACGGCATGCCGCGCACGGCGGCCACGCTGCCGTCGCCCGCATCGACAAGCACGATCGCGTAGACGCGCTTCTGCAGCTCCGTGTGGCCGCGCAGCACCACGCCGTAGTGGCGTCCGGTGGAAAACTCGGTATTCGGATAGAAGACGAAGGCCGGGTCCTTCCCTGGTACCTCCTTGTGCGCCTGCTCCAGCGCGCGATCCACCGGCACGAACGATGCGGTCGTCGGCCCCGGCAGCGTCGCGATCAGGTGCTGCAGCTCGGTCTTCTGCCAGACCCCGATGATCAGCGGGGAAAACGACAGGAACGTCCCCGTCAGCCCGACCACGAGTGCCCACACCATCACGACGACGCCGAACAGGTTGTGCAGGTCCGCCTGCACAATGCGCACCGGCTTGCCGAAGCGGATCAGGCCAAAAGCCAGCTTGCGCATGAACGGCCCGTAGACGACGAGCCCGCTCATCAGGCTCAGCGCGAACAGCACGCCGATAAAGCCGATGAAGAACTGCCCCGGCAGGCCGAGGAACAGATTCAGGTGCAGCTTGAGGATGAAGCCGCTGAAGGTTTCGCCCGGCGGCCCCGGCTTGCGCGTGGCGCCCGTGGCAGCGTCGAACTGGACCGTCGTGCCATTGCGCAGCTTCGGCTCGCCAACGGGTCCCACGCGCACGCCAACGGCGTCGGCATCGTCGTCCGCAAACGAAATCGACTTGGTGATCTGGCCCGGATGCGCGGCCTGGGCCGCGTCGACCAGCGTCTGCACTGCGGGCCGCTGTGCCGGCACGGCAACGGTGCGCTCGGCAGCCACCGCGCCGTGATGTTCCTGGCCGAGCAGCGCGTCGATGTCCTCGTGGAAGATCAGCAGCAGGCCGGTGACGCACAGCACCAGCAGATTCAATGTGCAGAGTAGGCTGGTCCAGCGATGGATCGCGTACCAGAAGCGCAGCGTGGGGGCTTTCATGTTCTTGGACTCCTGCAAGGCAATGCCGCCCGCCCGGACGGACGGGCGGCGTCTTGCTGCTTACCAGCGGTAGGTGGCCGTACCGATGATGGTGCGGCGGCGACCGTAGTAGCAGTTCGTGGCGCTGTCGCACGCGGCCACATACGTCTTGTCGAACAGGTTGTTGACGTTCAGACGCAGCGTGTAGTGCTTGGCGAAGGAATAGCTCGCGGCAAGATCGAACAGCGTGTACGCCGGCACGGTCGTCACGTTCGTCTGGTCATACGACTTGCCCATGTACCGCACGCCACCGCCTAGCCAGACGCCCCGCAGGAAGCCGCTCGACAGGCGGTAATCCGCCCACAGCGAGACCATGTGCCGCGGGATGTACTGCGGCGTCTTGCCTGCGTTCGGCGCGTTCGGGCCCGCCTGGGTGACTTCGGCATCCGTGTACGTGTACGACGCCAGGATGTTGAAGTTGTTCGTGACGGCCCACGTGCCTTCCAGTTCCACACCGCGCGAGCGCACTTCGCCGAGCTGCGAGACCTGGGTGGGCACCGGCGACGTCGTCAGCACATTCTGCTGCGTCAGGTTGAACAGCGACAGTTGCGCGAAGCTGCGCGTACCCTTCGGCTGCCACTTCAGGCCGGCCTCGTACTGCTTGCCGGTGGTGGGCTTCGGCGCGCCGCCGCCGTACAGCACGGTGGTGGCCGTCGGCTCGAACGAGGTCGAGTAGGCAAAGTACGGCGACAGGCCATACGGGCCTTCCCACAGCAGGCCGGCGCGGCCGGTGAACTTGCCGTCGTCGGTGCCGGAGTGCGTCACGACGTTGGTGGCCAGCGTGCGGGCGTCGGCATCGACCTTTGCCTTGTCGTAGCGGCCGGCCAGTTGCACCACCCATCGGTCCGCCACGCGCAGCATGTCCTGCAGGTAGAAGCCCACCTGGCTGCGCACCGTGGTGGTGTCGCTCTGGTACGCCGGCGCCACGAAGTTGCCGTACACCGGGTTGAAGATGTCGATAGGCGGTTGCTGCGTCGGCAGGCTGCCGGTCTGGCCCAGCAGGCGACCGAACGTGGACCGCGTGTAGTCAATCCCGGTGAGGATCGTGTGCTCGAAGATGCCGTGCTTGACCTTGATCTGCGCCTGATTGTCGACAGTGAACAGGTTGTACGACTCGTTCGACCTCAGACCGATGCGGCGCAGCAGGTACGGGCCATTCGCCGGATTCGATACGAGACCGCCATTGCCGTTGATGTCCTCGTAGCTGGTGTACATGTGGCTGTAGCGCAGGTTCTGGCGCAGCGTCACCGTGTCATTCAGGCGATGCGAGAACTCGTAGCCCACCATGTACTGCTCGCGCTTGAAGCGCTCGAAGGACGGTTCGCCCGGGAAGAAGTCGGTCGGGATCTTGGACCCGTTCGCCAACGGCGTGATCGTACCCACGGCCGGCAGGAAGCCGGCGCTGTTGCCGGCGTTGTCGTGATAGATCTGCGAGTACAGCGTGAAGCTGGTGGCGTCGGTGGGGCGCCACGTGATCTGCGGCGAAATGAACAGGCGGTCGTCGCCGGCGTGGTTCGTTTGCGTCCCGCTGTCGCGCGCCAGCGCGGTCAGGCGGTAGAGCACCTTGCCGTCCTTGTCGAGCGCGCCCGTCAAATCGCCCGAGATCTCGCGGCGATCGTAGTTGCCGAAACTCAGATTGATCTCGTTCGACGATTCCGCCTGCGGCCGCTTGCTGACCTGGTTGATCAGGCCGCCCGGCGCGGTCTGGCCGTAGAGCACCGACGAGGGCCCGCGCACGATGTCGACACGCTCCAGGCTGTACGGCTCCAGGTCCCAGTAGGCATAGCCGCCGGACCAGGGCATCTTCAGCCCATCCCAGTACTGGCCGTTCTGGGCGGCGTTGAAGCCGCGGATGTAGTACGTGCCGCGCCGCGTATCGATGATCGGCTCGGTGCGCACGCCGGCGCTGTAGCGCAGGGCTTCTTCCACGCGCTGGGCGCCCTGGGCACGGATCTGGTCCGACGTGACCACACTGATCGACTGCGGCGTGTCCTCGATGGGCACGTCCGTCTTGGTGGCCGATACCGACTTCTTGCCCACGGGGCCGTAGTTTTCGGCGACCGTATCGGCGCGCACGCTGACGGCCGGCAACCGGACTTCGCCGCCGCTGGCGGGGGCAGGCGTGGCGTCGTTCGTCTGCGCGTACGCAGTCTGGATCGTGACAGCCATGGCCAGCGCGGTCAGCGCGAATGGTTGCCGATTCGCCCAAGCCTGACGCGGCCTGGCGCTTTTACCCGTTCTCATATTTCTCCTGATTCTGCAGTTTTTTGATGGAGTAGTTATTCTAAATGCAAACTATTCGCATTTGCATTTATAAAATCACGATTCCTGGCCTACGTCGGTAGGTTTGTGGCGGACATGCCCCCAGTCGGCACAGGGGAATGCGGGCGTCCATCGCCCGAAAGCCCGGCGTCGAGGCTGGCGGCCAGATCGGCCAGCAGCCGCCCGTCGCGGACGATTCCGTGGTGATCCACCCCATCGAGCACCGCCTCCCGCCATGGCGCTCCCTGCCATGCGGCCAGCCGCGCAGCGGCAATATCGCGGCTGGAACGCCACCAGACGGCGCGCGGCGCGCTTACGACAGGCACCGCCTGCTGCGATGCCGCCATGGCACCCAATCGGTGCGCGGCGACGAACATCTGCGCCAGTTCTGCAGCCCCAAGCCCGGCCTGCGGCGATGGCGAGGCGGCCACGAGCGGTGCCAGCAGGCTGGCCACAAGGTCGGCCCCCGGCGCAGCGGCCGGCTGCGCGGGCAGCGCCAGGGCGCCGGCACCCGGCAGCAACCGCGCCGCGAAATCGGCCAGCGCCACGGGCCAGCCCGGCGCGGCGTTGGCAGCCGGCGCCCGGCCTTCCGGCACGAATGGGTCGATCAGGCCAAGCCATTGCACCGACTGCCCCTGGGCCTCAAGCTCGCGCGCCATCTCCGTGGCCAGCGTCGCGCCCAGCGACCAGCCCAGCAGCAGATAGGGCCCTTGTGGCTGGGCGACACGCCATTCGCGAACGTAGTCGGCCGCGATCGACGCCAGCGACGTGTCGCGCCACGCCGGATCGGCCAGCACCCGCGACTGGAAGCCATAGACCGTCCGCGCCTTGCCGAGCTGGCCCACGATGGCGTCGTAGTCGAACAGCGTGCCCAGCGCGGCGTGGACGCACGCCAAAGGCGGCAGGGCGCCGCCGGCGGGGCCCTGCGCCAGCACCCGCAGCGCCGTGGCCGCCACGGGCGCGGCTTGCGCATCGGGCAGCAACTGGCCGATGGTCGGCGTCCGCATCAGGTCGCGCAGCTTCAGGTCGATTCCCAGCGCCTTGTTGGCGCGCACGCGCGAAATCACCTTCAGGCTCAGCAGCGAGTCGCCCCCGAGCGTGAAGAAGTTATCGTCAAGGCCGACGCGCTCCACGCCCAGCACCTCCTGCCAGACCTGCGCCAGCCAGCGCTGGGCTTCGTTGCGCGGCGCCACGAAGTGCTCGGCGCCCTCGGCCTCCGGTGCCGGCAGCGCGCGACGGTCCAGCTTGCCGTTTGGCGTCAGTGGCAGGGCGTTGATCACGACGAATGCCGCCGGCACCATGTAGTCGGGCAATTCGGCGGCCAATGCGGTGCGCACGGCGGCGATATCCACCTGCGCGCCACCAGCCGGCACGACATAAGCCACCAGCCGCGCGCCGGAGGGGCCCTCGATAGCCAGCACGGCCGCATTGCCCACACCCGCCTGCGCCAGAATCCGCGCCTCGATCTCGCCCGGTTCGATCCGGAAGCCGCGAATCTTCAGTTGCTGGTCGATCCGGCCCAGATACTCCAGTTGCCCGTCAGGCAACCAGCGCGCCAGATCGCCTGTGCGATACAGCCGTGCGCCATCGTCAGCGAATGGGTCTGGGATAAAGCGCTCCGCCGACATGCCGGGACGGTTCAGATACCCACGCGCCACCCCCTCGCCGCCGATATGGAGTTCCCCGGCCACGCCCGGCGGCACAAGGTTCAGCTCCGCGTCGAGCAGGTAGCAGCGTCGGTCGCCAACCGGGCGGCCAATCGGGGCATAGGTGCCCGCGAAATCCGCTTCCGGCGCATCGCCGCGCACCTTCCACACCATCGGCGTGACCACGGTCTCCGTCGGGCCATAGCCGTTGATATAGGTCCGCGCGCCCAGCGCGCGCCGTGCCTGGGCAAAGGCGCCTCGCGGCATCGCTTCGCCACCGAAGGAATAGAGCGAGACGTCCGGGCGTTCGCCGCTCTGTTCGACGTATTCGGCCAGTTGCCGCAGGTAGGCCGGCGGGAAGCCCGCGTTGGTCACGCCATGGCGGATCATCGCCTGCGCGGTCTGCTCGGGCGTCCAGAGCGCGTCGTCGCGCAGTACCAGCGAGCCGCCGCAGGCCAAGGCGCAAAGCCAGCGCTCGTGGGCGCCGTCGAACGCGAATGACAGGAAGTGAAGTTCGCGCGAGTGGCCGCCCATCTCGTAGGCGTCGATGGTCGCCGCCACGTGCATGGCCAGCGGGCCGTGGGACACGCACACGCCCTTGGGGCGTCCGGTCGAACCGGAGGTGTAGATCACGTAGGCGAGTTGAGACGGATGGACCGGCACCTCGGCGGCCAGCGTCGGGCCGTTGCCCACCATATCCAGCGTCAGCACCGGCAGAGAAGCCGGCGCCGGCAACGTATCGAGCAAGGCCGGCTCGGTGACGAGCAGCCGGATCGCGCTGTCCTCGAACAGATAGGCCAGCCTGTCCTTGGGATAGGCCGGGTCGAACGGCACATAGGCCGCGCCAGCCCGCATTACGGCCAGCAGCGTGACGATGATGTCGAGCGAGCGGGACAGGGCGATGCCCACACGATCCTCGGCGCCGATGCCGCGTGCATGAAGCACGGCGGCCAGCCGGTCCGCACGCGCCAGCAGTTCGCCATAACGCAGCGTCTGCTCGCCACAGGTCACGGCAACGGCCTGCGGCTGCGCCAGCGCGTGGCGGGCGATCTGCGCGTGGACCGGCATGCAGGCATCGGCCGGCACTTCGCCCTGGCCCAGCGCAAGCAGCGCCGCCTGTTCATCCGGCCCCAGCAGGCTCAGCGACCCCACGGTCTGCGCGGGCGACGTCCCCATCGCGCCGAGCAGCGCCATCATCTGCGCGCAGATGGCGGCCACCTGCTCGGCGTCGAACGCGCGCCGCATATAGGTGAAGCTCAGCCGCAGCGTCTGGCGCAGGCTGACTTCGACGTCCATCTCATACTCGGTCAGGCCGGTACTGCCCTGGGTCTCGAAGCGCAGGCCGCTGCGCCCGGCCGACGCCAGCGCGTCTTCCAGCGGGAAGTTCTCGAACACGAGGATGCTGTCGAACAGGCGCTGGCCGGCCTGGCCGCCCCAGCGCTGAATGTCCGACAGCGGCGTGTGCGCGTGTTCCCGCGCCGACAGGTTGAACGCCTGCAATTCCCGCAGCCAGTCGCCCAGATCCTGCGCGGCACGCGGCTCGGCCAGCACGGGCAGCGTGTTGATGAACAGTCCCAGCATCTGCTGGGCGCCGGGCACCTCGGCGGGGCGGCCGGACACGGTGGCGCCAAACGCCACGCGCCGCTGGCCCGTGTAGCGCTGCAACAGCAGCAGCCACGCCGCCTGCACCACGGTATTCATCGTGACCTTCTGCGCGCGGGCGTATGCCGCCAGCCGCTCAGTCTGCGCGGCGCTGCAGGCGTGCTGCAGCAGGCCATATCCGCTGCCGGAGGCAGGTGCGGCCAGTGTCTCCGCCAGCCGCGTTGGCGTGTCGAATCCCGCCAGCGATCCGCTCCAGAACGCCTGAGCCTCCTGCGCGTCGCGCGCCTGCAGCCAGCCGATGTAGTCCGCAAAACGGCCTTCCGGTGCCGCTACCGCTTCGCCGGCATAGCGCTGGAGCACCTCGCCCAGCAATTGCGACGTGCTCCAGCCGTCGACCAGCAGATGGTGGACGGTCCATACCAGGTGATGGCGCGCCGCCGCCGTGCGTACCAGCGTCAGGCGCATCAGCGGCGGACGTTCCAGATCGAAGCCGCGTGCCAGATCGGCGGCCGCCAGTTCGTCGATCGCGGCGCCCAGCGATGCCGGCGCACGCAGCGACCAGTCCTCCTCGGCGTACGGCAGCACCACGTCGCGCGCCACCCACTGCAAAGGCTGCTCGCCGCGCTGGAGGAAGCCGGTCCGCAGCGTGTCGTGGCTGCGCAGCGCGTCCCGCCAGGCCGCTGCAAAGCGCCCGGCGTCCAACCCGTCGATGTCGACGCGCAACTGGTTGATATAGGCGCCGCCCCCGGCATCCGAGCGGGCGACGCTGTGATACAGCATGCCTGCCTGCATCGGCGACAGCGGATAGACGTCCTGCACCGCGTCGACGTCCAGCCCCAGCGCGTCGAATTGCGCCAGCGACAGCCGTGCCGGCGCGAGATCCCCAGAACGCGACGGCTCGCGCACCGGCGCCGACGGTGCGGACGCGGCATCGAGCGCCGTCACCACGGCCGCCACCTCCGCCAGCGTCTGCCGCTCGAACAACTGCTTGGGCGTCAGCTGCCAGCCCTGCGTGCGCAGGCGCGCGACGATCTGCAGGCTCAGGATCGAATCGCCACCGAGTTCGAAGAAGTTATCGGCGCGGCCCACGCGTGCCACCTTCAACACGGCGGCCCAGATCTCGGCCAGCGTCGTTTCGATGCCCGGCTGCGGCGCCTCGTATTCGGCGGTACCCGCGAAGTCGGGCGAGGGCAGTGCGCGGCGATCGAGCTTGCCATTCGGCGTGACCGGCATCCGCTTCAGCACCACGAAGGCGCTCGGCACCATGTAGTCGGGCAATGCCTTCGCAAGCCACTGGCGCAGGCCGTCGATATCGCAGCCCGCCTCGTCGGCCGGCACCACGTACGCCACCAGCCGGGCCGGGCCGTCCTGGGTCAGCGCGATGACGACGGCGTCCCGCACGGCGTCGTGCGCCAGCAGCCGCGCCTCGATCTCGCCCAGTTCGATCCGCAGGCCGCGAATCTTGACCTGATGGTCCAGGCGGCCGAGATATTCGATATGCCCATCGGCATGGCGCCGTGCGAGGTCGCCGGTGCGATAGAGGCGCTCGCCGTGTGTGCCATGCGGGTCTGCGACAAAGCGCTCGGCCGTCAGCGCCGCGCGCCCCAGATAGCCGCGCGCCAGGCCGGCACCGCCGAGATAAAGCTCGCCAGCCACGCCGGCGGGTATCGGCTGCAGCGCGGCGTCCAGCACATGGGCGCTGACGTTGGCGATGGGATGCCCGATCGGCACCGAATGCCCGCCGTCGTCGCGGCAGGTCCAGTGCGTGACATCGATGGCTGCCTCGGTCGGCCCGTACAGGTTGTGCACGGCCGCCCACGGCAGCAGGTGCATCGTGCGTCGCGCCAGATCGGCAGGCAGGGCCTCGCCGCTGCACACCACATGACGCACGCTCATGCACGATGCCGCCAGCGCACCATCGGTCCCGTCGCCGACAAACGCCTGCAGCATCGCGGGCACGAAGTGCAGCGTGGTGACGCGGTGGCGGGCAATCAACGCCGCGATGCGCTGCGGATCGCGATGATCGCCCGGCGCGGCCAGCGCCAGCCGCGCGCCCGTCATCAGGGGCCAGAAGAACTCCCAGACGGACACGTCGAAGCTGAACGGCGTCTTCTGCAGCACGGTATCGCTGGCGTCCAGCCGGTACTGCGCCTGCATCCACCACAGCCGGTTATGCAGCGCGCCATGCCGGTTGCCGGCGCCCTTGGGCCATCCGGTCGAGCCGGACGTGTAGATCACGTAGGCGAGATGCTCGGCCGACAGCAACGGCGCGGGGTTGCCCGAATTGTCACCGGCGTACAGCGCCGGATCGGTCAGATCGATGGAGGCGACCACGCCGCTCGACGCCGGCATGGCCTCTGGCCGTTGCACCAGGATCACCGCTACCGCGCTGTCGTCGATCATGTAGGCCAGCCGGTCCGCCGGGTAGTCCGGATCGAACGGCACGTAGGCGCCGCCGGCCTTCAGGATCGCCAGCAGCGCGACGACCATTTCCACGGACCGCTCGGCCAGCACGCCCACGGGCACGTCCGGCCCCACGCCACGCGCGATCAGGCGATGGGCCAGCGCGTTGGCGCGCCGGTTCAGTTCGGCATAGGTCAGCGTGGCATCGCCAAAGACGAGGGCCACCGCATCGGGCCGCGCGGCCGCCCGGGCCTCGAACAGCCTGTGAACGGGCTCGGCCGCCGGGTATGGCACGGTTGCGGTGCCGGCGGCCAGCGCCGCCGTGCGCTCTGCGGGTGCCAGCAGCCCGATGGTTGCCAGCGGTGCCGCGCCGTCGGCGGCCATCTGCCGCAATACGGCAAACAGCGTGTCCACCAATTGCCGCGCCTGCGCATCGGCCAGCAGCGTGCGGTCGAAGCGGCAGGTCAGGTGCAGCGTATCAGTCTGGGCAATGAGCAGCGTCAGCGGGTAGTTCGTCTCGGCCAGATTGCGGACGTTGGCAAACGACAGCCCGCCCGGCGTGCGGCGCAGCGCGGCGTCGACCGGGTAGTTCTCGAACACGACGAGGGAATCGAACAGGGCCTGCCCACCACGGCCCGCCCAGCGCTGCACGTCGTAGAGCGGCGTGTGCTCGTGTTCGCGCAACGCCAGGTTCAGCGTCTGCACCGTGCGCAGCCAGTCGCCGACGGCCTGTTCCGGCTGCGGCGTGGCAATCACGGGCAGCGTATTGATGAACAACCCAAGCATCTGCTGCGCGGCCGGCAGATCGGCGGGGCGGCCGGACACCGTCGCGCCGAACGCCACGGCGGGCTGGCGCGTGCAGCGTTGCAGCACCAGCAGCCACGCGGCCTGCACCAGCGTATTGAGCGTGACCTTCTGCGCGCGGGCAAAGCTGGCCAGCGCCGCCGTTTCGCCCGCATCGAGCGCATGGAGTTGCTCGCCTTGCCCATGGCGGCCCGCTTCGGCCGCTTCCGGGGCGCGCAGCGCCGCCAGCAGGCGCGTCGGCTCGTCGAGCGCCTTCAGCTGATCGCGCCAGAACGATTCGCTGGCGTCGGCATCGCGCGATTGCAGCCAGCCGATGTAGTCGGCAAAACGGCCCGCCACGCCGGGCAATCCTTCACCGGCGTAGTGGCGCAGCACCTCGCCCAGCAACTGCGCGGTGCTCCAGCCGTCCAGCAGCAGATGGTGGACGGTCCAGACCAGATGATGGCGATCGGGTCCCGTGCGCAGCAGCGCCACACGCATCAGCGGCGGCTGCCTGAGATCGAATCCCTGGGCACGCTGGCTGGCCGCGAAAGCGTCGATATCGCTTGCGTCCCGGCCAGCCCAGTCTTCCACGATCATCGGCAGGGCCACGTCCCGGGCCACCCACTGGAGTGGCGACGCCTCCCGATGGAGGAAGCCGCAGCGCAGGCTGTCGTGGCGCGCCAGCACCGCTTGCCACGCCGCGACGAAGCGACTGGGGTCGATGCCGTCGACGTCGACGCGCAACTGGTTCGTATACGCGCTACCTTCCGGGGCAAAGACGCTGTGGAACAGCATGCCCGTCTGCATCGGGGACAGCGGGTAGAGGTCTTGCACACGGGCAGGATCGAGAAGCAGGCTGTCGAGTTCGGGCTGCGACAGCCGCACCAGCGGGAAATCCGACGGCGTGAGCCCGGTGGCGCCCAACGTGCAATGCGCGACCACTGCCTCCAGCTCCCCGCGCAAGGCCGCCGCCAGCGCTTCGATCGTTGCCGCACGGTAGCGCGTGCCGGTATAGGCCAACGACAGCTTCAGCCGCCCGTCGAAAACCTGCCCGCTGATCGACAAGGGATGGGAAAGCGGCGTCGCGGCGTCCTGGTTAGCGCCCGTGCCTTCGGCCGCGGGCCGCCACGCGGCACCTTCGGCAAAGCTTGCATCGAACTGGCCCAGGTAGTTGAACACCACCTCGGGCTTGGGCACCGCTGCCAGTGCCGACTGCTGGGCCGGCGTGCCCCAGCGTCGCAGCAGGCCGAAGCCGATGCCTTCGCCGGGCACCGCGCGCAGATGCTCCTTGACCGTGCGGATGGCCGTGCCGATCTCGCCGCTGCCGTCGAGCGCCACCGGGAACATTGTCGTGAACCAGCCGACCGTGCGGCTGAGATCGAGCGAATCATCCACGCCCGCCACACGGCCGTGGCTTTCGAGGTCCACCAGTACGTCTTTTCGGCCAGTCCACGCGGA
>NZ_JBXAOE010000051.1:0-43501 GCF_058802485.1 Cupriavidus sp. GW822-FHT02D05 | reverse complement strand
ATCTTCCCCATGACTGCATCTCCATGTTCAGTTTAGGAAGAATAGGTCTTTCTTTGTTTTGTCTCCACCCTCAAAGACAAAGCCTGCGCCTCTCGCTCCGTCAGTCGCTGGTTCCCGAAATAGGCGGACGCCGCTGCCATGTACCGCGTATCAAGCAAGACGTGCAACTTCGCATGCCCGATCAGCACGGCCTCCAGGTCAGCCCGCTCCTCGTGTTCGACCAGCAACCACGACGCCGAGCCAAAAGGACCAAAGTACGCACTCGCTACCACGCCCGGCCTTACGACCGTGGGCAACGTCGCGTATGCAGGGCTAAACTGCGATCCCGCCAATCTGGCGCTCCGGGTCATCGAGCCACACTCGTGACTGATGAAGCGTGAGCAGACGGGTGACGCATAACTAAGGCGAAGTCCCGATGCCTTCAGGCGTCCGCGCGTCGACTCCAGCTCCGGAAATGCCTCTGTCAAACCGGGAAGCATCTTGGAAGTTCCGCGACCTTGAACCCTGCGATGTCGGCGGCGATGACTTTGTGCAAGCCCTCTGACCAGTCCAGGCCATGTTCGTAGTATCCCCCAGCATTCCGCGCACCGAGGAAGAATGGCAAATGTGTTCCGCGTTGGATTGCCTTCATGAAAGGCTCGGGTACACCCGCCTCCCGGGCCACCTCCAACTGGGACACTCTAGCCTCGTCATCCATGACGAGCCAGCGCTTCGTGCGCCCCGCCTTATCGATCGCGGCAATCCCTGGCGGCGTCAGACTGACGGTGACCCAGACGGCCTCGGCGTCGCGCGTCACATCGTCGAGCAGCGCTAGCAACGCCGGATTCCCGAGGAAAGGAAGCGATTGTCGCTGCAAGATGCTCAACGCCGCATCACCGACGGATGCCATCACCTTGCGCTCAAGCTCGCGAACATAGTCCACGACGTGCCGAATTGCCTCGCGATCGTCTTTCCGTATGAACCGGTCGATGACGCCCGCGTTGAAACCCTCTATCGCGTGACGCGGTGACGCCTGCCCCGTCAGCAAGACCTTCCCAAGTCCGCGGCAGATCTGCCAGTCCGCCACCTCGAAGCCAGTCAACTCAGGCATAGCGTAGTCCAGTATGACGACACCGATCTGCTCCGAACATATGCGATGCAAATCGAAGCCGCTCAACAGACTGTCATTCACGCATAGGGATCGTTTGTCAGGCACCAACTCGACCTCTTTGACCAACCGTCGCGAAAGCGAGTCTGGATCAATGGCGTGCTTCCCCAATATGGCCAACGCCGACCAGCACGTCGACGCAGTGTAGATCTTGTTGTGAGGTAAGCGTCGACGTAGGACCTTCTTCATGCTGGCCAGTACATCTTCGTCGTCGTCCACCAGTAGCACACCACATTGCATTCGAAGCGGCACCGTCATACGCTGGGCAACTCCAATTGAAAGCGTGTGAACACGCGATCCTCGTACATGACTTGTATTGCGCCTCCCATTCGCTCCGCGATCATTCGACTTGCGTAAAGGCCCACCCCGATGCCCTCCTTCTTCGCACTGAAAAATGGCACAAAGAGGTTTTGCGCTAATACGGCCGACAGACTGCCGGCTGAATCCTCCACCGTCACTACGCCCCAACCATCGCGCCTCGCCAACTCCAAAGACACCTTGCCGCCACCGGCCGCCGCCACCGCGGCAATAGCGTTGCGAAGGAGGTTCACCACGATCTGACGCGCGCCACCGATATCGCCTCGCACAACACAGCTCGCGTCACCGCGAAGCTCAATCAAGGGCACATTTCTCCCTCCCGCCAACGTATCGAGCGCATCTCGTGCAACCTCCGCCAGGTCAAATGTCGCGCTGGTATCCTCCGCCGCCTCGCCACTGGACCATCGGACGTTCTCGAGATGGAAGTTCAGGTTGCTATGTACGTCCGATATCCGCCTCTCCAGGCGATCCAGAATCTCACTCCATGCCTGGTCGCATCGATCGGCTCTATCCAGCATTTCCTCTTTCAAAGCCAGCATCTGCATGCGCAATGCAAACATCGGGCTCCTGACCTCATGTGCCAGGACGGCCAACGCGCGCCATGCGCCCACAAGTCCGTCCCTCACCCGCTGATCTCGTCGACTAGCCCCGGCCACCGCTGTGGCAAAGGCAAAGAGGAATATTGGCAGGATCACGGCACCATCCTGGAAGGGAACACCGGCGAACTTGCCCGCAGGCGACAGGTGAAGGACGGCCACCGCCAGCGCGCTCCCAATCGCGAAGCACACCAACCCGGACAGCACGCGCAGGGAAAAGAACGTCAGGTAGATGGCGCAGACGAACGACATCGCCCATACGCGATTGTCGATGCCATTCGCCAGGTACATGTACGAGAAGAAGAACGGGACGTTGAGGATAAATATCGCGTAGTGGACATACGACGAGACTCTCGCGCTGCAGGTTCTGAGATATCGTCCTGTGCCAACCAGGAACCACAGCCCGGCAACGCATCCACGAAGCGCCAGGCTGTCGTGGGGCTGCGGAAACACAAAGGACCAGACGATCCAATAGAGGCCGTGACCAAGAGCGCCGCCCACCCAAAGCAGCCTTAGCCGCGGAGCCCAGTGCAGTGGCTCTTCCGAGAACTGGAATGCCTTCCGCGAAGGCCATGAAGGTGCTTTATGCATCACGAATTGTGACGAGCATCGCATGGGTATAGCCGCCGTCGGCAGGCGAGACCACTTCACCGGTCACATCGTTCAGAAAGTGCCGGCCATCCCAGACGGCAAACACGCCACCCAGGGCAGGCGAACACCCTTCCGCATGCAGGCCATAGGTCAATCCGGGCAAGAGCCGATTACCGTCACTATCCCTGCCGTTGGCGATGCTATTGGGAGCTCGCTTCATCTCTCCATTTTTCTCGACCATTGGATAGGACAAGTCTGATTGACAATAGGAATATTCTTCAGAGTCACTGGGTTTTTCACTGACGCCAATTATTTCCATCTCGCTCGAACACAATGCACGTGCGCAAATCATGCCCCAGCTCACAACCGGCTGTCATCCGTAGATTTACGGGGCACACAACGCCTCCGCCATAACCCCGTATTTTCGCCCTGCACATCTAGAAATCCACTTGGCAGAATCCGAAAAATGCCTTTTCCGTGACTTAGGTCGCTCTACCGAATCCGTCCGCATATCAAAGATAAAGCGGGAAAAAATTATCCAAGCAGAGCTGTTGACAGCGCGACGAACCTACTCGCTGTCAACATTTTGAACATTCGTATTTATTAGATAGATTAGTCATCAATACTTCAATTATCGGAAAATAGAATGTTGATCTCAAAACTCTTGGAAGAGTATCTTCGCAACAAGATTCTGGCACCGGAAACAGTAAAGTCCTACAGGGAGAAGACTACTCACCTTATCCGGGAAGTGGGCGATATTGACGCGAAGGAATTAAGTGTCGATAACCTTATTGACTACAGAAACAAGGTTATCAAGGGCACTTCGGCTTCGACTTACAATACGCTACACCGACATCTCTCTGCGATCTTCCAATACGGCGTGGAAACGGGGGTCGTTGCCTCAAGCCCGTTCCGCGTCGTCAAGAAGGCACCGGTGCATCACGAACTGCCGAAGGTCATTCAGAGGGAAAAGCTGAGCCTGTTATTTCAGCTGCTAGACAGTCCAGAACACCCGTGGCCGCCTTGCATGCGACCAATCTGGTTCTGGAGAGCGTTCATCAAGACGCTCTATTTCACGGGCATGCGGAGAAGACAGATTCTCAACCTGGAGTGGCGTGATATAGACGTCGGACAACGCACTATTCACCTCAGATCCGAAACCAGCAAGACCCGGCGATCTTACGACATCCCCGTGCCCCAATCTTTACTCTCCGAGTTGGGAACGTATCGAAAGATATACTGCACGCGCCTCGGCGGAACGAACCCAAACTGGAAGGTCTTCAATGTCGGTCCGTTTCGGACTCGGGCGAAACGGACTGATCCTCGAGAAGCCATGGGCGAATGGAATCTGCGTGACGTCTTCGCCGAGCTAAGGAATACACATGGGATAGTTGCATCCTGCCATCGCTTCCGCCATACGACCGGAACGAAATTGATGCGAGTGACGAAGAACCCGAAGCTTGTTCAGCTTCAGCTTGGACATACGAGTCTCAATACGACAATGAAGTATGTCCACCCCGATATCGACGAGATGCGGGATTTGGTTTCGTATCTGTAGCAGATGGAATGTTGACAGCTACGGGAGGTTCGGGCACCCTCTCGTTTGGGAGGCGACCTGTGCGGGCGCTCTCACGATACCCTAGCGGGTAAATTTTGCCATTTTGGAGCGGGAGACGAGGCTCGAACTCGCGACCTCAACCTTGGCAAGGTTGCGCTCTACCAACTGAGCTACTCCCGCTTTTTGGCTCCCCGACCTGGGCTCGAACCAGGGACCTACGGATTAACAGTCCGGCGCTCTACCAACTGAGCTATCGGGGAACAAGTTCCGTCTCAATCGAAACGGAGGCCGGATTGTACAACAGCCTTTTGCGTTTTTGAATAGTTTTTTTCGCTCAGCGTGGATCGGCTGCGATCGGCTTGCTTCTCGCTCGCTTCTCACGCCTCCCGCAGTTACCGCCTCAAGCGCCGAGGTGCCGCAGGTCGAGCACGCGCTGCGCCTTGCCCGTGGCGGTGGTCTTGATCTCGCCGGCATTCAGGACGCGCACGGCCGTGGAAACGCCGATCATCGTCTTCACCCGGTGCTGCAGCTCACGTGCCAGCTGCTCGCGCTCGCTTTCGGCCAGCGAGGCGCAGATCTCCGCGCGCGCCTCCACCGACACGGACAGCGAATCCATATGCCCGTCGCGCGTGATGCACAGCTGGTAGTTGCCGCTAAGCCGGGCAATGCCGAGAATCAGCTCCTCGACCTGGCTCGGAAACACGTTGACCCCGCGAATGATCAGCATGTCGTCGGAGCGCCCCGTGATCTTCGCCAGCCTGCGCATCGAGCGCGATGTCGGCGCCAGCAGCGCGGTCAGGTCACGCGTGCGGTAACGGATCATCGGCATGGCTTCCTTGGAGAGCGAGGTAAATACCAGCTCGCCCTGGCTGCCGTCGGGCAGCACTTCGCCGGTGACCGGATCGATGATCTCGGGATAAAAGTGGTCCTCCCAGACCACCGGGCCGTCCTTGCTTTCAATGCACTCGGACGCCACGCCCGGGCCCATGATCTCCGAGAGGCCGTAGATGTCGACGGCCTGGATGCCCGCCCGGGTCTCGATTTCGCTGCGCATGCCCTGGGTCCACGGCTCGGCGCCGAAGATACCGATCTTCAGCGACGACTCCGCCGGGTTCATGCCTTGGCGTGCCATCTCGTCGATCAGGTTGAGCATGTAGGACGGCGTGACGAGAATGATCGACGGCTCGAAATCGCGGATGAGCTGTGCCTGTTTCTCGGTCTGTCCGCCGGACATGGGCACGACCATGCAGCCGAGCCGCTCGGCGCCGTAATGAATGCCGAGGCCGCCGGTGAACAGGCCGTAGCCAAACGCATTGTGCAGCGTGTCGCCACGCCGGCCGCCCGCCGCACGGATCGAGCGCGCCGTCACGTTGGCCCATGTGTCGATGTCCTTCGCGGTATAGCCCACCACGGTCGGCTTGCCGGTGGTTCCGCTCGATGCGTGCACGCGCACCACCTCGTCCCTTGGCACGGCAAACAGCCCGAACGGATAGTTGTCGCGCAGGTCCTTCTTGGTCGTGGTGGGGAATTTCGCCAGGTCGGATAGCTGGCGCAGGTCGTCCGGATGCACCCCGGCGGCGTCGAAAGCCCGGCGGTAGTGCGCCACATTGTCGTAGGCATGGCGCAGCGACCATTTGAGGCGCGCCAGTTGCAGCGCCTGGAGTTCGTCGCGGCTGGCTAGTTCGATGGCTTCGAGCTCACCCGGTTGAGGAATTGGCTGGACCACGGTTGTCTCCTGGGAATGACGCGGCAAAATAGGAATGAACGGTGGCGGGAACGGGGGCGCCACGCGGCAGCCTGCCAACCCGGTCATGCGCGTCAACGGTCTTTGCCGTCGTGCCGCCCAGGTTGGCAACGTGCCTGCTTACTGATTACTGATTACTGATTGGTAGTGCTGGATATGCAGTCGCTCAGGTGCGCTGCGGCACATGCCGCCGGCTTTGCACGACGCGGAAGCGGTTGGCAACAAAGGCCGTGTCGGCAAGGCTCGCGTTGGCCGCGGGATTCGCGCCGGTGGCGTGGAAGTCCGAGAACGCCGCCGACTGGTTCACGAAGACGCCGCCCGTCAGGTTGACCGACAGCGCAACGCCGCCGGATACGGCAGCCTCGTCAGCGGCATCGAGCACCTGTTCGTCCGTGCTGTAGACCGACAGCGTCAGCGCGCCGCGCGTGCGAGCGATGCGCGCGGCGAGTTCCAGCGAATGCCGGGTGGAATCGGTGGCAATCACAAACGCAATCGGGCCGAACCATTCCTGCGTAAACGTATCCTCGTCGCGCCGGGCGTCGAGCTTCAGCAGGACCGGCGTGCTGACGCGGGCTTCCGGGTAGGCCGGATGCACTAGGCGCTGGCTGGCAAGGAGCGGCACGCCCAGCTTGGTCACCTGCTCGATCCGGTCAAGCACGCCCTTGTTCTGGATTGCACCGATCAGCTCCACGGCCTTGGCCGGATCGCTGGTCAGCTTTTGCACGGCATCGGCGATGGACTGGGCCACCTCCTCGAACGGGACCGTGCCTTGCGCCGTCTTGATGCCTTCACGCGGCACGTAGATATTCTGCGGCGCGGTGCACATCTGGCCCGAGTACAGCGCGAGCGAAAACGCGATATTGCGCGACACCGCCTTCAGTTCGTCCGCCGAGTCGATCACGATCTGGTTGACGCCCGCCTTCTCGGTGTACACCTGCGCCTGCAGCGCATGTGTCTCCAGCCAGTCGCCGTTGGCGGTGCTGCCGGTGAAGTCGATCAGCCGGATTTCATCGCGCGTGGCCAGCGACTGCACCAGCGCGCCGTCATTGGGTGCGGTGGCCAGCAAGGTCACGACGTTCGGATCGAAGCCGGCCTCCTCCAGCACCTGCCGCGCGATACGCACGGTAATGGCCAGCGGCAGGATCGCGGCGGGATGCGGCTTGACGATGACGGCATTGCCGGTGGCCAGGTCCGCGAACAGCCCGGGATAGCTGTTCCAGGTGGGAAACGTGCAGCAGCCGATCACCAGCCCGATTCCGCGCGGGACGATGGTGAAGCGCTTTTCCATGGCGAGCGGCGGATTCTTGCCTTGCGGCTTTTCCCAGTACGCCGTCTGCGGAATGTCACGCATGGCATCCCACGCATAAGTGATCGCCTCTAGCGCGCGGTCCTGCGCATGCGGGCCGCCGGCCTGGAATGCCATCATGAACGCCTGCCCGGTGGTATGCATGACGCTGTGCGCGATCTCGAAGCTCGCCTGGTTCAACCGCGCCAGGATCTCCAGGCTCACGCCGACCCAGGCCTTCGGGCCTGCCTTGCGGAATTGCAGCTGCGCCGCTTGCGCCGCCGCGATCAGCGCGTCCGGCTCGGCGTTGGGATAGCCGATGTTCAGCGCGAAGCCGAATGGCGAATGTTCCGCGCCGACGGTGCCGCCGCTGCCGGCTTGCTCGAGCACGAAGGGTTGTCCGAGTTGCGCCTTGAATGCCGCCTCGCCGTCGTCGGCGGCGGTTTCGCCATAGGTGCGCGGGCTGGGCATCTCATTGAAGGGGCTCCAGTAGCCTCGGGTCCGGATGGCGTCCAGGGCTTGGGCAAGTGTCTTCTCGTGTTTTTCAAACAGGGCGTGATTCATTGCGGGGGCCGTATTTCTTTAAAGGATTGCGGTACTGCACTTGCTGTGCGTCGATTTACCGTTCATTTACCGTTCGTCGTAGCTGACGACAACCCGGTCGGAGACCGGATGGCATTGGCAGGTGAGCACGAAGCCGCCGTCGATCTCGTGCTGCTCCAGCGTGTAGTTCTTTTCCATCTTGACTTCGCCTTCCAGGACCTTGGCCCGGCACGTGCAGCACACCCCGCCCTTGCAGGCATAGGGCAACGCAAGGCCCGCTTTCAGGCCGACGTCCAGCACGCTGACGCCCACGTACGGCAGCCGCAGCTTGCGCTTCTTGCCGTCGATGATCAGCTCCAGATCCGCGGCCGGCGTGTCGTCGGTGATCTCGATCGGCGGCACGCCCGCTTGCGGCAGCGGCGTGCCGAAGCGCTCCACGTGCACCTTCGCGGGCGCCACGCCGGCGGCCTTGAGCGCGGCCTCGGCGGCGTCCATCATCGGACCGGGGCCACAGATGAAGGCTTCGTCGATCTCGGCGGCGGGCACGAGCGTGGCCAGGAAGGCCTCGCATTTCGCCTGATCCAGCACGCCGTTGAACAGCTCGACCTCCTGCAGATCATCGGACAGCACGTGATACAGCGAGAACCGGCTCATGAAGCGGTTCTTGAGGTCTTCGAGCTCCTCGGCAAACATGATCGCGTCGACGCTGCGGTTGCCATATACCAGCGTGAAGCGGCTGGTCGGCTCCGTCTCCAGCGTGGTCTTGATGATCGCGAGTACTGGCGTGATGCCCGAGCCGCCCGCGAACGCCACGTAGGACCGCGACAGCTCGGCGTTCAGGTGGGTGAAGAAGCGCCCGTCGGGTGTCATCACCTCGATCTCGTGGCCGGGCTGCAGCGTGTCGAAGGCGAAATTGGAGAACCTGCCGCCGCGTACCCGCTTGATGCCGATGCGCAACTCGCCATCGCGGTCATAGTCGGTGACGCCCACGCAGATCGAATACGAACGGCGGGTTTCCTCGCCGTCAAGGTGCGCCTTGAGCGTGACGAATTGGCCTTGCGTGAAACGGTACGCGTCGCGCAGGGCCTCCGGCACCTCGAACGAGACGGTCACCGCGTCGGCGGTCTCGGGCCGTACCTCGCGGATACGCAGCGGATGAAATTGCGGTGTCGCCATGTTGTCGGTCCAGGTCGGTACGGTTTGTCAGTACGGTTTGAAGTAGTCGAACGGCTCGCGGCAATCGATGCAGCGGTACAGTGCCTTGCAGGCCGTCGAGCCGAACTGCGCCAGGCGTTCGGTGTGCACGGAGCCGCATTGCGGGCATGCGGGCCGGTCGTGGGTAGCGTGCGATGCTGTGCGCGGCACGAAGCGGATGGTCTTCTCTTGCGGCGCGTGGCCGCTGCCGCAGTTGCCCATCGGCGGCGCGATGCCGTATTGCCGCAGCTTGTCGCGCGCTTCGCTGGTCATCCAGTCGGTGGTCCAGGCCGGGGCGAGCACAGTGACAACGCGATGGAAAAGGATCCCGGCGGCGTTCAGCGCCTGCCCGATGTCCTCGGCAATCTGCGACATGGCAGGGCAGCCCGAATAGGTTGGCGTGATGACGGCTTCGAGCACGCCGTCAGCGCCGCGGCGCACGTCCCGCAGGATGCCCAGTTCGCGAATCGATACCACCGGGATTTCCGGGTCGGGTACGGTTTCGAGCACGGTCCAGGCGCGCTCCAGCGTGGCGTCGGACTCCATCAGCGTGTCAACAGCGTTCATCTTGATCTACCAGGTGGCGCCGGGATGCTGGCGTGCAAGGCTCTGCATTTCGGAAAGCAGGTAGCCCATGTGCTCCGAGTGCTCGCCGTGCTTGCCGGTGGTGATGTGTTTCGCCTCGGACGGCAACGTGAGCGTGGCCTGCGCCACCGTGGCGGCGACGTCTGCCTGCCAGGCGGGCTGAAGGTCCGCCATCAGGGGACCGATGCCGGCCGCTGCCACCGCGGTTTCCACCGCATCGGTCGCGAAGAATTCACGGGTGTACGGCATCAGGTAATCCAGCGCCGCCTGCGCGCGCCGGTGCGACTCCTCGGTGCCGTCGCCAAAGCGGATCAGCCAGTCGGCGGCGTGGGTCAGGTGATAGCGGGTTTCCTTCAGCGACTTGGCGGCGATGGCCGCCAGATGCGTGTCGGTGGACGATTGCAACGCCGTCCACAGGTGGCCCATCAGCGCGGAATACAGGAAGTTGCGCGTGATCGTGACCGCATAGTCGCGCTCGGCACGTGCCGTGCCGGCGAGCGGCCCGAAGTGGGGCAACTCCACCAAGGTGTAGTTGGCGAACTCGCGCTCGGCGCGGAAGTAGGCGTAGCTGTCTTCGGTTTTCCGTGTGCCGTTCAGTGCTTCGTCAAGGGTAGCCGCGTGCGAATACAGCAGGCGTGCCTGGCCGATCAGGTCCAGGCTGATGTTCGCCAGCGCAATATCTTCCTCGAGCGCAGGGCCTTGGCTGCACCACTCGCTGTTGCGCTGGCCGAGGATAAGCGCGTTATCGGCGAGGCGCAGCACGTACGACAAATGTTGGGGCGTGGTCATGTTCTGGGTCCCGCCTTACATGTGGTCGACTTCGGGGGGGAGCACGAAAAACGTCGGGTGGCGATAGATCTTGTCGCCAGCCGGCTCGAAGAACGACTCCTTGTCCGCCGGGTCCGACGCCGTGATCATGGCCGAGGGCACCACCCAGATGCTCACGCCTTCCTGACGGCGCGTGTAGACGTCGCGGGCCATGCGCAGCGCGCCGCTGGCGTCGGGCGCGTGCAGGCTGCCGCAATGCTTGTGGTCAAGGCCCTGCTTGCTGCGCACGAACACTTCCCAGATTGGCCATTCCTTGTTCATCTTTGTCTCCAGTTCAAGCAGCTTGTTTGCGGTCGCGGGCGGCCTGTCTATCGGCCTGCTTCTGGGCATGCGCCAGCGCGGCTTCGCGCACCCAGGCGCCATCGTTATGCGCCTTCACCCGGGTGGCGAGGCGCTCCTTGTTGCAAGGCCCGTCGCCATTGACCACGCGCCAGAATTCTTCCCAGTCGATTGCGCCGTAGTCGTGCGCGCCGCGCGCCTCGTTCCACTTCAGGTCCGGATCGGGCAGCGTCACGCCAAGGATCTTGGCTTGCTCGACCGTTGCGTCGACAAACTTCTGGCGCAGGTCGTCGTTGGAGATGCGCTTGATGCCCCACTTGAACGACTGGCCGCTATGGATGGAGTCCTTGTCGCTGGGACCAAACATCATCAGCACCGGCCACCACCAGCGGTTCACCGACTCCTGCACCATCTCCTTCTGGGCCTGCGTGCCCTTCATCATCGACAGCAGCGCATCGAAGCCCTGGCGCTGATGGAAGGACTCCTCCTTGCAGATGCGGATCATGGCGCGCGCGTATGGGCCGTAGGTGCAGCGGCACAGCGGGATCTGGTTCATGATCGCCGCACCATCCACCAGCCAGCCGATCACGCCCACGTCCGCCCAGGTGGGCGTGGGGTAGTTGAAGATGCTCGAATACTTGGCCTTGCCGGCGTGCAAGGCATCGACAAGCTGGTCGCGCGACACACCCATCGTTTCGGCCGCGCTGTACAGGTACAGGCCATGGCCGCCCTCGTCCTGCACCTTGGCGAGCAGGATGGCCTTGCGCTTGAGGCTCGGCGCCCGGCTGATCCAGTTGCCCTCGGGCTGCATGCCGATGATCTCGGAGTGCGCGTGCTGCGAGATCTGCCGGATCAAGGTCTTGCGGTAGGCGTCTGGCATCCAGTCCTGCGCCTCGATCTTGCCGTCAGCGTCCATGACCGCGTCGAAATGCGCCTGCTCCGGCGAGACGTCGGCTTGCACCGTTTCGAGCGGCTGGGCGTTGCCTGGGATATCCAGTGATTGGGTGTACATGGCGTTTTCCTGTGGACCGATGCCGCAGTATATTTATAAACCGACCGTCCGGTTGATTTATTATTTAGATCGACAAATAAAAACGATAGTTAAAAATCCTGGCTAGTTAGGAACTTGCTGGCTGAGGGAAAAGGGTGTGGCGAGCGAGGCATATTCACTCCGAGATAGCCTCTCCGTCATGCAACATCGGGCAGGCCCGCCTCGCTGCCGGGAATCCAGCGCACGGCCGGCTCCCCTTGATGCCGCACCCCGGCAGTAGAATGGAAATTTGCCACCGGGGAAGAAAGTGTGCGTGAAGCGCGAGCTTGCTGCGATTGGCATCGCTGCTGTACTGACAGGCACCCAGGTGGTGTGGGCCGCGACCGACGCGTCAATTACATCCGAATCGTCCGAAAGGCCGCTGCCGGCCGCGGCGCCGCCATCGGCGGGCAAGGCAAACTGCTGGGAAACGCTCTGGTCTCGCCCGAATGCGAAAGTGCAGATGGAGGCAGACGGCACCATGCCGATGTCCATGATGACGGTGCAGGAACTGCTGGAAAGTACGCCGGCGGGATGCCAGGCGATCATCAATATTCACTCGAAGAGCGCGCTGGCAGCGCTGATGGGGCCGCCGGTCATTGCGGATCAGCGCGACCTGGTCAGCATCTCGCCGCTCGCTGCGCCATCGGCGGTTCGCGTCGAAATCCACTCAGAGATCAATGCGAGAGCGCGCTATGCCCGGCTCTATGGCACATCGACAAGCGTAGGCGAAGGTGTGGTCAACTATGCGGGTGTGGATCTGCGCGAGGGCACGATACTTGGCGGCGAGACGGTCAACTCCAGCGTGACGCTCAAGATCTATGCGCGCGGAACGGATGAGGAGGTGGGCGAGCTGCGCGCTGCGCACGCCACGATCACCATCAGCTCGCGCCACGTCGGGCGGCGCCGCATGATTGAAACCGCGCTGGGCCGCAAGGATTGCGTACCGATCACTTATGAGAAGCGCTCCTCGCTTGGGCCAACGCAGCTCGTCGATACGCTGATCCTGACGACGCCTTCGGTCATGCAGATCACGGATTGGTATTGCCCAAGCGAGCGCTTCGTGCTCCGTACGGAAGTACGAGAGCAGGGCAAGGTCCAGCGCATCGATACGACGGCAATCATGCCGGTCGGCGAGGTCCCCTGAATTCCGTTCGGGGCCAGGCTGGAGGCGAATCCGGTGCGTCGGAGGCAAAAAAAACCCGCCGGCTTGGCGGGTTTTTCCAGGCGCACGGCATCGACCGCCGCGCGGCGAGACGGCTCAGGCCCCGGCAGCGGCTGCCGGCACCGCCTTCTTGGTTTGCTTCTTATGCGACTTCTTCGCCTTCGAATCCGTCAGGTTGGCACGCGAGCTCTTGTTTGCGCCCTGGGTATACGGGTCAAACTTGTCGCCGGCCTTGGCCCCGTCGGTATAGGGGTCGGCCTTGCCAGCCTTGGCGCCATCGGTGTACGGGTCTGCTTTGCCAGCCTTGGCGCCCTGGGTGTAGGGGTCAACCTTGCCGGTGCCTTGCGCCTGAGCGGCGATGGATGCTGCGCCAAGGCACAGCGCGAAAGCGGTAGCGACAATCTTCTTCATGACATTTCCTTGGAAGGCCACCGTCCGGGCAGCCGTGAACACGCGAACATTGAGCCAACCTGACCGGCCAGCTCTCCACTAAACGTATCGTATTAAGCGTCCGTTGACTTGGCATTCAAACTTCTTTTCCCAAAAAATGGAGCCATTGCCGGGTGGACGTGGAACACTTTTTTGCGGCTTTGGCAGATCGAAGTTTCGGCATCGATGCCCACATGCCGTCTAGCGGTGCCGGAACTCCGGCGCCCTTCGCTCCAAAAACGCATTCATGCCCTCCTTCAGATCCTCCGTGGCAAACAGCGCATGCAACTGCCGCCGCTCGAACAGCATGCCCTCGGACAGCGAAGACTCGTAGGCGCGGTTGATCGCCTCCTTGACCACCATCATCGACGGCAGCGAGAAACCGGCAATTGTCTGCGCCACCGCCATCGCTTCATCCATCAACCGCCCGGCGGCCACCACCCGCGATACCAGCCCGCTGCGCTCCGCTTCATCCGCATCCATGTTGCGCGCCGTCATGCACATGTCCATGGCTTTCGCCTTGGAGATGGCGCGCGGCAGGCGCTGCGTGCCGCCCGCGCCGGGAATGACCGCAAGCTTCAGTTCCGGCAGGCCGAACACCGCGTTGTCCGCCGCGATGAGAATGTCGCAGGCCATGGCCAGCTCGCAGCCGCCGCCAAGCGCGTAGCCCGCGACCGCTGCGATCACTGGCTTGCGCACATTGCGCAGCGTCTCCCAGTTGCGCGTGATGTAGTTGGACTTGAACACGTCCATATAGTCCCAGCCGCGCATGGCCGCGATGTCCGCGCCGGCGGCGAAGGCCTTGTCGTTGCCGGTGATCACGATGGCGCCAACGCCGTCGTCCTGATCACACGCCAGCAGCGCCAGGCCGAGCGCATCCATCAGCGCATCGCTGAGCGCGTTCATCTGCCGGGGACGATTGAGGCGGATCACGGCGACGCGGCCGACCATCTCCAGCAGGACCAGGTTCTTGTCGCTCGCAGGCGTGGCTTCATGCGCGGTCACTGGATGCGCCCTCCCCTTGCCCGCTCTGGCGAAGTTGCTCCCGCAGCCTGAATTTCTGAATCTTGCCCGCTGGCGTCGAGGGCAGCGCACCCTGCACGACCAGCCGCTCGGGGATGTACTGCGCGGCCATCTTCTGCGCCTTGAGGAAGTCCACCATCGCCGCCATGTCGAATGGCTGGCCGTCGTGGGTCACGATGAAGGCGCAGGCACGCTCGCCGAGGCGCTCGTCGGGATAGGCGACGATGGCCACCTGCGCGACGGCCGGATGGCGGTACAGCAGGGTTTCGATTTCGACCACCGGGATGTTCTCGCCGCCGCGGATGATGACGTCCTTGCTGCGGCCGTCGATGCGGATGTAGCCGCGCGCGTCGATGCGGGCCAGGTCGCCGGTATCGAACCAGCCGTCCGCGTCGGTGTCGTTCAGGTGCGCACGGCGCAGGTAGCCGCCGAAATTGGAGCAGGAGCGCACCAGCAGGCGGCCGCTGGCGCCCACCGGCAACGCCGCGCCCGCTACGTCGACCACGCGCACTTCCACTCCGGGCAACGGGCATCCGTCGGTGCTGGAGGCGCGCTCATCGTCATCCTCGAGCCGCGTGGTGGTCACCGCGCCCATTTCCGACATGCCCCAGGCGGAGATCACCTTGGCACCCAGCGCGCCGCGCGCCAGCTCCACCAGTGCGCCGGGGATCGGTGCGCCGGCGCACAGGAAGGCGCGCAGCGTGGGCACGGCGCCGCCAGTCTCGGTGACCGTGCGGGCCAGGTCGGTGAGGAACGGCGTGGAGGCCATGGTGAAGGTAACGCCCTCCTGCCGGATCAACGCTACGGCCTGGCGCGGCTCCCAGATGTCCTGCAACACCACGCTCGCGCCCAGCATGATCGGCATCATCAGGCCATACATGAAGCCGGTCTGGTGCGCCATGGGCGAGGCCATCAGGATTACGTCGTCCGCACCCAGGCGCAGGCGTTCGGCGTACGTGACGATGTTGGCCATAAGCGTGTTGGACGAATGCAGCACGCCCTTCGGCTCGCCGGTGGTGCCGGAGGTGTAGATGAGCTGGGTGATGTCGTCCGGGCCGGGGCGATGGCCAGCCGCCAGGTCCGGCGCGCCGGCGCCGGCCAGCAAGGTCTCGAACGAATTGGGCCCGGCGCCGCCGATCACGGCCACGTGCCGCAGGTCAGGCAGCGCCTGGCGCAGGCCATCGAACATGGATTCGTAGTCAAACCCGCGAAAGCGCTTTGGGATCACCACAACCTTGCTGCACGCGTGCCGGAGCATGAACGACAACTCGCGCTCGCGCAGGATCGGCATCAGCGGATTGAGCACCGCGCCAAGGCGCGCGCAGGCAAGATAGAGCGCGGTGAACTGCCACCAGTTGGGCAACTGGCAGGACACGACATCGTTGGCGCCAACGCCCAACCTGGCGAGGCCCGCCGCGATGCGCCCGGCCTGCCCGGCCAGTTCCCGGTACGTCAGGTGCGTGGTCTCGCCGCTTTCCACCTGCAATGCACTTAGCGCGACCTTGTCGGGGCAAGCGGCCACGCAGTCGTCCAGCGCATCGTTGATGGTGCGCTCTGGCCAGAGGCCTTGCGCGACGCTGGACGCGCGGCGCGGGGGCAACAGGATGGCGTCGAATTCCATGGCATGTCTCCTCGTTGTTATCGTTTTGGTCAGGCTTGCTCGCTGGCGAGATCAGGCTGGTACCGCTTCCCGGCCCGCGCGGGTACGGGCGATGATGGTCTTCATGATCTGGGCCGTGCCGTCGCCGATCTGGAAGCCGAGCACATCACGCAGGCGCTGCTCCATCGGGCCGCGGTCGTAGCCGCCGTGGCCAAACGACAGCAGGCACTGGTGCACCACGTCGTAGGCCAGCTTGGGCGCCCACCATTTGCACATCGCGGCTTCGGCCGTGTGCGGCAGGTTGCGGTCTTTCAGCCAGAGCGTCTGCAAGCACAGCAGGCGCGCGGCAGTGACCTGCGTCTCGAAATCCGCCAACGGATGGGACACGCCCTGGAAGGCGGCCAGCGGCTTGCCGAAAGCCTCGCGCTCGGCCACGTATTCCCAGGTTTCTTCCAGGCTCGCCCTGGCCACCGCCAGTACCTGCAGGCCGATCAGCGCGCGGGAGAAATCGAAGCCCTGCATCACCTGCACGAAGCCCTCGCCTTCCTTGCCAAGCAGATGGCTGACGGGCACGCGCACGTTCTCGAAGAAGATCGAGCCGCGCCCGATGGCGCGCTGACCGTGGCAGTCGAAGCGGTTGGTGGTGATGCCGGGCAGGTCCATCGGCACCAGCAGCGCCGAGACGCCGCGCGCGCCCGCCTCGACGGAGCCGCTGCGCGCGAACACCACCGCGGCGTCGGCCTGGTCGGCGGCGGAGATGGAAGTCTTCTCGCCGTTGAGCACGTAGTGGTCGCCGTCGCGCTCCATGCGCAGGCGCAGGTTGGCCGCGTCCGAGCCGCCGCGCGGCTCGGTCAGCGCGATGGCGAACAGGGCTTCGCCTTGCGTCAGGCGCTGCAGCCACGGCCGCGCGATCTCCGGGGCGGCGTGATGCGCCAGGATCTGCCCGTTCAGCGAGGCCAGCAGGTTGATGTAGGAAAGGCTCAGGTCCGCGCGCGCCACTTCTTCGTGGATCACGCCGGCCGCCAGGCAGCCCAGGCCCTGGCCGCCGTATTGCTCGGGCAACTCGGGGGCGATAAAGCCCATCTGGCCCATTTCGCGCATCAGCGCGCGGTCAAGCTCTCGGGTGCGGTCGCGCTCCAGGAAGCCGGGCGCGATACGTTCGGTGGCGAAGCGGCGGGCATGGTCGCCGAGCGCGGCCAGGTCTTCGTCGAGATAGGGGTTCATGGTGTCTCCAGGAGGTCTTGCCGCATGGCGCGCCGATGCGATGCACCGTGCGGCCGCGTTGCTTGTGAGCGCAACGTCGGCTATGGCGGCTATGGCGGCTTACTTGGCGTGCTTGCGGAAATCGGGCTTGCGCTTTTCCTGGAAGGCGGTGACGCCCTCGCGCGATTCCTCGGTGTCGTAATAGAGCTTGAGCGCGTACATGCCCATGCCGGCGATGCCGCTCTGGTGGGCCGTGTCCATGTTGAACGAGCGCTTGGCGATGGCCAGCGCGGTGGGGCTCTTCTCCATGATCTCGTCGCACCACTTCTGCACTTCGGCGTCGAGCTGTTCATGGGGGACGACAGCGTTGACCAGGCCCATGGCGAGGGCTTCGGCAGCCGGATAGCGGCGGCACATATACCAGATCTCGCGCGCTTTTTTCTCGCCCACCACGCGGGCCAGGAAGGCCGTGCCATAGCCGGGATCGACCGAGCCGACCTTGGGGCCGACCTGCCCGAACACGGCCTTCTCGGACGCGATGGTGAAGTCGCAGATGGTGCAGATGACATTGCCGCCGCCAATGGCGTAGCCCTGCACGCGGGCGATGACAGGCTTGGGCACATCGCGGATGGCGTTGTGCAGCTCTTCCATCGGCAGTCCGATGGTGCCGCGGCCGTCGTACTGGCCTTCATGCGCGGACTGGTCGCCGCCGGTGCAGAAGGCTTTTTCGCCGGCGCCGGCGAGCACAATGGCGCCGATCTCCCGGTCATAGCCGGCGCGGTTGATGGCGTGGATCAGTTCGTCGCAGGTGCGCCCGCGGAAGGCGTTCATCTTCTCCGGGCGGTTGATGGTGATCCAGGCCGCGCCGTTGCGCACGTCGTAGAGAATGTCTTCGTAGTTCATGGTCGTTGTCTTCGTTGTCTTCGTTGTCTTCGTTGTCTTCGTTGTCTTCGTTGTCTTGGAAGCCGCTGCAACCGCTGCAGCCGGGTTCAGCCGTTCATGGTCAGGCCGCCCGACACGCTCAGCACCTGGCCGGTGACGAAGGCCGCGTCGTCGCTGGCAAAGAACACGATGGCGCCGGGCAGGTCCTCCGGCTGGCCGATGCGGCCGAGCGGGATCGAGCGGGTGAAGGCCTCGATCAGCTTTTCCGGGTTGCCAGCGCCTTGCTTGTAATCCTCGAACAGCGCGGTATCGGTCGGGCCGGGACACACCACGTTGACGGTGATGCCGTGGCGGGCGTGCTCACGCGCGATGGTCTTGGAGAACGACACCAGGCCACCCTTGCACGCGGCGTAGACCGCCTCGCCGGAGGAACCCACCCGCGCCGCATCGGAGGCGATGTTGACGATGCGCCCGCGCCTGCGCTCCACCATGCCGGGCAGCACCGCGTGGTGCATGTGCAGCGCGCCGGTGAGGTTGATGGCGATCAGGCGGTCCCATTGCGCCGGCTCGGTCTTGGTAAAGGGCTTGAACACGTCCCAGCCGGCGTTGTTGACCAGCACGTCGATGGGGCCAAGCTGGCTGGTGGTGGCCGCCACGGCGGCATCCACGCTGGCGCGGTCCGTGATGTCGCACTGGAATGCTTCGGCGCGGCCACCGTTATCGCGGATGCGGGCTGCGACCTGCTGCGCTGCCGCCAGGTTCAGGTCGAGCACGGCCACGGCGGCGCCCTCCCGCGCAAAGCGCCGGCAGGTTGCCCCGCCGATGCCACCGCCACCACCGGTCACGATGACCGTCTTGCCTTCGAGTCTTTGCACAGTGTTCTCCTTCGTAGTCCAGGGTGCTATCGTGCGGCTGATAGGTCGCGCGCCAGCGTTTAAATACGTAAATATATTGACGTATACTAGGCGGACAACTGGACCAATGCAAGTACGGCTACTCTGGAATTTATGATGGTTAACCCCGATTTTGATGATGATCTTGCCCCGGCCGCGCGCATGGAAATGGCAAACAGGTTGTTCTTTCGCCTGTACCAATGCGCAAATATGTTGCATAAAACGGGGTCAAGGGCGGTCGAGGCCGAAGGCCTGACGACGCAGCAGTGGGCCGTGCTGGGCGCGCTGTCGCGGCCACAGGCGGCCGATGGCATGAGCGTGGGCGACCTGGCGCGCTACCTGATGGTGAGCCGGCAGAACCTGTCGGGGCTGATCAGCCGCATGGAGCGCGACGGCCACCTGAGCATGGCGCCCGACGGACGCGACCGGCGCTCGCGGCTGGTCACCATGACGCAGACCGGGCGTCATGTGTGGTTGCGCCTGGCGCAGCCCAAGATCCGGGATTACTACGAGCGGGCGCTGACCGATTTTTCAACCGGCGACATCACCCACACGCTGCACTACCTGCTCAAGCTGCTGGAAAACATGAAGGGGCTGGATGCCGAAGGCGCCGCGCCGGAGGATGGGCGGGAGTGAGGCGTCGTACATGAAGGGGGGAATGACGCAAACCGGCGGCCATCACCGGCTTGCGTTATTACGCTGTCGCCTTATTCAGCCTTGATGCCGCGCGTGCGGATCAGTTCGGCCCAGCCCGCGGTTTCCACGCGGATACGCGTGGCGAGCGCATCCGGCGTACCGGCAACCGGCTCCATGCCCTGCCGCGCCAACTCTTCACGCACGGCCTTGCTGCCGAACACCTCGCGCACGTCGGCATGGAGCGCCTCCACCACAGGCGCCGGCGTGGCGCGCGGCACCAGCAGCGCGTACCACGAGCTGACCTCGATGCCGCGCACGCCCTGCTCGGCCAGCGACGGAATCGCGGGCGCCGCGGGCGAGCGCGTGGCCTGGGTCACGGCCAGCGCGCGCAACGCGCCGGAGCGGATAAACGGCGCCAGCGTGGGCAGCGTGCCGAACAGGATCGGCACCTGCCCGCCCACCACATCGTTGAGCGCCTGCGTGGTGCCCTTATAGGGCACGTGCAGTAGCGCGATGCCGGTCTGCTGGCGGAACAGCTCGCCGGCGAGGTGCAGACCGCTGCCCACGCCTGGGCTGGCATAGCCAAGCGGCGGCTTGGCGCGCTGGGCCAGCGCCACCAGTTCCTGCACGGAGCTTGCGCGCACGGAAGGGTGCACCGCCAGCACATTGGGCGAACTTGCCAGTAGCGAAACCGGAAGGAAGTCTCGCTCGACGTTGTAGGACAGCGCCGGGAACAGCGTTGGGTTGATGGTCAGGTTGCCGGCGGGCGCCACCAGCAAGGTGCAGCCATCGCCCGCCGCGCGGCGCACCGCATCGATGCCGATATTGCCATTGGCCCCAGGCTTGTTGTCCACCACCACGGTTATGCCGCGGCGCTGGTGCAAACCCTGCGCGAGCGTGCGCGCGAGCAGGTCGGCCGGGCCAGCCGCCGGGAACGGCACGACAATGCGCAGCGCGCTGCAGGCAGGGGTGGGTTGCGCGGCGCGCGCCGCTGGTGCAGCGCCAATCCACAGGCAGGAGATCGCGAGGCAGGCAGCGGCGGGCCAGCGCAGTGCACGCCTGAGGTTGGTTTCGGACTTCGGATGTCGCACTGGGGACCTGCTAAGGGTTGGCGTAATGAGAGTGACTCCCTGGCTTTTGTTTTATATATAAAACCATGAATCGCTATTGAGACAAATGAAAATATAGCCCGCCCTTTCCCGGAACGGGTCTAGGGTAATCCCTTGGTTTTTGGGGAAGCAGGTTTCGCGCCTAAACTAAAGACGGCACCCCGCCAGGCGCACGCCGTCCATGCCACTTTCGCGGCACGCGAACACCGCCACAGGGGGGCAAAAGGGGGGATGCCGTGCAAGGCTTCCAACTCACGCTGTTCACCATCGAAAACCGCCGCCACCACGGCAAGCAGCTATCCCACTGGCTACTGCAGGTCCTGCGTGAACTGCAGATCCGCGGCGCCACGCATATGGTGGCGGCCGAAGGTATCGGCCATGACCGCCGCTTTCACACCTGGCATTTCCTGGAGCTGGCCGACCGGCCGGAGGAGATCACCGTGATTGCCACGGAGGAGGAAGTGCAGCGGCTGTTCGACCGCCTCGCCCTGGAAGACGTCCAGGTGTTCTACGCCAAGACGCCGGTGGAGTTCGGCTTCCTGGGAAAAAGCAGCGCGCCAGGGGCGCAGAGCCCCTGACCTGGCTGGGCCACGCGGCCTCACTCGGCCAGCGTGCGCCAGTCAATCCATGCTGGCCGCCACGCTAGCGCCGGTGCTGCCGCGCAAGGTGGCCTCCGGCAGACGCGCCACCAGGAAGGGCGCCACCAGCGACACGGCGGCGCTGAGCAGGAACAGCGTACGGAACGCGGCTTCGGCCACCGCCCGCACCGCGCCGGCATCGGCCGAAGTGCCCGCATCGCCCCCCACCATGGCGCGATGGAACATGCTCATCAGGATGTCCTGGCCGCCGGCCAGGTCCGCGATACCCATGCCGCCATGGCGCAACAGTGCGATCAGCACGGTGGTCAGCACCGCCACGCCAACCGCGCCGCCAAGCATGCGCGAGAAGGCGGTCAGCGCCGTGGCCACGCCCACCTGGTGCGCAGGCACCGCGTTCTGGGTAGCAACCAGGCCGCTTGGCAACTGCAGCCCGATGGCCAGGCCGAGGATCACCATCACCAGTGCGGTCAGCAAGACCGCATGCGGATCAACGAACGCCAGCGCGACGATCGCCAGCGGCGCGACCAGCGAGCCCGCCAGCTGCAGCGGCTTGTAGCGGCCGCTCCACGTCATCAGCCGCCCGGAGATGAACGCGCCAAACGGGATGGACAGCGTCAGCGGCACCAGCCGCAGCGCAGCGCTATCGGCCTGCACGCCGCCCACTACCTGGAAGCGCAGCGGCAGCAGCACGGACATGGCGATCAACTGGAAAAAGCACAGGAACAGCGTGACGCAGCAAATCGTGACCGTCGGCACGCGCAGCATGTCCAGCGGGATCATCGGGTCCGCCACCCGGCGCTCTTGCCACACGAACAGCACCATGGCGACCATCCCGGCCACCAGCAGGCCAAGCGTCTGCGGCGTGGCGGCAGACTGCCCCTGCCCGAGCCGGGTCAGGAACACCAGCACGCCGGTCAGGCCGCCACCGAACAGCAGCGCGCCGACGTAGTCGATGCGATGGCGGCGCCTGCCCGCCGGCAGGTGCTTGAGCGCACGGCGGACCACCAGCAGCGCGATCAGCGCCAGCGGCAGATTGATCCAGAAAATCCAGCGCCACGACAGGTAGTGCGCCAGGTAGCCGCCGATCACCGGGCCGGCCATGCTGGCCACGGCCCATACGCCGCTCACATAGCCCTGGTAGCGGCCACGGTCGCGCAGCGGCACCACATCGGCAATGGTGGCCTGCGACACCGAGATCAGGCCACCGCCGCCCAGCCCTTGCAGGACGCGCGCGATGATCAGTTGCGGCATGGTCTGCGCCAGCGCGCACGCGATCGAAGCCAGGAAGAACAACACGATGGCAAACGACAGGACCGAGCGCCGCCCGAGCAGATCCGAGAGCTTGCCGTAGATCGGCGTCACCACCGTGGAGGCCACCAGGTAGGCCGAGACCACCCAGGCCATCTCCTCGAAGCCGTTAAGCTGCAGCGCGATCTCCGGCAACACCACGGCCACGATCGATTGCTCCAGCGCCCCCAGCAGGATGGCCAGCATCAGCCCGAAAATGATCTGCATCACCGGCACCGGCGGAACCGGCGGGGGGACGAATGCCGTGTTGCGAGGGTTACCGCCGTCGTCCGCGGCCTCGGAGGAGGCGGAAGTGGCTGAGGCGATCGCGGTCGCGGGTGACCGGGCGGAAGAAGGCGGAGCTGAAGCCGCCAGGAAGGACGGCATGGAGACGGCGGTCATGGGCGCAGGGGAGAGAACGCTTGCGGCGAGGGACATTGAGTGCGGCGCCACCGCGAACGGGCGGCATCGCTCCTGTCTGTTTTTGTATACAAGGGCGCTATTGTAGGCCTAAGCCTTGCGCCTTGCAGCCGCCCCGCCGCCTTGCCGGGCTCCTGACCTGAACGCCGCCAAGGCGACATTCAAGGCGACGTTGCCTGTCTCAGAACGATTCCCAGTCCCCTGCAGCCACAGCCGGGCTGCCGGCAGCCGGGGGGTGCGCGGCGCGGCGCGGCGCCGGTGTGGCCACGGCAGCAGCCTTGGCCTGACGGGCGGCGGGCAGCGCCTTGGAAGACAGCACTGGTTCGCGGCCCTGGCGCACCACCGGCGCGCGGGCCTTGCTAGGCAACACGGGCTCGCGGGGGGTGCGGACCGCGCCGGCACGTGGCGCTACGGCGGCTGGCCGGGCCGCCGGCTTGGCGGCGGTTGCTGGTGCTACTCGTGCTGCCGGTGCTGCCGGCGCTGCTTGAACCACCTGCACTGCCTGGGCAGCACGAGCGGCCGGAGCCACGGGCTTGGCCGGGGTCGGGCGAGCCGCCCCCGGGCGGGCCGGCGGGTGGCTCTTGCCACCTGCGGCCGTGTGCGCCGCAGGGCGCCGCCCCGCGGCTGCCGGCGCCACGCGCGCTGCGGCTACCGTCCGCGCAGGCGCAGCCGGTGCCGGCGCCCGTGCAACATGCGTTTGCGCCGGTGTCACCTGGAACCTGGATACATCATCGACCAGCCCGGCTGCCTGCTGCTGCAGGCTCTCGGCGGCGGCGGCGGCTTGCTCCACCAGCGCGGCGTTCTGCTGCGTCACGCTTTCCATCTGATTGATGGCACGGTTGACCTGCTCGATGCCGGAGGACTGCTCCTCGCTGGCCGCGGCGATCTCGCCCATGATGTCGGTCACGCGCTTCACCGCCCCGACGATATCGTCCATGGTGCGGCCGGCGTCCTCGACCTGCTTGGCGCCATGGGCCACCTGCCCCACCGAGCCATTGATCAGCTGGCCGATCTCCTTGGCCGCCGACGACGACCGCTGGGCCAGGCTGCGCACCTCTGCGGCCACCACGCCAAAGCCACGTCCTTGCTCACCGGCGCGGGCGGCTTCCACCGCCGCGTTGAGCGCCAGGATATTGGTCTGGAAGGCAATCCCTTCGATCACGCCGACGATTTCGGCGACCTTGGCCGACGATTGCGAAATATGCTGCATGGTCTCGACCACGCCGCGCACTGCGTGCCCGCCCGCCGTCGCCACGCCGGAAGCGCTGACCGCCAGTTCGTTGGCATGGCGTGCATTGGCCGCGTTCTGCTTGACCGTCGAGGTGAGCTGCTCCATGGATGCCGCGGTCTGCTCCAGGGATGCCGCCTGCTCTTCCGTGCGCTGGGACAGGTCGGTATTGCCCCTGGCGATTTCCCGGGTCGCGCCATCGATCGACCGCGTCGCGCCCTGGATGCCGTGCACCAGTGTCGCCAACTGCCCGAAAGCGCGCTCCAGCGCCCCCAGCATGCGGCCCATCTCGTCATCGCTGCTGGCTTGGATGACATAAGTCAGGTTGCCATGTGCGAGCGCTTGTGCCGCATCCAGCGCTTGCCGCGCCGGGCGCGTGATCGAGCGCGTGATGCCGATGCCGAGGACGGCGGCCAGCGCGACCGCGGCGGCAGCCAGGCCCAGCAGCAGGTTGCGCGCCATCTCATAGCGGGCATTGGCCTCCTGCACGGCAGCGGCGGCCACCTTGCGCCCCCCGTCGGACAATTCGCTCAGCTTGTCGAAGTAAGGTGCCTGCGCCGCCGGCAGGGTCGCGACCAGCGCGCTGCGAGCGCTGTCGAACTCGCCGCCCTGCAACTGGCGCAACACCGTGTCGAGCTGGGTGTCGTAAGCATTGCGTGCCTCGATCAGGGCACGATAGGTTTCCTGGATCTCAGGCCTGGCGGACCTGGAAAGCCACTTCCCAAGTTCATCCAGCGTGCCACGCATGTCCTGGCGCAGCGCGCCGATGCGCTCGGCGTTGCGCCGCACGGCAACCGGATCCTCATTCAGGGTGGCATCGCGCACCAGGATGCCGGTGCGCAGCGCATCTTGCTTGACACGCTCGATCTCCAGCACCTTGAACAGGCGCCCTTCCACTGTCAGGCGCATCGATTCGTTCATGGTGCGCAGGGACATCATGCCCAGCACGGCCACGGCAACCAGCAGCAGCGCCACGAGCGAAAACGCTACCGTCAGGCGCACCCCAATGCCAAAGTTTCGCAACCAACGCATCTTCCCGGCTCCTTTAACTCTTATCGCGCGCGCTTCATCCTCGCCCCGGACAGATTTCCGGAGCGACGCCGCATCGCGGGCTTAACGGCAGGGACGGGAGCAAGCTTGAGGGCTAAACAGCGACTTCCACAAAGAAGCGGAAAAATGCGGAATTGAAAGGGAATATAAGGGGGAAAAGCCCGGCAATTCGAACGATTGGCCGGCTGCAACCTGTCGTCTAATGTCACCCATGCACTTCGAAGTGCCGCCACCGGCGCTTGTCGCCGAGGGCGCACAACAAGCAAAGTGGGCGCACAAAAAAAGAAGCCCACGCGCGGGGTGCTCGTAGGCTTTCCAGGACTGCTTTAGAGCCGAAAGGCCCTGAAGCGAATATAAACCTGCTTACATGAGGTGTAAATCCAATTTCTATCAGGGATAACTCTGATAGCAAAAGTGTCGAAAATGTCACTCAAGTGGCGAATACGCGGCATGGGATACATCGCAGCAGCAGGCCAGGGCCACCTTGTTGCCCGCAAACCCGTGCCAGATAGGGAATGCGGGCGCAGGTGGCGTTGGGACTTGCCACGCAAGCGCCTATCAATGCATAGATTTGCAGCGTGATGCAATAGTTTTATTAGAGGAAAACCTCTACACGAGACGCGCCCCCCAACCGTCAAGATTTGTAAGAAATTTTGTTACTCTCGCCCCTGAAGTATTCCCCTTCTCTTCTGGCGGCGTCGCCCGCCACAGCTTGTGGGGCAGCATCGGACCCACCGCCTGGACACAAACCAGGGCCGGTTCCGGCCCATGCCGCCTCGCCGTCCCGCGCCAGCACCGAGAGCGGATGTTTCATCCCCCGCCCAGCCCAGGCCGCGCCACAGCCGGCGCCCAGCCGTGCTGCCACACCCCATTTGCCCAGGCCCAGTTATTGGACCGTTGCCAGCCGCCAGAACCCGAGCGGGCTCTTCCGGAGAAGTTGTGAACAAGAAGGTAACCAGGATCGATCGCCCGAGCCGGAAACTGCAGCACCAGCAGCTCTCCACCCACAGCGCAAGTCGCAATCCTGTCGTCGTGCATTTATCGAACGGCATTCGGCTGCACGGCGTGATCATGGCGACAGACAACTATATGGTGTTGCTGGCCGAGTCTGCGCAGGACCCGCTTCCGCAGATCGTCTACAAGCATTCCATCGCCGTGATCACGCCGGCTCACGCCCCCGAGGCCACGGCCTGCGTGCCCGGGGCGGAGACCTCGCCGGAATTTGTCAGCTTATATACACCGCGTACCCGCAAGCGCCGCTAGGCGTTGCCGGGGTCACGCAGCTAGCCCGGCCGGGCTTGTTTCGCGCCAAATCCGTCACTCAGTTTCAAACCATCGCAAAGATCACTCTAAATCTTTTCCGGCACCAACCGATAACCCAAACAACGGTGGCACTTCTCGCCCAGCATTGCCTGGCAGCCAACGTTGCGGCAGCAGCCGGATTGCACAATCTACTGTAAAGAATAGGAGTCGTACCATGTCGATGACCATCAATACCAACACGTTGTCCCTGATGACGCAGAACAACCTGAACGCATCGCAATCGTCGCTGAACAGCGCGATCCAGCGTCTGTCGTCGGGCCTGCGTATCAACAGCGCCAAGGACGACGCCGCCGGCCAGGCGATCGCCAACCGCTTCACCGCCAACATCAACGGCCTGACGCAAGCACAGCGCAACTCCAACGACGGCATCTCGCTGGCGCAAACCACTGAAGGCGCGCTGAACGAAGTCAACAACAACCTGCAAGCTATCCGTACCCTGTCCGTCCAAGCCGCAACGGGCAGCAACTCGGCAAGCGACCTGCAATCGATCCAGGACGAAATCACGCAACGTCTGGCTGAAATCGACCGCACTTCGCAACAAACCGATTTCAACGGCGTCAAGGTCCTGTCGTCCACCGCCACCCCGCTGAGCGTGCAAGTCGGCGCCCAAGACGGCCAGACCATCTCGATCGGCCTGCAAGAAATCAGCTCGAAGACCCTGGGCATGACCGGCTTCACGGTGGCCAAGAACGCACTGAGCACCAGCGCCGCCGTCACCACGGTTGCAGCCGCCACCGGCTCCGCACCGGTTTCGGTCAACCTGACCTCGGCTGCCAACGCCCTGTCCGCCGTCGTCGGCTCGACCGTCAGCACCAGCTCCCTGACCCTGAACAACGTGCTGAACTCCGCCGGCAACGCCACCAGCAACTACGTGGTCAAGTACGGCAACGACAACTACGCTGCCTCGGTCGACGCCGCCACCGGCAACGTCACCCTGAACAAGGTGCAAGTGAAGATCGGCGATGCCGCCAACGGCAACACCGGCAACACCGTGGCTGGCCAGCTGGTCAAGGTCGGTGCCGACACCAGCGGCGCTGCAGTCGCTTTCATCACCCAAGGCGGCAACAACTACGCGCTGTCCGCTGGTACGCAGGCTGGTGCAGAGGCCAACGGCGGCTCGACCACCACGTCGGTCACGGACGCCACCCAAATCGAGCTGAGCACCGCCGGCACCACCACCGCAACGGCCCAGTTCACCGGCTCGGGCAGCACCAACCCGCTGGCCCTGATCGACAAGGCGCTGGCCACGGTCGACAAGCTGCGCAGCTCCCTGGGTGCCGTTCAGAACCGCTTCAACTCGGCCATCACCAACCTGGGCTCGGCGGTGACGAACCTGTCGGCTTCGCGCTCGCGCATTCAGGACGCTGACTACGCGACCGAAGTGTCGAACATGTCGCGCGCCCAGATCCTGCAACAAGCAGGTACGTCTGTGCTGGCCCAGGCCAACCAGTCGAACCAAGGCGTGCTGTCGCTGCTGCGTTAATTCTCGCAACAGACGGCTGCCTCCTAGCAGGACGGGTTCTACCCGGGCCCGTCCTGCCGGGAATGTTTTCAGAGCGGTCTCCGCTCTGAAAGCGTTTCCACCGAAGCCTTTTGTGCACAGACCCAACGCTGCGAGAACAGATCATGATCAGTTCGACCGAACCGCTACTGCCAATGCCGGCCGCACTCACCGTCGGGCCGGCATCGTCCGTTGGTACTACCGGAGCGACGAGAAGCCCTGCGGATCCGGGTTCGGGGGCAGCGGAATCGAAGCCGGCCGACGGCGCCCATGCGGCCGGCAGCGCCGGGCTGAACAGTGCGCTGAAGAGCCTCAACGAGGCCCTGGAGGCCACCCCGCTCGAGGTCCGCGTCAGCATCGACAAAGCCACGCACAGAATGGTCACGAGTGTCGTGGACAAGGCCTCCGGCGAGACGATTCGCCAGTTCCCCACAAAAGAAGTCCTGCGCATTGTCCGCGCCATTGATAAGTTGCAGGGCCTGCTGATTCACCAAACCGCCTGATCGGGCGCCTCTCCCCGTACACATAAACCACAGGTACGCATCATGAGTTCAACGAGTGCAACGAGTTCGACAAGCGGTTCAGCGATTTCGTCGCTTGGTGTCGGTTCCGGGCTGGATCTGAGCACATTGCTGACCAATCTGAAATCGGCGGAACAACTCAAGCTCACCCCGATCACCGATCAGCAAAGCGCGGTCAACACCCAGCTTTCAGCTTATGGCGTGCTGCAGGGAGCACTGGCCTCGTTCCAGTCGGCCGCCACCGCCCTGGGCACGGCCAGCCTCTACAACAGCACCACCACCTCGTCGAGCAACACCAGCGTGTTGAGCACCTCGGCCGATAATACTGCGGTGGCGGGCAGCTATGCCGTCAACGTCTCGCAGCTGGCCCAGTCGCAGACGCTGGTAGCGAACGGCATCACCGACAGCACCGGCATGCTGCTTGGCAGCGCCACCATCCAGATCCAGTTCGGCACCACCACCACCAGCGGCGGCACGACCACCTTCACACCCGGCAGCGCCGCGGCAGCGTCGATCAACATCAACGGCACCAACAATACGCTGAGCGGCATCCGCGATGCCATCAATGCCGCCAATGCCGGCGTTACCGCCAGCATCGTCAACGACGGCAGCAGCACGCCCTATCACCTGGTGCTGACCTCGAACACCACCGGCGCTGCTTCGAGCATGAGTGTTTCGGTCAGCAGCAACGGCAGCGGCGACCCCACCACCATCAGCAACCTGCTGACGTACAACCCGGGCGGCACGACGGCGATGACGCAGAACATCGCGGCACAGGACGCCAAGCTCAGCATCAACGGCCTGGCGATCACCAGTGCCAGCAATTCGGTCCAGGGCGCGGCCCAGGGCGTGACCCTTAACCTGGCCACCACCGGCACCAGCACGGTGAACGTGGCCAGCAACACCAGTGCCATGGCTACCGGTGTGCAGAGCTTCGTCACCGCGTACAACACCCTGCAGTCCACGGCGGCCCAGCTCTCCGCCTACGATCCGAGCTCCAAGACCGCCGGCGCACTGCTGGGCGACTCCACGCTGCGCGTGATCGAGAACCAGCTGCGCAACGTGATCAACACCCCGCAGACGGCCACCGGCACCACCGGCCTGACCAACCTGACGCAGATCGGCATCAGCTTCAACGCCGACGGCAGCATGTCGCTGGATTCGAGCAAGCTCAATACCGCACTCACCACCAACCGCACGGGCGTCGCGCAGTTGTTCAGCGGCACCGACGGCAAGTCGGGCTACGGCAACCAGCTGTCGAGCGCGGCGGCGGGCTTTGTCTCGCCCACGGGCGCGCTGACTACCGCCACCAACGGTGTCAACGCCACGCTCAAGTCGCTCGCGACCCAGTACACCGATGTGTCGGCCCAGATCGATGCCGCGGTGGCGCAATACCAGACCGAGTTCCAGAACCTGGACACGCTGATGGCACAGCTGAACTCGACCAAGACTTACCTGACGCAGCAGTTCAGCTCTTCGACCAGCACGTCGGGCTGAGCCCGGCCGGGTTTCTCGCACACGTCATAACAAACTCAGGGAGCGCCGCCATGTACGCACGCACCGCCGCCAACGCCTACACCAATGTCGGCCACGAGACCGGGGCCATGAGTGCCTCGCCGCACCGCCTCATCGTCATGCTGTTCGATGGTGCACGGGCGGCGATCGCCCGCGCCAAGTTCCACATGGAAGCAGGCAAAATCGCCGAGAAAGGCAAAGCCGTCTCCAACGCCATCAACATCATCGAAAGCGGGCTGCGCGCGTCGCTGGATCATGGCGCCAGCGCCGAGCTTGCCGGCAATCTCGATGCGCTCTACGACTACATGACCCGGCAGCTGATGCTAGCCAACCTGCATAACGACGAGAGCCGCTTCAACGAGGTGGACAAGCTGCTGGCCGACATCGCCTCGGCGTGGAGCCAGATCGATCCGGCAGCCATGCCGGAGCCTGCGCCCCAGGCGTCCATGCCGAGGGAAGCGGTCTCCATAGGGTCCTGACATGCTGCCGCAAAAGAAGAAGATCATCGCCTGCTACGAAGAACTGCTGCGCCTGTCCGGCCTGATGTGCGAAGCCGCGCGCGCGGGCAATTGGGATACCCTGTGCGCGCTGCAGAACGGGTACGTCACCCAGGTCAGCACGTTGAAGAGCATCGATGACGTGGCATTGCTGAGCGCCGAAGAGCGGCGCTACCGCTACCGGATGCTGGAAAACATCCTGTCGCAGGATGCCGCCATCCGCAACCTGGTCACGCCGAAGATGGAGGAATTGGGGTACCTGCTGAATAACTCGCGCCGCCGCCAGGAACTGCATCACGCCTACGGCTCGCCGGCCTGATACGGCAAATGATCGGCATCAACCTTCCGGCAGATGTATCGCTTGCCCTGCGCGCGGATCCGCAGGCGCTCAAGTCCGCCCTAACCGTAGCCAAGCTGGCAGCCTTGCAGCCGGTTGGCACCGTCACCGACACGGTGGGGACTGCCGAGGGCGGCAACACCGTGCAACAAGGCCGGGCGGGAACGGTCGGTACCGGCATGCCGCCCGCGCCCGAAGGCGTGGCAACAACTTCGGCGCGCGAGTCGTTCAGCACGGCGGCACGCGTCATCCTCGACATCCTGGACGGCACCGACGCCGCGCCGCTGCGCAGCGCGGCGCCCATCGTGGCCACACCGCCGGGCAGCGGCCAGGCCAGTTCTCTGGCAAGCGCTCTGGCCCGCCAGGTTGGGCAGAGCGGCCTGTTCTATGAGTCGCATCTCGGCCAATGGCTGAACGGCACGCGCCCGCTCGATAGCCTGATGCGCGAGCCCCAGGCTTTGCTGGGGCGCCCGCCCGCCGCGCCGCCGGCCACCACGGATGCCACGCAACCGGTATTGCAGTTGGCGTATCAGCCGGCTGCGGGCGCGGCAGCGCCTGCCCCGGCACAGGCCGCTGCCCAGGTGGCTGCCAACGTCGCCAAGGCCGCCGTCGCCGTCACGGCGGATTCGGGCAGCCTTCCGCTTCCCGCGGAAGGCCCCGGTACCGACGCGCCGGCACAAGCGCAGAAGGCCACGGGCATTTATTCCACGCCCGCCCCCAGCCCCGCCTCCACGGCGGCGCCTGCCGCGAATCCGTCCACGCCCTCCGCACATCTCGCCCAGCAGGCAACCCAGGCCTACCAGGCAGCTTCAGCCACGCCAGCGCCGCGCACGGTGCATCTCTCGGCGGACGACATCTTCGGCGCAAGCAAGCCGGCCGCCGACCCGTTGCAAGCCACCAGCGCCACCGGCCCCGCCGTGCACCCGGATGCCACCACGCTGGTACGCCAGCAACTCGACACCCTGGCGACCCAGCAATTGCGCTGGATGGGCGAAGCGTGGCCGGGCACGCCGATGCAATGGCAGATCACGCGCGAGCAAGATGACACCCCCGCGCGCGGGCAGGGCGAGCCGCAAGCCATTGCCGGTGGCGCCTGGTCAACCCGGCTGGTCCTCGAGTTCCCCAACCTCGGCACCGTGGAGGCCAGAATCAGGCTCACCGGCAACAGTGTCGAAGCACGCCTGGCGGCGCCCGCCTCAGTCAACCTCCTGGCCGGCGCGCGCGCGCAGCTCCAGGATCGCCTCGCCGCGACCGGCCTCGATCTCACCGCGTTGGCGGTGGATGGCATCTTCCAACCGGCCGGGAACACCAAGCGGTGAGACAGCCCGACGACAACGCGCGCGGCACGGCGGTGGCGCTGAGCTACGACGAAACGCGCGACCAAAGCCCCCGCGTGGTCGCCAAGGGCTACGGCGACGTGGCCGACGCCATCATCGCCCGCGCCCGCGACGGCGGCGTCTATGTCCACAATTCCCCCGCGCTGGTGACCTTGCTCATGCAGGTCGACCTGGACTCGCGCATCCCGGAGCAGTTGTACGTGGCCGTGGCCGAATTGCTGGCCTGGCTGTATCAGCTCGAAAAGGGCGAGGCACAAGCCGGTTCTTCCGCGCCGGCGTCGAATACGTTCAGCCCTCGCTGAGTCCCCGGCGGCGGCCGCCCTCCCCCCCGAAAGCGCCGCATTCACCCCAATGCTGCCCCGCCTCCGGAATTAGCCTCTTTTTTGGCTTGTATTCCGGCCTCCCCGTGCCTGTCGTCCTGATAACTTTCAGGGGCCGGAACAGCCTGGCGATGCCGCCGCGACACCGCCTTTCCCGGTACGCGGCGGCGTCGCCAATAAGCGCATTGCCTGTACCAGCCCGCCAAGACGGGCCCAACCGATGAAACCTACCAACGCTAGCAAGTCTCCCCGCCAGATCGAGAAGGCTCGCGCAGCCTACCAGGCCGGCCAGTACCGCGCTGTACTCAGAGAAGCCGAAAAGGCGGAGCAGATCCTCGGCAAGCGGGCCGACGCCTCTTACTGGCAGATGGCAGCCTGGCTGGCCCTGCAGGATACGAAGAAGGCCGGCGAGATCCTGCGCGACGGGCTGCAGCATTTCCCCGACGACATCGAGCTGATGTCTCTTGGCGGTTTCGTCCTGCTGCGCAACGGCGAGCACGAGCAAGCCAGGCAACTGCTGCAGCGCTGCGTCGGCGCCGCTCCCGGCTCGCTGAGCGCGTGGGTGCACTACGCCGCCCTGCTGCTGGAGTTGCGCGAACCCGCGGCGGCCAAGGAAGCCGCGCTCAAGGCGCTGGCCATCGATCCGAACGAACCCATCGCCGCCTGCAACTACGCCCTCGCCCTGAAGGAAATTGGGGAGATGGGCGAGGCCATGGAGGCACTCTGGAAAGCGGTAAGACTGGCCCCGAAGAATCTCGCCATCCGCGCCAACCTGCTGTTCGCCATGTTGTTCGCGCAGGAAACCACGGCAGCCGACCTGCTGCGCGAAGCCAGGGCCTACGAGCAGTTGCTGCTGGCCGGGCAGCGCTTCCCGCTGCGCAAGCACGCCCTGCGCCAGGACGGCGGCCCGATCCGCCTGGGCCTGCTATCCAATGACCTGCTGCGGCACGCCTGTGCCTACTTCATCCTGCCGCTGCTTGCCAACCTGGACCGCACCCGCGTAGAAGTGGTGGCGTTCTCGCTCAACCCGCAGAGCGACCACGTCACCGACAAGATCCGGCTGCACGCCAACCAGTTCATCGAGTTGGCCGGCAAGTCCACCGCCGATATCGTCGACATCGTGCGCGGCCAACAGATCGACGTGCTAATCGACCTCGGCGGGCATACCGGAACTTCCCCGCTTCCCTATATGGTCCACGGCCTGGCACCGGTACAGATGACGTGGCTGGGCTACCCCGGCAGCACAGGGTTGAGCGCTATTGACTATCGCATCACCGACTGGACCTGCGATCCAGAAGGATTCGAGCCGCACTACAGCGAAGCCTTGCTCAGGGCGCCCGCCTTTTGCACATATGCCCCGCTGATCCATAGTCCGCTCGAGGCCTACGGATCCAAGTACCGGGTCCAGGACACACCAGCGCTGCGCAACGGGACTGGCGCGATCACCTTTGGCTCCTGCAACAACCTGGGCAAGGTGACCGACCAGACCCTTTCCCTGTGGGGCGCCGTGATGGCACGCTGCCCCGGCAGCCGGCTGCTGATCGAAGCGCGTGACATCGACAACGACGCCGTGAGCGGACCACTGCTGACACGCCTGGCCCGGGTCGGCATCGACGCGGCCAGCGTCATCTGCGTTCCGCGGCTGGTGCAAAATCAGTACCTGACCTACAACAACATCGACATCGTCCTCGACACGTGGCCGCTGACCGGCGGCACCACCACGTGCGACGCCGTGTGGATGGGTGTGCCGGTGGTATCGCGGGCCGGCGCCGCCTACCATTCGCGGATCTCCGCGGGTGTCTTGCATGCCATCGGGCTCGATGGCCTGGTGTGCGCGGACGAGCGCGAGTATGTCGAGGTCGCGGTGCACCTGGCGACCCACCTCGAAGAGCTCAATGCCTTGCGGCTATCGACCAGGCACCGCTTCGAGCAGAGCCCCCTGGCCGACAGCGCAGGATTCGCGCGCTGGCTGGAAGATCAGTTGACCACCCTGGTCCAGCCGCACAGGCCAATCGATAGCCAGACTGCCGGCTCACGCGATGGCGTCTACTTCGCCGATGCCTGGCACACCATGGCGGAGATCGTGGTGGCGATCGCGGGCCTGCTGGAAGCCCAGCGCTACGTGGAACTGCGCAGCCTGATGGAGAACTTCTCCGCGAAATGGCCCAGGCACTGGATCACGGCCTATGTACTGGCCGAGATCGCGCATCACAGCGGACAGCCCGAAGCCTGCGTCGAATACCTGATGGGGAGCATCGGCCTGCGTGCCTATCACCTGCCGCTCTATCGCTTACTCAGCACCCGCATGGATGCATATCAGTACGACAAGGGCATGCTGGGTGAATTCCTGCAACAGCAATTCGGCATAAGCCTGTCGTTCCTGGAGCAGCAAGGAGCGCCCACGATCCTCGAAGTGCTTGGCATCGACATTGCGCGAGCGCAAAACCTCGAACCGGCCCACGCCTGATGGCTGCCTTGCAAGCCCTGGCCGCGCGCCGCCTCGCCTGACAAACTAGCCCATCCAGAATGAAAAACAACGCAGCCAACTCCAAAGCGGATCGGTACATCAAGAAGGCCGAGACCAGCTACTTCGCCGGCCGGTACCATGAAACCATCGAACATGCGGAGAAGGCCGGCAAGCTGGCCCCCAGCCTCTACCAGGCATATTACTGGCGCGCCGTAGGCACGCTCGGCCTGCAGCAGATCGAGCAGGCTGACCGCATCGCGCAGGACGGGTTGAAGGCGCACCCGAACCAGCCCGACATGATCGTCACGGTCGCCCGCATCCTGAGCGCGATGGGCAAGCACGAATCGGCCCGCGCCATGCTGCGGGACTGCGTCGCCGTGCACCCGGGCAACCTGGCAGCCTGGGCCAACTATGTCATCGTCCTGCAGAAGCTGGCCCTGCACGCGGATGCCAAGCACGCGTCTCTCAAAGCGCTCGAGATCGCCCCCAACAATCCCGCCATCCTGGCAAATTACGCCAACGACCTGAAAAACACGGGATTCGCGGAAGACGCGATCTCGGTACTCAGGAAGGCCGCGGCCCTTGACCCGGGCAACAAGAGCATCCGCTCCAACCTGCTGTTCCTGTTGCTATTCGGCGAGAAAACCGGCGCCGCCGATCTGCTGAAAGAAGCGAGCAGCTTCGCGCAGCAGCTTGCCAGCCAGCGCCAGCCTCTGCTGAACGTGCAAGCGAAACCGGCGTCCGAGCGCATTCGCATTGGCATTCTTTCGAATGACTTGTTCCGCCACGCGTGCTCGTACATCCTGATCCCCTTCATCGCCAATCTGGACCGGGCGCGATTCGAAGTGGTAGCGCTCAGCCTGCACTCCTATCGGGATACCGTCACGCAGAAGATCGCCATGTATTGCGATCGCTTCGTCGACGTGGCCAACATGGCGGAGAACGAAGTCGTGCGAACAGTGCGCGAGGAAAACCTCGACCTGCTGATCGATCTTGGCGGCTACACAGGCACCTCGCCCTTGCACTACATGGTCTACGGCCTGGCCCCTGTCCAGCTCACCTGGCTGGGCTATCCCGGCAGCACCGGGATGCCAGCCATCCACCATCGCATCACGGACTGGATCGGCGACCCGGCGGGAGCCGAATCGCACTACACGGAGAACCTGTTGCGCGCGCCGGGCATCTTCGCGGTCTACTACCCGATGATCAATAGTCCGCTAAAGGCCTACCAGCCCGAATACCAGGTACGCGAGACACCCGCCAACCGCAACGGCTTCATCACCTTTGGCTCCTGCAACAACCTCGGCAAGATCGCGGACCGCACGCTGCGGCTCTGGAGCGCCACCCTGGCAAGCTGCGCGGATAGCCGGCTGCTTGTGGAAGCCGCGGAACTCGACCGGGACGAGGTAAGGATTCCGCTTCTGGAGCGCATGCAGCAGGCCGGAATCGATACGCAGCGGGTGACCTGCATACCGAGGGAAGGCAAGAACCAATACCTGACCTACCACGATATCGACATCGTGCTCGATACCTCCCCCGTTACTGGCGGCAATACCACCTGCGACGCGCTCTGGATGGGCGTGCCCGTGGTCACGCTGGCCTGCGCCCCGTTCCACACCCGCGTTTCGGCGCCGTTCTTGCACGCCATGGGGCTGTACGAGCTGATCTGCGAAACCGAAGAAGCCTATGTCACGGTGGCGGCCAGCCTGGCCAGCAACCTCGACCAGCTCAATGCCCTGCGCCTGAGCATGCGGCACCGCTTCGAGAAAAGCGCCATCTTCGACGCCGCCGGCTTCGCGCGCTGGTTCGAAAGCCAGGCGGTAGCGCTGGTTGGCCAGCACCGCGACGTGAGCCATCTCGAGGCACGCACCCAGGATGGCGTCTTCTGCGCCGGCGCATGGCATTCCATGGAAGAGCTCGTGCTGACCATCGGCCTGCTGCTGGAGGAAGGGCGACATATCGAGCTGAGCAGCCTGCTGGAGAACATGTCGGCAAAGTGGAGCAAGCACTGGCTGGTCGCGTTCGCGCTAGGCGAGATGCAGCAGCACTTGGGCAACCACGACCGCGCCCTCGAACTGCTGATGGAGAGCATCAACCTGCGCCCGTACCACGTGCCGCTCTATCGGCTGCTGAGCGTACGCATGGACGAAGGCGGCCACGATAAAAGCCCCCTGGCTGACATCCTGCAGCAGCAGTTCGGCCTGGATCTCGCCTTTATCGAGCGCCAGGGCAAACCCACGACCTATGAAATCCTGGGCATCCAGGTATTGGAGGAAGCCGCATGAAAGCCGTCATCCTGGCGGGCGGGCTTGGTACCCGCATTTCCGAAGAGTCGCACCTGCGCCCCAAACCGATGATCGAGATCGGCGGCAAGCCGATCCTGTGGCACATCATGAAGATGTACGCTGCGCACGGCATCAATGATTTCGTCATCTGCCTGGGCTACAAGGGCTACGTCATCAAGGAGTACTTCGCCAACTACTTCCTGCATATGTCGGACGTCACCTTCGATATGTCGGAGAACCGCATGGACGTGCATTGCCGCAAGGCAGAGCCGTGGCGGGTCACGCTGGTCGACACCGGCGAAGATGCGCAAACCGGCGGCCGGCTGCGCAGGGTGCGCGACTACCTCACGCCTGGCGAGTCGTTCTGCTTCACCTACGGCGACGGCGTCTCCAGCATCGACCTGAGTGCGGAGATCGCATTCCACCGCGACCACGGACGCTGGGCAACCGTCGCCGCAGTGCAACCTCCCGGGCGCTATGGCGCGCTCGAGCGGACCAATGAGGGCATGGTCACCGGTTTTTCCGAGAAGCCGCGCGGCGACGGCGGCTGGATCAACGGGGGCTTCTTCGTGCTCGAGCGCGAGGTGCTGGACCTGATCGCCGACGACCAGACCCCCTGGGAACAAGCGCCGATGAAGGAGCTGGCACGCTTAGGGCATCTCCTGGCCTACGAGCACGACGGATTCTGGCAGCCCATGGACACGCTGCGCGAAAAGACCCAGCTGGAAGAAATGTGGCAGTCCGGCTCCGCTCCCTGGAAATGTTGGTAATGCATGCACTGTCCTGCTACGCCGGGCGCTCTGTCTTCCTGACAGGCCATACCGGCTTCAAAGGCGCCTGGATGGCGATGTGGCTGACCCGGCTGGGCGCGCGCGTGAGCGGCTATGCCCTGCCCTGCGCCACCAGCCCGGCGCTGTTCACCCTGGCCGATGTCGAGGCGGGCATGCACGCGCACCACCATGGCGATGTCCGCGACCAGGCTGCCTTGACCGCCGCGCTGCACGCGGCACAGCCCGAGATCGTCTTTCACCTCGCCGCGCAGCCGCTGGTGCGCGCCAGCTACGATCAGCCGGTGCAGACGTGGGCCACCAACGTGATGGGCACGGTGCACCTGCTGGAGGCCGTGAGGGCCTGCCCATCGGTGCGCGCCGTGGTGGTGGTCACCACCGACAAGAGCTATGAGAACCGCGAATGGCTGTGGGGCTACCGGGAGACTGACCCGCTCGGCGGCCACGATCCCTACAGTGCCAGCAAGGCTGGCGCGGAGCTCGTGGCGGCGAGCTACCGGCGGGCCTTTCTGGCCGGGAGCGGGGTACTGGTGGCGACCGCGCGTGCCGGCAACGTGATCGGTGGCGGTGACTGGTCGATGGATCGCCTGATCGCGGATGCCGCGCGCGCCGCAGCGGCAGCGCAGCCGCTGCGCATCCGCAACCCGGAAGCCACGCGTCCCTGGCAACACGTGCTGGAGTCGCTGCGTGGATACCTGCTGCTGGGTGAACGCCTGTGGGCAGGCGAACAAGCACTGGCGGAGGCCTTCAACTTTGGCCCCGCCGCTACCGATAACCTCCCTGTGGCCGAGGTCCTCACGCGTCTGCAGGCTCACTGGCCAGGCTTGCAATGGGAGGTCGACGAGGCCGCCCGGGAGCAAGCGCCGCATGAAGCCCGCTACCTGTATCTTGATTCGGCCAAGGCCCGACAAGTGCTGTCGTGGCGTCCGCGCTGGACGCTTGACGAGGCACTGGCCGCTACCGCCGAGTGGTATGGCGCGGTCCAGCGCGACCCACACCTGGCGCGTAGCCTCTCCGAACAACAACTGGATCGATTCAGCTCATGACAGACGCCGCACCCAACCACGGTAACTGCCGCGCCTGCGACTCGCCGCTGGTGCACACCTTCGTCGACCTGGGACTGTCCCCGGTCTCAAACGCCTTCATCAAGCGCGAAGACATTGGCAAGGGCGAGATGTTCTATCCGCTGCATGCGCTAGTCTGCGACCACTGCTGGCTGGTGCAGCTCAGCGACGTGACGGGGGCGCAGGCCCACTTTCACGACGACTACGCCTACTTCTCTTCGTTCTCTGCCTCCTGGCTGGAGCACGCCCGCCGCTACGTCGAGGACATGACGAAGCGCTTCGCGCTGGGCGGGGACAGCCGCGTGATGGAGATCGCCAGCAACGATGGCTACCTGCTGCAGTACTTTGTGCAGGCCGGCATCGATTGCCTGGGCATCGAGCCCACGGGCAACACCGCCGCGGCCGCGCGCGAGCGCGGTGTCGCCAGCCGCGAAGTGTTCTTTGGCCGCGATGCAGCACAGTCGCTGCGCGACGAGGGCTGGCAGGTCGATCTCCTGCTTGGTAACAACGTGCTCGCGCATGTGCCTGACCTCAACGACTTTGTCGGCGGCATGCCTCGCGTGCTCAAGGCTGAAGGGGTGATCACCCTCGAGTTCCCGCACCTGTTGCGCCTGATGGCCGAAACGCAGTTCGATACGCTGTACCACGAGCATTTCTCCTACCTGTCGCTAAGCGCGTTGCTGCCGGTGTTTGCACGCGCGGGCTTGCGCGTGTTCGATGTGCAGACCCTGCCCACCCATGGCGGCAGCCTGCGCCTCTTTGTCTGTCACCAGGCCGCCGCGCACGCCGTCACCGCGCAAGTCTCGCAATGCCTGGCGGCGGAGCAGGCCGCCGGCCTGACCACGCTCGCGCCTTACACGGCCTTTGCGGAAGCGGTGCGCGCCACCAAGCGCAGCCTGCTTGACTTTCTCGTGACCGCGCGGCGCGCCGGCAAGCGCGTGGTTGGCTATGGCGCACCGGCCAAAGGCAACACCTTGCTCAACTATTGCGGCATCGGCACCGATTTCATCGACTACACCGTAGACCGGAATCCCCACAAGCAAGGCACGCTGTTGCCAGGCTCGCGCATTCCGGTGCTGGCGCCGGAAGCCATCGATGCGGATCGTCCCGACTACGTGCTGATCCTGCCCTGGAACCTGCGCGAGGAGATCATGGGCCAGATGGCGCATATCCGCGGATGGGGCGGCAAGTTCCTGGTGCCGATCCCGGAGGTGCGCAGCCTATGAAGTTCGTTGCCGCCCGTTTGCCTGGCGTGTTCCTGGTCGAGCCAGAGCAGCTCCGCGATGACCGCGGCCATTTTGCCCGCACCTGGTGCGAGCAGGCATTTCGCGAGCAGGGCCTGGATGCGCGCCTGGTTCAGTGCAATGTGTCCTATAGCCGCCAGCGCGGGACGCTGCGCGGCATGCACTACCAGGCGGCACCGTACGCGGAAGCCAAGCTGATCCGCGTGACCCGGGGCAAGGTGCATGACGTGCTGCTGGACCTTCGCGAGGGCACGCCGGGTTTTGGCCAGTGGCAGGCGTTTGAGCTCAGCAGCGACAACGGCGCCATGCTCTACGTGCCGCAAGGCGTGGCGCACGGCTTCCAGACCCTTTGCGACGACACCGAGATGTTCTACCAGATGTCCGCCCCCTACTCTGCCGCCCACGCGGCGGGCGTACGCTGGAACGATCCCGCTTTCGATATTTCCTGGCCGCTGGAGAATCCCATCCTCTCTCCACGCGACCAACAACATCCACTGTGGCAACACCAACCCAACGCAGGAGACCCGACATGATTCCGATGTTCAAACCGCTGATCGAAGAAGAAGAAATCCAGGCGAGCCGCGAAGCCCTTGAGCTCGGCTGGCTCGGCATGGGCAGCTACGTGTCCGCGTTCGAGGAAGAAGTCAAGAAGCTGATCGGCGCCGAAGACAAATACGTGGCCGCCGTCAGCACCGGCACGGCCGGCCTGCACGTGGCACTGCTCGTGGCCGGCGTGGGCCCGGGCGACGAGGTCATCGTTTCGTCGTTCAACTGCTCGGCGGACTTCCAGGTCATTACGCAGGTGGGCGCCGAGATCGTGTTCTGCGACTGCGAAGACGACACGCTGTGCATCGACCTCAAGCGCGCCGAAGAGCTGGTCACCGAGCGCACCAAGGCCATCATCGTGATGGACTACGACTGCCTGCTGTGCGACCACGACGAAGTGGCCGCGTTCGCCAAGCGCCACAAGCTGCGCGTCATTCACGATGCGGCGCACTCCTTTGGCTCCAAGTACAAGGGCAAGCCGGTCGGCAGCTTCTCCGATATCTGCGTGTTCAGCCATGATCCGGTGAAGACCGTGACCTGCCTGGACGGCGGCACCATCGTGGTCAGCACGCCCGAAGACCTGAAACTGGTGCATGAGCTGCGCCTGCTCGGCATGCAACAGCCGGCAGCCGTGATGTACAAGAACCAGCGTGCCTGGACCTTCGATGTGGAACGCGTTGGCTATCGCTATCACATGATCAATATGCATGCCGCCGTCGGCCTGGCGCAGCTGCGCAAGATCGGCACCATCGCGAAGACGCGCCGCGATGCCTGCGTGGAGTACAGCCGCTTGCTGGCCGATGTGCCCATGGTGCGCACGCCGAAGTCGAAGTTCGAAGATGTAAACCCGTTCCTGTACTACATCCGCGTGCCCGAAGGCCATCGCGACGATCTGCGCGCGTACCTCAAGGAGAACGGCGTTGACACCGGCATTCACTGGCAGCCGGGCCACTGGTTCACGCTGTGGAAGGACTGCAAGGCGGGCGACCTGTCGGTCACCAACAGTGTTGGCAAGGAAATCCTGTCGCTGCCGCTGTACTCCAAGATGGATCTGGCGATCGTGCGCGAAGTGGCCGCCAAGGTGCGTAGCTATTTTGACAAAGTGGTGGGCTGACATGGACACGCGCATCTCCGGCAAAGAGCTGATTGCCAGCATCAAGGCCAGCGCCGCAACGAGCCAGGTGGGCGTGGTCATCCCGGTCGGCCGGCCGGTCGTGGCCGTCTTGCGGCCCATTCCGACCCGGCCCGGCTGCATCGCGCAGACCGACCTGGAATTGCTCAGCGAATGGCGCAATCGCCATGTGAAGTCCTTCCTGACCGAGTTCGCCGCGCATGCCAAACGCACCGAGCAGTGGCTGGTGGACTACGTGCACGCCAACCCCTCGAAGTTGCTGTTCATGGTGGAGAGCCTTGACGGGACGCCGCTTGGCCATGTCGGCATCGATTTCATCGACTGGGATGCCAGCTACGGTGAAGCGGATGCCATCGTCAGCGGTGGCGCCTCCCCGCGCGGGCTGATGAAGGAAGCCCTGCGCACGATGCTGGACTGGGCCGAGCACCAGCTCGGCCTGCGCCACCTCGCGGTCAGGGTGCGATCCGACAATAGCGCGCTGGAGTTCTATCGCAAGGTCGGCTTCGTCGAGGAAAAGCGAGTCCCCCTGAATGTGGAGAGATCGCAAGACATGGTGCGCTGGTACGAGGACCCTGCCGTGCAGGATCCGCAAGCCGCCCTGGTCTACATGAACTACCGCAAACAGGCATGAAGCTAATCGGCACCGACCGGGCCGGACTGGCCAGCTATGTGCAAGCACAGCTGGCCAGCTTTTTTCCGGATGGCGCGGATCACCGGACCGCGCTCGAACGCTATCTGGACGAGGCACTCGCCAGGACCGGCCGTTGCGTCGATGCGGTCCGGATGTGGCGGCCAGGTGAATTCGATTACCTGCACTCCAGCCAGTACGCCACCTTTCTCTACTACCTGTCCAACTCGATCTGGCGCGATGGCGGCGACCTGCGCGCGTGCACCAAGCTGTTCTGCCTGAACAAGGCGCTCAACGCGATGGACCTCTTCTACGAGGTGATCATGCCCGAAGTCTTCCTGATCGGGCACTCGGTCGGCATCGTGCTGGCAAAAGCCACCTACGGCAATTACCTCGTGCTGTACCAGAACTCCACGGTAGGCAAGAACCACGGCGCCGCCCCGGTGATCGGCGCCGGCGTGGTGATGTATCCCAATACCGCCATCATCGGCCGCAGCCATGTGGGCAATGGATCGGTGATTGCGCAGGGGGTCAGCGTGATCAATCGCGATACGCCGGGGGATTGCCTGGTGTACGCGGGAAATGCCGGGGATCTGGTGTGCAAGCCGGTGCGCGAACCAGCGGCGGAAGAGTATTTCCGGCTGTAAGTTCCCGGGAGGCTGTCGGCCCGTGCCGTAACGAAGGCATCGCGGCATAGCAAGCGCCCGCCCTCTCCCCCGGCCCCTCTCCCACAAGTGGGAGAGGGGAGCCAACCAGCGGCAAGATCAACCAACT
>NZ_JBXAOE010000050.1:0-44298 GCF_058802485.1 Cupriavidus sp. GW822-FHT02D05 | reverse complement strand
CCTCCTGCAAGGATCGCTTTCTCTTGGTTACTTCTCTTTACGAGTAAAGAGAAGTGACATCTCACACGTTCTAAAACAGCCAACACCGTACAGCCGCGCCAGCAGCTAGAAGCCGTAAAACCCCGCCCACAAGCGACACCCCCGCGTCAGCGGGCCACTCCGCTACCTGTTCAATCAATCCTGATATCCGCAGCCTTAACCACCTTCGCCCACTTCACGATCTCGCTGCGCTGGAACTCCGCAAACTCCCCCGGCGACATCCCCGACGGCTCCATGCCCAGCTTCTCCAGCCGCGCCTGCATATCCGGCGTCTTGATGATCGCTGAGATCTCCTTGTACAAGCGGTCCACGATCGGCTTGGGCGTATTTGCCGGCGCAAAGATCGCTTGCCAGGATTCCAGCTCGTAGCCACTGACGCCGGCTTCGGCCATCGTCGGCACATTCGGCATGCTCTTGATGCGCCTGGCGGAAGTCACGGCCAGCGCCCGCAGCTTGCCCGAGTCGATATGCTGGGCGGCCACCACAGTCGTGTCGAACATCATCGGCACCTGCCCCGCCATCACGTCCTGGATCGCCGGGCCGCTGCCCTTGTAGGGAATGTGTGTGATCTTGATGCCGGCCAGGCTCTTGAACAACTCACCGGCCAGGTGCTGCGAGGTGCCGTTGCCGGCGGATGCGAAGGCGAGCGTATCCGGCTTGGCCTTGGCTTCGGCCACGATGTCCTTCACCGTCTTGAACGGGCTGCCGGCGCTGACTACCAGCACATTGGCATTGGTGCCGATCAGCGTGATGGGGGCGAAGGACTTGACCACGTCGTACGGCATCTTCGGGTACAGGCTGGCATTGATCGCGTGCGAGCTGATGGTGCCGCCGAGGATGGTGTAGCCGTCGGGCGCGGCCTTGGAGGCGTAGTCGGAGCCGATATTGCCGCCGGCGCCGGGGCGGTTCTCCACCACCACGGTGGTGCCGAGCGCCTGGCCCAGGCGCTGGCCGATCAGGCGCGCCAGGGTGTCGGTGGTGCCCCCGGGCGGGAACGGCACCACGTAGGTGATCGGCTTGCTGGGCCAGCTGGCCTGGGCGGATGCGCTCAGCGGGAGGGCGGCGGCAGCCAGGGTCGCCGCGGCGGCCAGCAGCGCAAGGGCTTGGCGTTTCATGGGGTGGGGTCTCCTCGGTTCTTATTGGGGTGGTGAAGCGATGGCGGGGCGATGGCGGGGCGATGGTGGGACGCTAGTTAAGCGCTAGTGAATCTCCGGCTCGCCGTCCTCCGGGGCATCGACCGGTTCCAGGAAATCAAAGTCGCAGCCCTTGTCCGCCTGGCTGACGTGGCGCAGGTAGAGCTTGCCGTAGCCGCGCTCGAACTTGGGCACGGGCGCGACCCAGGCGGCGCGGCGGCGCGCCATCTCGTCGTCGCTGATCAGCAGGTTGAGCTTGCGGGCCGGCACGTCCAGCTCGATCAGGTCGCCGTCGCGCACGAAGGCGAGCGGGCCGCCCACATACGATTCCGGTGCCACGTGCAGCACGCACGCGCCGTAGCTGGTGCCGCTCATGCGTGCATCCGAGATGCGCACCATGTCGCGCACGCCTTGCTTGAGCAGCTTCTGCGGAATCGGCAACTGGCCCCATTCCGGCATGCCGGGTGCGCCTTGCGGGCCGGCGTTCTGCAGCACGATCACGCAGGTGGCATCGATGTCCAGCGCCGGGTCGTCGATGCGGGCGGCCATGTCGTTGTAGTCGCGGAACACCACGGCGCGCCCTGTGTGGCGCAGCAGGTCCTGCTGCGCGGCCGGGGGCTTGATCACGGCGCCGTCCGGGGCGAGGTTGCCGCGCAGCACGGCCAGCCCGTCGCTGGCTACCAGCGGCTTGTCGCGCGGGCGGATCACGTCGTCGTTGAACACGCGCGCGCCTGCCAGGTTCTCTCCCAGCGTGCGGCCATCGACGGTGAGCGTGCCGGTATCGAGCAGGTCGCCCATCTGCGCGAGCATCGCGCGCAGGCCGCCGGCGTAGTAGAAGTCTTCCATCAGGTACTGGCCCGACGGACGGATATTGGCCAGCACCGGCGTGCTGCGCGCCAGCTCGTCGTAGCGATCCAGCGATAGCGCATGGCCGGCGCGGCGCGCCAGTGCGATCAGGTGGACGATGGCGTTGGTGGAGCCGGACAGCGCCAGCGCGGTGCGCACGCCGTTGTCGATGGCGGCGGGCGTGACGATCTCCGATGGCTTCAGGTCCTGCCACACCATCTCGACGATGCGCCGGCCAGACAGCGAGGCCATTTGCGCATGGCGCGAATCCGGCGCGGGGATCGACGAGGCGCCGGACAGGCACATGCCGATGGCCTCCACCACGGCCGTCATGGTCGATGCCGTGCCCATCGTCATGCAATGCCCCGGCGAGCGCGCGATGCCGTCTTCGATGCCCTGCCAGTCCTGCTCGGTGATATTGCCGGCGCGCAGCTCGGCCCAGTACTTCCACGTATCCGAGCCGGAGCCCAGCGTCACGCCGTTCCAGTTGCCGCGCAGCATCGGCCCGGCCGGCACGAAGAGGGTGGGCAGGTCCATCGCCAGCGCACCCATCAGCAGGGCAGGCGTGGTCTTGTCGCAGCCGCCCAGCAGCACGCAGCCATCGGCAGGGTAGGAGCGCAGCAGTTCCTCCGTCTCCATCGCCAGCAAGTTGCGGTAGAGCATGGTGGTGGGCTTCTGGAACGGCTCGGACAGGCTCATTGCCGGCATTTCCACCGGGAATCCGCCCGCCTGCCAGATGCCGCGCTTGACCTCTTCGGCGCGCTGGCGGAAGTGGCTGTGGCAGGGGTTGATGTCGCTCCAGGTGTTGATGATGGCGACAACCGGCTTGCCGGCGTAGTCGGCGCGGCTGTAGCCCATCTGCGCGGTGCGCGAGCGGTGGCCGAAGGCGCGCAGGTCGTTGGCGCCGTACCAGCGGTGGCTGCGCAGTTCCTCGGGCTGCTTGCGGGGCCGGTCTTGCGGCTTCTTGCCGGCGGGGTTCGTGGGCATGGGCTGTCTCCTCTGATCGGTAGCGTCGTGGCGACGTCTGCTCTTTTTTTGTCTGGCCCCGGCGGGCGGCCGTCCTGCTTCTCCAGCGCCGAAGACAGCAGATGATAGCGCTGTCATTTGTCGCCCACAACGCATGCGTGCTCGGGGTTAACCCGTCGCGCACTCCCGCATCGCGGCCCGCGGCGCGGCGCGGGCGCTATCATGGCGCCCATGCCGGCCCTGCGCCCAGCCGGCTTTTTCCGCTTCCTTCACCACATTCATGGCCTCATCCCGTAAGCCGACCGCTCCTCGCACCGCCCCTCGTTCCGCGCCCACGCCAGCCCCTGCCGGCCGCGCCACCGGCAGCGTCACGCTGGCTGACGTGGCCAAGATCGCGGGCGTCTCGCCGATCACCGTGTCGCGCGTGGTCAACCAGCCCGGGCTGGTCTCGGCGGGCACCGTGGCGCGCGTGCAGGAGGCCATCCAGCGCACCGGCTACGTGCCCAACTTGCTGGCCGGCGGCCTGGCCTCGCGGCGCAGCCGGCTGATCGCGGCCATCGTGCCGACCATCGCCAACTCGATCTTTGCGGACACCATCCAGGCGCTGACCGATCGCTTCTCGCAAGCGGGCTACCAGATGATGCTGGGCCTGTCCGGCTATGCCGCCACGCGCGAGCAGGACCTGCTGGCCGCCATCCTTTCGCGCCGCCCCGACGGCATCGTGCTGACCGGCATCGCGCACACCGCCGACACGCGCCGGCGCCTGCTGGCCGCGCGCGTGCCGGTGGTGGAAACCTGGGACATCACGCCCACGCCGATCGACATGCTGGTGGGTTTCTCTCACGAGAAGGTGGGCCAGACAGTGGCCGAGTTCCTGCATGCGCGCGGCTATCGCAAGCCGGCCATCCTGTCGGCCAGCGACCAGCGCGCTGAGTCGCGCCGCCTGGGCTTTCTCGACGCGTTCGGCCGCCACGGCATCACGGAAGTGCCGAGCAGCATCGTGCCCGCGCCGTCCAGCCTGGGGCTTGGCCGCGAGGGGCTGGCGCGGCTGCTCGACGGCGGCGCGCAGCCGGACGTGGTGTTCTGCAGCTCGGACACGCTGGCGCAGGGCGCGCTCTCGGAAGCCTGCGCGCGCGGGCTGAAGGTGCCGGAGCAGCTCGCGGTGATGGGCTTTGGCGATCTCAACTTTGCCGCGCATACCTACCCGGCGTTGTCGACCGTGCGCATCGACGGCCCGGCCATTGGCCGCACCGCTGCCGAGTGCCTGCTGGCCCGCATCGACGGGCGCGAAGTGGGGGAGCGCATCATCGACCTGGGGTTCGATGTCATCCAGCGCGAGAGCGCCTGACTCCCGAGCCTGGGCGCTGCCCTGCGGCGCGGCGCCGGACGCGTTATGATTGCGCTACCATCCAACGTTGCATTTTTCCCCTCGCCTCGCATCCATGTCCCAAGCCACGCTCATCCAGATCGGCCCGCTCGCGCCGCAGATCAATTCCCGCCTGCGCGAGCAGTACCAGGCCGTGCCGCTGTGGGAGCAGCCCGAGCCGCTGGCGTGGCTGCGCGAGCACGCGCAGCAGGCGCGCGTGGCGGTGACATCGGCGCGCCACGGCATTACCGCCGAGGCCATCGCGGCCATGCCCAGGCTCGCAGCCATCGTGAGCTTTGGGGTCGGCTATGACTCGATCGCGCTGGACGCGGCCCGCGCGCGCGGCATCCAGGTCAGCAACACGCCCGACGTGCTCAACGACTGCGTGGCTGACCTCGCTTTCGGCCTGCTGCTCGACGCCGCCCGCGGCATCGCCCATGGCGACCGCTTCGTGCGCGCCGGCAAGTGGGGCAAGGACAACTTCCCGCTGACCACCCGCGTCTCCGGCAAGAAGCTCGGCATCCTGGGCCTGGGTCGCATCGGCGAGAAAGTGGCGCAGCGCGCCACCGGCTTCGGCATGGATATCGCGTACCACAACCGCCGGGCGCGCGCCGGCGCGCCGTGGCGCCACGAGCCTGACCTGAAGGCGCTGGCCGGCTGGGCGGATTTCCTGGCCGTAACCTGCGTGGGCGGCCCCGAGACCGAAGGGCTGGTATCGGCCGACATCATCGAGGCGCTGGGCCCCAAGGGCATCCTGGTCAATGTGTCGCGCGGCAGCGTGGTGGACGAAGACGCGCTGGTGGCGGCCCTGCGCGACGGCCGCCTCGGCGGCGCCGGGCTGGACGTGTTCCGCGCCGAGCCGGAAGTGCCCGAGGCGCTGTTCGCGCTGGACAACGCGGTACTGGCTCCGCACGTGGCCAGCGGCACGCATGAAACCCGCGCGGCCATGGCCGGGCTGGTGTTCGACAACCTCGATGCGTTCCTTGGCACCGGCAAGGTGATCACGCCGGTACTCTGACGCGCTGGCAGGCCTCGCCCGCGCACGGCGCCGGTCCTATACTGGATCAGGCGGTGGATCAGGCGCCCGCCGCCCCGGCGGCGCCATCTCACCCTCGCGCGTCAGGAGGCAATGATGGGACGCAAATATATCGATTGCCGCGAGTTTCCGAGCGAGTCGAAGTGCACGGTGGCATTGAGCGCCGACACCGAAGACGAACTGCTCGAAGTCGCGGTCCAGCATGCGGTGCAGGTGCACCAGCACCAGGATGGCCCCGAACTGCGGCAGATGCTCAAGGGCGCATTCAAGGATGGCTCGCCGCCCGCGTGAGCACGGGAACGCAGGAACGCAGGCCGCCGCCTGGCGAGGGCGGCGACCTGCCGTTCAGGTTCAGGTTGACGTTGGGTTTGAAGTGGACGCTGTAGCCATCACGTCAAACACATGCGCTATTCTCACTGGCGTCAACGTCCGCCACCCCGCCACGCTCAATGAAAACCATCTATCTCGCCGGCTTCGACGTATTTCGCAAAGACGCCATCGCCTACGGCGAGGCCCTCAAGGCCCGCTGCGCCCATTACGGCTTCCTTGGCCTCTATCCCCTCGACAAAGCCGCCCCGGCCGGCCTTTGCGGCCCCGACACCGCGCGCTGGATCTACGAGGCGAACATCAACCTGCTGCGCCGCGCCGACATGGTGATGGCCAACCTGGACGATTTCCGCGGGCCGGGCGAGCCGGACTCGGGCACGGCATTCGAGGTGGGATTCGCGATCGCGCTGCAAAAGCCGGTATGGGGCTACAGCAGCGACCGCGGCACGTTGCTGGACCGCGTGGCCGTTGCCGCCGATGAAACGCACGGCAAGGGCGAACGGCTCGATGCGCGTGGCTTCGTGGTGGAGGACTTCGGCCTGAGCAAGAACCTGATGCTGGCCTGCTCGGCCAAGCTGGTGGCGGGAGACGCCGAGGCCTGCCTGGCGGCCATGGCCGAGTCGGAGCGGCGGCGCAGTTGCCGGGGCGCGCCGGCGCCGGCGGAGGATTGATTCCGGCGCGGGCGGGACCTGCATCCCGCCGCGCCGCTACTTCTTCGCTATTTCGCCGTGCCTCTGCGCAGTGTTTCCACGCCCGCCGCGATATCGTCCGCGGTGCTTGCCACGATCTGGCGGTAAGCCGCCACCACGCCGTCCACCGCGCCCGGCGCGGCCAGTTCGGCCTGCGTGCGGCCGGCCTTGACCTTGCCGTCGGGCAGGCGGCGCACGGTCCAGTTGATGATGGCGCCAGCGCGCTGGCCCACGTCAGCATCCAGCCGCACCACTTCGGTGGTGATGCGGAACACGGGCTCCACTTCCGACAAGCCTTGCTGGTAGGTGTCGACCGCACCTAGCCTGGCCTGCAGTTGCTGCGACAGCGCGTCGCGCAGCTCGTCCGGCAGCGGCGCGGACCAGCGCGACAGGTCCAGCAGCTTGAGCTCGTTGCCATCCTTGCCGTCACGCACCACCAGCTGTGGCCGGTTGAGGCGTTCAGGCACGCGCACCGGCGCAACCTCGATCCACACCGGCTGCGCCTGCGGCGCCCGCGCTGGCGCGGCGGCCTGTCCTTCGGCGCCGGTAGCCGTAGCGGCAGCGGGACCCTGGGCCAGCGTGTAGTAGCGCGGATCGGGCGAGGCGCAGCCCGCCAGCAGCGCGGCGCCGAGCGCGAGGGGCAGCAACAGGCGGTGGGGGGTCATCTCTATGCGGGTCATCATCATTTCTCCGGCTTGCCGCGCACCAGCGCTTCAGGGTGGCGTTCCAGGTATTCGGTCAGCGTGCGCAGCGACACCGCGGTGCGCGTGAGCTCCTGCATCATGCGGCGCGTGTCTTGCTGCAGCGGGGCATCCGAGGCGAGCGTGCCGTTGGCCGCGCTCAACGTCTTGCGCGCGTCCTGCAGCGCGGCCAGCACCTGGGGCGCCACGTCGCCGTTGAGCTGGGCGACCAGTTTGTCGGCGCTCATCATCATGGTGTTGAGCGTGGCTATCGACGTGCGCAGGTCCTGGCCGATCTGCTCGAACGGCACCTTGTCGATCTTGTTGACGATATCGCCCAGCTTGGCCTGCAGCTCGTCGAACGCGCCCGGCGTGGTGGCCAGTTCAGGCATGGCGCCATCCAGGTTGACGTTGGCCGGTGGCGCCTTGGGGAAGAAATCCAGCGCGACATAGAGCTGGCCGGTCAGCAGGTTGCCGGTGCGCAACTGCGCGCGCATGCCGCGCTTGATCAGCGTCTGGACGATATTGCGGGCGCGGTTGACGTCCTCCACGTCACGCGCCCGGAAGCCCATGCGCGAGGGGTACAGTTCCACCACCACGGGCAGGCGGAACGCCTTCTTCTCGACCTGGTACTCGATGCCGATCGAGCGCACCTGACCCACGACCACGCCGCGGAAATCCACCGGCGCGCCGGGCGAGAGCCCGCGCACGGACTGGTCGAAGTTCAGCACGGCGAGAGAAGGCGCAATTTCTTCCGGCTCCTTCATCGCTTCGGTCTGGTCGCTGGCCAGCAGGAACTGGGTGTTCTCGTTAGCGGCATCCGTCGCCTTGGAGTCATCCGGGGCCTGGAAGGCCACGCCGCCGAGCAGCACCGTCACCAGCGATTGGGTGTTGAGCTTGAAGCCACCGGCATCGAGCTTGATGTCCACGCCGCTGGCGTGCCAGAAGCGCGAGTCGGCCGTGACCAGCTTGTCGTAGGGCTTGTTGATGAACACGCGCAGCGACAGGTCGCGCCCGTTGGGCTCCAGCTGGTAAGCCACCACCTGGCCGACCTGTACGCGGCGGTAGTAGACCGGCGAGCCGATGTCGAGCGAGCCGAGATCGGTGGCGCGCAGCAAGAACTGTTTGCCGGAGGCATCGGTGGTGACGGCGGGCGGCACTTCCAGCCCGGTGAAGTCGCGCACGCGCTCCTCCGACTTGCCGGCGTCAACGCCGATATAGGCGCCTGACAGCAAGGTGCTCAGCCCGGAGATGCCACTGGTGGCAAAGCGCGGGCGCACCACCCAGAAGCGTGTGTCCTTGGTGGAGAAGCTCGCCGCATCCTGGGTCAGGTCGATCTTGGCGATCACGTGCGAGTGGTCGCCGGCCAGCCGCACGGACTTGACCAGGCCGATGTCCACGTCCTTGTAGCGTACCGGCGTCTTGCCCGGGACCAGGCCCTCGGCGGTGCGGAACGTAACCGTGATCTCGGGGCCGCGCTCGGTGAGCGTGTGGATCAGCAGCGACAGGCCAACCACCGCCGCCACGATCGGGATCAGCCAGACCAGCGAGGGCAGCCAGCGCGCCCGGCGGCGGCGCTCCGGCGCCGGTGGCTGCGAGGAAGGAGAGGGAGGGGACTGGTCTAGGTCAGGCATCGTTTGTATCCATCGAATCCCACAGCAGGCGCGGGTCGAAACTGAGTGAAGCCAGCATGGTGAGCACCACCACGGAGCCGAACGCCATGGCGCCGGCGCCCGGGATGATGGTGGCCAGTGCCCCGGCCCGCACCAGCGAAGCCAGCAGCGCCACCACGAAAATATCCAGCATCGACCAGCGGCCGATGATTTCCACCAGCCCGTACAGCCTGGTCTGCTGGCGAATTCGCCAGCGCGAGCGGAAATGCACGGACAGCAGCAGCAGCGCGAGGATGATCATCTTCAGCAGGGGCACCACGATGCTGGCGATCAGCACCACGATGGCCAGCATGTTGGAGCCCGACAACCATAGGTAGACCACGCCGGAGAAGATGGTGTCGCGCTGCGTGCCCAGGATGGACTGCGTCACCATGACCGGCAGCAGGTTGGCGGGAATATAAAGGATGAGGGCGGACAACAGGAACGCCCAGGTGCGCGCGAGGCTGTTCGGCTTGCGGTGATGCAGCGTGGCGCCGCAGCGCGGGCAGGGCTCGCCTTGCATCGCGAGCGGGCTGAGCGCGTCGCAGGCGTGGCAGGAGACCAGGCCCATCGACGTCGCGGTAGGCACCTGCGGCAGCGGCCTGGTTTCGTCGTCGTCGGTCAGCTCCGCCACCACATTGGCGGCCAGGCGGCGCGAGCGCGCCAGCGCGGCGGCGCCCACCGGGGCCTTGGGGGTTGGGGCGCTCATCGGGGCGGCTCCTCGTCCAGGTGCTGCCACAGATCGCGCGGATCGAACGACAGCATCGCGGCCAGCACGATCACCAGCGCGGCGAACGACCACAGCGCCACGCCCGGCAGTACCTGCGCCATGGTCGAGAGCTTGACCAGCGTGACCAGCACGCCAATCATGAAGACTTCGATCATGCCCCACGGCCGGGTTTGCTGGATGCCGCGCACGATGCGCTCGAAGCCCGGCGGCATCCGGTGGCGCGCCATCGGCACCAGCAGGTAAAGCATCATCAGCATCTCGGACAAGGGAAACAGGATGGTGGTGGCGAACACCAGCACGGCCACCAGCGTCATGTTGTCCGCGTAGAGCGCCAGCACCGCGCCCCATAGCGTGGTTTCGGTGCGCACGCCCTTGAGATCCATCTCGACGATGGGATAGGCGTTGGACACCAGGAACAGGATCAGCGCGGCAATGACCAGCGGCAGCAGCCGCGCATAGGCCCGCGCGCTATCGCGGTAGAGCTGGCCGCCGCAGCGCAGGCACAGCGCGCGCTCGCCCGGCTCCAGCTCGGCGCGCTGGTAGACCGCATCGCAGTACTCGCAGGCCACCATCCGGGCCAGCTCGGCCTGGGTGGGCGGTGGTGCCAATGGCTGCGGTTCGGGACGGCTGGTTTCGCTCATGCCTTGCCGGAACCCGCCACGTCCTCGGCGGTGGTGATTGGCTTGCCTTGCGCCAGCGCGGGCGGCGGGTCAGCCAGGTGCTGCGAGCCGATGGTCCAGTCGCGCAGCAGCGCGTAGGCCACCGCCAGCAGCGTCGGGCCGATAAACACGCCGAGAAAGCCGAAGGCCAGCGCGCCGCCGAACACGCCCAGCATGACCCAGATCAGCGGCATGTCGGTGCCCTTGCTGATGAGGAGCGGCTTGATGACGTTGTCGGCCATGCTGACCACGCCCACGCCCCACACCACCATGAAGATGGCCCAGCCGAGCGAGCCGGTGTGGTAAAGCCAGAGCGCGGCGGGAATCCACACCAGCGGCGGGCCGACCGGGATCACGGACAGGAAGAAGGTGATGAAGCCGAGTATGGCGGCGCCGGGCACGCCGGCGATCCAGAAGCCGATGCCGGCCAGCAAGGCCTGCACGAAGGCGGTGCCCAACACGCCGTAGACCACGCCCTTGACGGTGTTGCCGGCCAGCGCCAGCAGGTGGTCGGCGCGCTCGCCGGCAATGCGGCGCATGCCAGCGCGCAGCCACGCCACCGCGAACTCGCCGCCGGTATAGAAGAAGAACGCCAGCACGATCGACAGCGCCAGCTGGCCCAGCCCGGCGCCGATCGACAGCCCGGCGCCCAGTACCACATGGCCCACGGGCGCGATCAGCTTGCGCAGGTTGGCGACCATCTCCGAGTCGGCATGGATCACCTTGTCCCAGGAGCTTTGCAGGTAGTCGCCCACATAGGGCAGGCCGGTCAGCCACCCGGGTAGCGCGGGCGCGCCGTGATCGAAGAACTGGTCGACCAGGCCGGACAGCTCGTCGATGTGCGCGGAGATGCTGGCGCCAGCATAGACAAAGGGGCCGAGCACGATGACCGCGGCCAGCAGCACGCAGATCAGGGCCGCCAGGCTGCGCCGGTTGCCCATCCAGCGCGACAGCACCGTATAGGGGTACCACGAGCTGAAGGCGAGGATGGCGCCCCACAAGAGCGCGGTGGTAAAGGGCGCGAGCACCAGCAGCGAGCCGCCGATCAGCACGATCAGCGCAAAGATGGCGGCGAGTTTTTCAATCAGTTGGCCGGAATTCATCGGGTGCTTCTCCTGGACTGCCGGTGTGACGTGAACGGCGACAATATATAGGAAAACCCGTAGCCCGCCGGAGGCGGGCGGCATCGCGGGGGCTGCAATGTTGCATTGCGGGACGCCGGGCGCGCTATGTGCTGCGCAGGCCTTCCCCGAACGTCTCACGATGCCATACCTCGGTGACATCTTCCAGCAGCGTGAGAAAGCGGTCCAGCGCGGGCAGGCCGTGGTCGCGCCGCACGGTGGCATAAAGGTCGGCGGCCAGCCCCGGTTCGTCCAGCGTGAGGAAGGCGACGTCCTCCCGCGGCGCGCCCGACAGCGAGCGCGGCAGCGCGCTCACCCCCACGCCGGCGCCCACCAGGCTCAGCACCGTCTGCGGATCCACCGACTCGTGCAGCACGCGCGGGTGGAAGCCATTGCGCACGCAGGCGGCCAGCAAGCTGCGGATCACTGGGCTTTGGGTATTAAGCAGCACAAATGGTTCCGCCGCCAGCGCCTTCAGCCGGATCCGGCCGCTTGCCGCCAGTGGATGGCTTGCCGGCAACGCGGCCATCAGTGGCTGCGGATAGACGCGGATCGACCGCAGTTCCTCCCGCCCGGTAGCGCTGGAGGCAAAGCCCACGTCGATCTGGCCACGCACCAGCGCCTCGCCCTGCTGGTCGGGGAGCATCTCGTGCAGGGTCCACTCCACCGCCGGGTTGCGCTCCTGGAACAGCCGCATGGTGCGGGGCAGGGGGCCGTACATCACGGAATTGATGATGCCGATGCGCAGGTAGCCCTCCAGCCCGTCGGCCACGCGCAGCACCATTTTCCGGGTCGAGTCCAGGTCGGCCACGATGTCGCGCGCCCGCGTCAGCAGCGCCTCGCCCGCCCGGGTCAGGCGCGCGCCCAGGCGGCCGCGCTCGAACAGGATGACCCCAAGAGACGCCTCCAGCGACTTGATCTGCTGGCTCAGCGGCGGCTGGGAAATATGCAGGCGCTCGGCGGCACGGCTGAAGTTGCCCTCCTCGGCGACGGCGATGAAATAGCGGAGTTGGCGGATATCCATATGAATGTCGTATGGAAAAGATTCTCAAATCATATTTCACATATGGATTTGGCGCAGCTAGTCTTTGCTTCAACACGGCCCGCCAGCCCCCAAAGACAGCAATCAGCAGCGCCAAGCAGCGATATGCAGCGCCAAGCAGTGACAAACGGCGGAGCAAGGAGAAAGAACCATGACCCCCATCAAAGTCAACGGCGCCCTGCGCGCCGTGCAAGCTCCCGGCGACACCCCCTTGCTGTGGGTGCTGCGCGACGAGCTCGATCTCACCGGTACCAAGTACGGCTGCGGCATGGGCCTGTGCGGCGCCTGCACGGTGCATGTGGATGGCGCCCCGGTGCGCGCCTGCCAGACGCCGGTCTCCACCGTGGCCGGCAAGCGGGTCACCACCATCGAGGGTTTGGGCCAGCCCGATGCGCTGCACGCGGTGCAGAAAGCCTGGCAAGCCGAAGACGTGCCGCAATGCGGCTACTGCCAGTCCGGCCAGCTGATGTCGGCCGCCGCGCTGCTGGCCAGCAAGCGCAACCCCACCGACAGCGATATCGACGCCGCCATGGCCGGCAACATCTGCCGCTGCGGTACCTACGACCGCATCCGCCGCGCGATCCATCGCGCCGCCGCCGAACTGCGTGGAGGCAAGCCAGCATGAAGCGCGAGCTCAACCTGATCGATGCCACCCCAGCCAACGGCGGGCGCCGCCGCTTCCTGCAAGCCGGCGCGGCGCTCGCCGGCGGTCTGCTGCTGGAGATCGGCAGCGGCGGCCAGCTCATCCGCAACGCGGCCGCCGCGCCCATCACCGACAGCGCGGCCGGCAACTTCGCCCCCAATGCCTGGGTGCGCGTCACCCCTGACAACCGCGTGCTGCTGGTGGTGCACAAGTACGACAGCGGCACCGGCGTGAAGAATGCGCTGGGCCTGATGCTGGCCGAGGAGCTGGATGCCGACTGGGCCACCGTGCAGGTGATCCAGCCCGACGATCCGCTCGCCAAGGCCTACCTGCATCCGCTGTGGGGCATGCACGCGACCGGCGGCAGCACCAGCGTGCCGCTGGAGTGGAACACGCTGCGCCGCGCGGGCGCCACCGCGCGCGTCATGCTGGTAGCGCAGGCGGCGCGGCGTTGGGCGGTGGAGCCGGCGGCCTGCAAGACGGCCGCAGGCGCCGTGATCCACGTGGCCAGCGGACAGCGCCTCACCTACGGCGAGCTGGCCGAAGGCGCGGCACGCCTGCCGGTGCCGGCCGAGGTCACGCTCAAGCGGCCAGACGAGTTCGTGCTGATCGGCAAGGAGCGCAGCAGCTACCGCGTGGCCGACAAGCTCACCGGCCGCGCGTGCTACGCCATCGACGTCAAGCTGCCGGACATGCTGACCGCCATCGTGGTGCACGCGCCGGTGGTCAACGCGCGGGTGGTGTCGTTCAACGCCGCCGAGGTCAAGGCGTTGCCCGGCGTGCGCGATGTGTTCGCCACCGAGATCCCGGAAACGATCGCGCATTTCCGCCCCGACGCGCCGGCCGCGCGCCCCATCAACGGCGCCAGCCAGCCCGGCGTGGCCATCGTGGCCGATCATTTCTGGGCCGCGCAGCGCGCGCGCCAGGCGCTCAAGGTGGCGTGGGGTGAAAGCGCAATGAAGGACTTCAGCGCCGAGGCCGCCATCCGCGCCATGGCCGCGCGCGTGGACGAGCCTGGCAAGAAGTCCAAGGTCAAGGGCGATGCCGATGCCGCCTTCCAGGGCGCCGCCAAGGTGGTGGAAGCGGTCTACACCATGCCCTACAAGGCGCATGCGCAGATGGAGCCGCTCAGCATCGTGGCGTGGGTGCGGCCGGACGCGGTGGAGTACTGGGGCGGCGTGCAGGTGCCCTCGCGCTGCGCGCAGGCGGCCGAGACCATTGCCGGCATCTCGCGCGACAAGGTGAAGATCCATCTGACCGAAGCCGGCGGCAGCTTCGGCGCCCGCGAAGGGCTGCACATCATCCTGGAAGCGACCTATATCGCCAAGCGCATGGGCCGCGCCGTCAAGCTGCTCTACAGCCGCGAAGACGACATGCACGCGTTCTATTACCAGAGCGCCAGCGTGCACAAGGCGCGCGCCGCGCTGGACGCGGCCGGCAATGTGCAGGCCTTCAGCTTGCGCGCAGTGGTGCCGTCGATCAAGGAGCCCGACGATCCCGGCTTCCTGGCCAAGGTGCCGGTCGACCCGAGCTGCACCGAGGGCATGCGCGACGATTTCTACTACCAGGTGCCCGCGCTCGACCTCGCCTGGGTGCGCCACGAGCCGGGCTTCCCGGTGTGGTGGTGGCGCGCGGTGAGCTACGTGCCGAATATCTTCGCCATCGAAAGCCTGATCGACGAAGCCGCGCATGCCAGCACGCAGGACCCGGTGGCGTTGCGCAGGAAGCTGCTGCAAGGCAAGCCCGAGCATGTGGCGGTGCTCGACCGCGCCGCCGCGCTGGCGGGCTGGAAAGCCGGCGCGAAGCCGGGCAAGGGCGGCATTGGCCGTGGCCTGGGCGTGGCCACCTACGAAGGCTACAAGAGCTATATCGCCATCGTGGCCGATGTCAGCGTCAGGAACGGCGCCATCACCGTGCACAAGATCACCTGCGTGGTGGACTGCGGGCTTGCCGTCGATCCCAGCTCGGTGCGCCAGCAACTGGCTGGCGGCATCTACTGGGGCGTGTCCACCGCGTTGATGAACGCGGTGCATATCGAGAACGGCGGCGTGAAGCAAAGCAACTTCCACGACTACCCGGTGGTGCGCATGAGCGACGCCCCGGCGCTGGAGATCGTGGTGATGCCGCCCTCCGGCAGGCAGCCCGGCGGCGTTGGCGAGCTGTCCAACCCGCCGGTGGTGCCGGCGATCGGCAACGCCATCTTTGCGGCCACCGGCAAGCGCTTGCGCGCCACGCCATTTGCGCTGGCGTAGGCCAGCCGTCCGACCGGCACGCAAGCACGGAACAACCCGAACCCGACGAAAGGACTCGCAATGACGACAGCGACGAAATGGAAATGCATGGTATGCGGCTTTGAATACGACGAAGCGCTCGGCATGCCCGAACACGGTTTTCCCGCCGGCACGCGCTGGGAGGATATCCCCGACGAATGGCTTTGCCCGGACTGCGGCGTGAGCAAGGCCGAGTTCGAGATGGAAGTGGTGGCCTGAGCCATGACGAACGACGCGAACGACGCCATCATCGCGAAATCGCAGCAAGCGCTGCCGCTGGTCATCCTCGGTACCGGCCTGGCCGGCTACACGCTGGCGCGCGAGTTCCGCAAGCTCGACAGCGCGACGCCGCTGGTCATCGTCACGCGCGATGGCGGCGAGTCGTACTCCAAGCCGATGCTGTCCAATGCGCTGGCCGGCCACAAGGCACCCGTCGCACTGGCCATCGCCAGCGCGCAGCAGATGGCTGCGCAGCTCAACGCGCGCGTGATGACGCATGCCGATGCATCGGACATCGATACCGCCACCGGCACCGTGCTGGTCGACGGGCAACCGCTGCGCTACGGGCAACTGGTGCTGGCGCTCGGCGCGCACGCGCGTGCGCCAGGCTTGCAAGGCGATGGTGCCGATGCCGTGCAGACCGTCAACGATCTTGCCGACTACACGCGCTTTCACGCCTCGCTGCAAGGCAAGAGGCGCGTGGCCATCCTCGGCGCCGGCCTGATCGGCTGCGAGTTCGCCAATGACCTGCACGCGGGTGGCTTCGACGTCGAGCTGGTTGATCCCGCCGCATGGCCGCTCGGCCGGCTGCTGCCGGGCGAGGCGGGCGCTCTGATGGCCGGCGCGCTGCGCGGCCTCGGCGTGCGGCTGCACCTTGGCGAGATGCCGGTCGCGGTGCATCGCCGTGATGGCGGGCTCGCGGTGCAACTGGCCAGCGGCGCGCAGATCGCCGCCGACGTGGTGCTGTCCGCCACCGGGCTGTTGCCGCGCGTGGCGCTGGCGCAGGACGGCGGCATTGCCACCGCGCGCGGCATCGTGGTGGACCGCCTGCTGCGCACCAGCGCACCGTCGGTCTACGCGCTGGGCGACTGCGCCGAGGTCGACGGCCTGGTGCTGCCTTACGTGATGCCGCTGATGCAGGCTGCGCGCGCACTGGCCCGCACGTTGGCCGGCACGCCTACGCCGCTGAGCTACTCCGCCATGCCGGTGGTGGTGAAAACGCCCGTGCTGCCGACCGTGGTGTCGCCCGCGTTGGCCGGCGCGGGCAACTGGGAGATCGAGTCCCAGACGGTGGCCGGGGAAGCCGGCGCGGGCCTGCGCGCGTTGTTCCGCGATACGCAAGGCGCCCTGACCGGATTCGCGCTGCTGGGCAAGGCCGTGGCCGAGAAGGGCGTGCTTGCCAAACAGATCAGCGACTGGCTGCCGGTGCAAGCCGCACCAGCCGCACCAGCCGCACCAGCCGCACCAGCCGCACCAGCCGCATCGGCCGCACCGGCCTGAAACAGGAACACAACGAACGGCACTCCCGCACGCCTGCACAACCCACACTCGACAATACGAGAGGAGACTTCCCAATGCTTGTCACTCAACAACCGGTCCTGCGGCGCTTCTGGTACGCGGTCATTCCCGAGTCCAGGCTCGACCTTGGCCCGCAGCCGTTCACGCTGCTGGGCGAGGACATCGTGATCTGGCGCGGCGCCGATGGCACGCCCGCAGCCGTGCGCGACCGCTGCTGCCACCGCACCGCCAAGCTCTCCAAGGGCTATGTGGATTCGGACGGCCTGCTGTGCTGCGGCTATCACGGCTGGTCCTACGACTGCAGCGGCAAGTGCGTGCGCATTCCGCAGATGCCGCAGAACATGATCCCCGCCAACGCACGCGTGGCGAACTACCACTGCAAGCTGCGCTACGGCTACGTGTGGGTGGCGCTGGAAGACCCGCTGACCGACATCCCGGATATCCCCGAAGGCAACGATCCTTCGCTGCGCCGCATCCCGCAGTTCTACGAGCGCTGGGCATGCAGCGGCCTGCGCTTCATGGAGAACTCGTTCGACAACGCGCATTTCAGCTTCGTGCACAAGAACACCTTCGGCAAGTTCGCCAGCCCGAAGCCAGCAGACATCGAGATCATCGAGAACGCGTGGGGGTTCGAATCGCGCCGCTCGGTGCCGATCATGAACCCGCCCGATAGCTGGCTGCTCACCGGCAGCAAGGAGCCGGAGACCATCCGCCACCTGCACGACAACTGGTACATGCCGTTCTCGCGCCGCTTCGGCTGCACCTATCCGAATGGCCTGGTGCACACCATCGTCAACTGCGCCACGCCCATCGACGACAAGAGCACGATGATGGTCCAGTGGCTATACCGCAACGACACGGAGCAGCAGGCCCCGGCCGAGGAACTGGTCAAGTTCGACCATGCGGTCACGCGCGAGGACAAGGAGATCCTGGAGGCCACGGATTACGACGCGCCCATCGATACCACGCGGCGCATGGAGTTCCACATGCCGTCCGACAAGCCCGGGCTGGTGATGCGCAAGAAGCTGATGGCGCTGCTGCAGGCGCATGGCGAGAAGGAGGTGCACCTGTAATGCTTGCTTGATCTTGCCCCGGCGCCTGCTGGGCGCTAGCCAGGTTCCGGGGCTCTCTTTTTTTTGCGCGCCCGTATTCCCAGAGATGTCGCGTCATCGCACGTAACGGCACAAGAGGAGACAACCCCATGAACACGCAAGACCTGACCGGCGACAGGCCGGCCGCAGTTGACCAGGTGCCCGCTCCCGGGCCGCTGGTGATGCTGGGCTTCCAGCACGTGCTGGTGATGTATGTCGGTGCCATTGCGGTGCCGATGATCATCGCCAGCGCGCTCAAGCTGCCGAAGGAGGCGGTGGCGGTCCTGATCAATGCCGACCTCTTCACCTGTGGCATCGCCACCATCCTGCAGGCCGCGGGCTTCTGGCGCTTCGGCGTACGCATGCCGGTGATGCAGGGCGTGGCCTTCAGCGCCATCCCGCCGATCCTCGTCATCGCCACCAATCCTGCGCTTGGCTTGCCGGCTGTCATCGGTGCGGTGATGGCGGGCGGCGTCATCACCATGCTGCTGGCGCCGGTGTTCGGCAAGCTGCTGCGCTTTTTTCCGCCCATCGTTGGCGGGTCCATCGTGATGGTGGTGGGGCTGTCGCTGTTTCCGGTCGGCGTGAACTGGGTGGGCGGTGGGCGCGGGGGGGGGGGGGGGGGGGGGGGGGGGGGAAAGGAGTTGGGTGGGGGGGGGGCGCGGCGCGCCGGGTTTCGGCGCCCCCCACAACCTGGCGCTGGCGGGCTTTGTGTTCGCGCTGATCCTGGTCATCAACAAGTGGCTCAAGGGCTTCTGGTCCAACGTCTCCGTGCTGCTGGCGCTGGCGGCCGGCATGCTGGTGGCGATCCCCTTTGGCATGGTGGACTTCCATGGCGTGGCCGAGGCGCCGATGGTCGACGTGATCCATCCCTTCTATTTCGGCTGGCCGGTGTTCGACGTGGTGGCCACGCTGACGATCGTGGTGGTGATGATCATCATCATGATCGAGTCGATGGGCTTGTTCCTGGCGATCGGCGATGTCGTGAACAAGCCGCTGAGCGCGGGCGAGATGACGGATGGCTTGCGGGCCAACGGGCTGGCCAGCGTGATCGGCGGGGCGCTCAATGGCTTTCCCTACACCATCTACAGCCAGAACATCGGCCTGCTGGTGGTGACGGGCGTCAAGAGCCGCTGGGTCGTGGTGGCGGCGGGCGTGATCCTGTGCGCGCTGGGCTTGTTCCCCAAGCTGGCCACGGTCGTCGCCTCCATCCCTCTGCCGGCGCTGGGCGGTGCAGGGCTGTTCATGTTCGGGGTGGTGACCTCGGCGGGCGTGCGCACGCTGGCGCGGGTGGATTTCGAGGGCACGCGGCACAACGTGTATATCGTTGCCGCCACCCTGGCCATCTCCCTGCTGCCCACGTTCTCGGGCACGCTGTTCAATCAATTGCCGGGCTGGCTGCAGCCCATCATGCACAGCAGCATCCTGCTGGCTTGCGTGATGTCGGTGGCATTGAACCTGTTGTTCAATGGCATGGCGCGTGCCGATGCACACGCCATGCCGGCGGCGGGCGGGTTGCAGGCGAGCCGCTAGCCCCCGCGCGGGTCAGCTTGCCGGTTGCGCATCCGGTTCCACTTTTGCCGGTGGGCCTTGTTCGAGCAGCGCGGCGATCAGGTCCGATTGCGTGACGATGCCCAGCAGCCGCCGCTGGGCATCCACCACCGGCACCTGATGCAGGCCGCCATTGGAAAACGCCCGCGCCAGCTCCACCATGGGTTGCTCTGCCCGTGCCGTAGCCATGCCGGTGTGCATCAGGTCCTTGGCAGTTCCCGCACGGACCTGCCCCTCGGCGCCACTGCGCGCCGCAAGAAGATCCGCCAACCCAAGCATGCCAAGCAGCCGCCGCTGCGCATCCACCACCGGCAGCGCCTGGATCCCATGCTTGAACAACAGGGCGCGCGCCTCCAGGCCACTCTGCCCGGGCTGCACCGTCACCACGTCCCGCGACATGATGTCCACGCATCGCACATCGCCAAAGTGCCGGCGATACGCCCGTAACTGCGCGGCCACCAGGATGTCTTCCAGGTCGTCTTCCTCGATGTCCAGGAACTCGCCGCGCGCCTTGAGCACTTCGTCCAGATCGCTGCGGTTGAACCCCACCCGCTCGCTCGGCAACGGATCGGCGGTGCGGTGCGGGTTGGCGTGTTCGACGGGGCGGTGCGGATAGCGCCGGCGCATCAGGTTGTTGAACAGCAGCGCCACCAGCAGCAGCAACATCGAGTTGACCGCGACCGGCATCACCACGAAGCCAAAGCCAAGCTGGGTCACGGCGTGGCCGCCGAACACCGCGGTGATCGCCACCGCGCCGCTGGGCGGGTGCACGCAGCGCAACTGGAACATGGCGACAATGGCCAGCGCCACGGCCACCGAGGCGGCCAGCCCGGGCTCGGGGATCCAGCGTGCGCAGGCCACGCCGATCAGCGCCGCCACCAGGTTGCCGCCAATGATGGACCAGGGCTGCGCCAGCGGGCTCGCCGGCACGGCGAACAGCAGCACCGCGGAGGCGCCCATCGGGGCGATGAACCAGGGGTTGAAGCCGCCCAGCAGGTGACGGCTGATCCATTCGGTGAGCAGCAGGCCGACCAGCGCGCCCAAGCAGCTCTTGACGCGCTCGCGGCGGCCGGCGGCGATGGGGGTGGGGGCAAACGCGCGCAGCCACGCACGTGCCCGGCCTGGCGGGAAATCGGCTAAGGAGGGGGCCTGGGATGGCGGCATGGGTCTGTTTCTTTGGGTTGTGCGGGCGAATGCGCGTGAATGCGCGTGAATGCGCGTAATAGCGCACCTGGATCGCCTTGGCATCGTGCTCCGGAAATCCAGCGTGCAAATATATCATGACGTGATACATTTCGTTTTTCGCGCAGCGGGATCGGCCCGCGATCCGCGTCCCGTCCTCCGCCTACTTTCCCGATCCTGGCCATGCACTTCGAAAAACGCGACTACGCCGTCGACCGCCGGCTGCTCCTGCTGGCAGCGCTGGCGCCCCTTATCGGGGCCATCAGCACGGCGGCTGCCGTGCTGTTGCTGAACCTGATCCGGTTCTTCACCAATCTCTTCTTTTATCAGACCCTGTCGCTGGCGGATCGCTCGCCGGCGCAGCATCCGCTGGGGGCATGGGTCATCGTGGTGCCGGCGGTCGGCGGCCTGCTGGTGGGCCTGATGGCGCGTTACGGCAGCGACAAGATCCGTGGCCACGGCATCCCGGAAGCCATCGAGGCCGTGCTGTTCGGCAAGAGCAAGATGTCGCCCCGGGTGGCCGTGCTCAAGCCGCTGTCCTCTGGCATCGTGATCGGCAGCGGTGGGCCGTTTGGCGCGGAGGGGCCGATCATCATGACCGGCGGCTCGATCGCCTCGCTGCTCGCGCAGTACCTGCATCTCACCGCGGCCGAGCGCAAGACGCTGCTGGTGGCGGGTGCCTGCGCCGGCATGACTGCGATCTTCGGCACGCCGGTGGCGGCGGTGCTGCTGGCCGTGGAGCTGTTGCTGTTCGAGCTGCGCCCGCGCAGCCTGCTGCCGGTGGCGCTGGCTTGCGCCGTTGCCGGCTTCCTGCGCACGATGGTGTTCGAGCCTGGCCCCTTGTTTGCGCTGCACACCGCGCCGGCCAGCACCATGGCGCTGGGCTCGTGCGTGGTTGCCGGGCTGCTTTGCGGCGTGCTGGGCGCCGCGCTGACGCTGGCGCTCTATCGCACCGAGGACCAGTTCTCCAAGTTCAAGCTGCACTGGATGTGGTGGCCGGCAATCGGCGGGCTGGTGGTCGGCATTGGCGGGTACTTCGAGCCGCGCGCGCTGGGCGTGGGCTATGACGTGATCGCGGACCTGTTGCACAACCGCATGGCGATCGGCGTGGTGCTGGCCCTGCTGACGGTCAAGGCCATCATCTGGGTGGCAGCGCTGGGGTCCGGCACGTCGGGTGGCGTGCTGGCCCCGCTGCTGATGCTTGGCGCGGGCCTTGGCGTGGCGCTGGCGCCGTGGCTGCCCGGCGCCTCGCCGCAGTTGTGGGCGCTCGTGTGCATGGCGGGTGTGCTGGGCAGCGTGCTTGGCGCGCCGCTGACCGCCATCGTCTTCGCGTTTGGCCTGACGCATGACAGCAATGCTCTGCTGCCGCTGCTGCTGACCGTGGCGATGGCGCATGGCTTCACGGTGCTGACCATGAAGCGCTCGATCATGACCGAGAAGATCGCACGCCGGGGCCTGCATATCTATCGCGAGTATGGCGTGGATCCGCTCGAGCGCCAGCACGTGGCGGATTTGATGACGACGGCTGTGGTGAGCGTGGATGGCGAGCAGCCGGTCCACGTCTTGTGGGCCAGCCACTTTGGCGAGCACGCACCGCATCGCGGCTATCCGGTCGTGTGCGCAGCGCGCGTGGTCGGCATGCTGGAGCGCAACGCGCTGCGCGGGCGGGAAGTTTCGATGGAGGCCGGCCGCGCGCTGATGGCGCCACTGCAGCCGCACCAGGTGCTGCTGCCTGCGCAGACCGCGCGCCTCGCTGCGGGCCGCATGGCGCAGCTCGGTGTCAGCCGGCTGCCGGTGGTGGCCGACCTGGATTCCATGCGGCTGGTGGGCGTGGTCTCGCTACGCGACCTGCTGCGCCCCAGCGGCCAGGTGCTGCACGAGGAAACCCGGCGGGAACGGCTGCGCGGCACTGCCGCAGCGTAAGCGCGCTCGCGTCGCCTAAAGCTTGTAGCTGGACAGCAGGATGCTGGTCTCCGTGGCGGCAATGCCGTCGATCAGCCGGATGCGGTCCAGCGTGCGGTCGAAGGCTTCCAGCGAATCCGCGCGCAGCTCGGCGATGATGTCCCAGCGCCCGTTGGTGGTGTGCATGGCCTGCACATTGGGCTCGCCGCGCAGTGCCTGCAGCACCGCGCGCGCCTTGTTGCCTTCCACCGCGATGGTCATCCAGGCACGGATGCGGTGCGCCTCGGCTTCGGGTTTCAGCCGCACCGTGTAGCCCACGATCAGGCCTTCCTTTTCCAGCTTGTCGATGCGGTTCTGCACGGTGGCGCGCGAGACGCGCAGCGCCTTGGCCAGGGCGGTGGCGGGCGTACGCGCGTTGTCGCGCAAGAGGGCGAGCAGTTGGCGGTCGGTGTCGTCCATGGTGGGTTCTGGAAGGGGGGCTGGGGAGGGCCTTTGCATGCATTTTCGTTGCGGCTGGCGATTCGCTAATTTTAGCTGGCGTTTTGCAGTATGGCACAGGCAAATTGCGCAACTTGCTGGCTTTTAGTTAGCGGGGCAGTGCACCAGAATGCAGGCATTCCAAGGCATTGACTGACCCCCGTCACCCATCACCCAAAGGAGCCAGCGTGATCCACCAGCCCACCATCTTGCTTGTCGAGCCCACCCATTACGATGTGTCGTACAGCATCAACCCGTGGATGGACCCCGGCCTCTGGGCTAGCAACCCGCGCGGCATGCATCGCAATGCGGTGGCATCCTTCGAATCCCTGCATGCGGCCCTGCAGGCGGCCGGCTTCACGGTGGAAACCGCGCCCGGCGCGCCCGGCCTGCCCGACATGGTGTTCCCCGCCAATGCCGCCGTGGTGCTGGACGGCCACGCCGTGCTGGCGCGCTTTCGCTATCCCCAACGGGCCGGCGAGGAAGCGCCCTTTGCGCGGATCTTCGAGGGCCTGCGCGAACGCGGCCTGATCGACTCCGTCAGCCTGCTGCCCGAAGGCTGCTACCAGGAAGGCGCTGGCGACTGCATCTGGGATGCCGTGCGCGGCCACTTCTGGGCCGGCTTTGGCCCGCGCTCCTCGCGTGCCGCGGCCGATGCCATGGCGAGCCATTTCGGCCGCGAGGTTGTCGCGCTGGAGCTTGCCACGGCGCAGAGCTATCACCTCGACGTGTGCTTCTGCCCGCTGTCCGGCGGCGAGATTCTCTACTACCCGCCCGCCTTTACGCAGGACGCCCTGCGCATCTTGCGCGAGCGCGTGCCGGCCAGCCTGCGCATCGAAGCGAGCGAGGACGACCTGCGCCACTTCAGCGTCAATGCGGTCAACCTGCATGACCAGGTGGTGATGACGCGCACCACGCCGCACCTGCGCGCCGAACTGGGCCAGCGCGGCTACCACCTGCGCGAGGTGGACCTGTCGCCGTACATGCTGTCCGGCGGCGGCGCCTACTGCATGACGCTGCGCCTGGACCGCACCAGCGGGCCGGCCCGGGCGAGCGCCGCGGCCGACGGCGCCGCGGTGGCGGCATGAGCGCGAAGGACGAGCACAAACCAATACCGAGCCAGCAAGGGAGAACACCATGAAGGAGATCGCCATGACCCGCTTTCTGGACGCCGCCGATGTGGCGGCGCTGGTGCGCGCCACGGGCGTCGCCAACGCCATCGCGCAGATGGCGCATCACATTCGCCAGGATTTTGTGCGCTGGGACGCATTCGATAAATCCGCGCGGTTGGCGACGCACTCCGTCGACGGGGTGATCGAGCTGATGCCGGTGAGCGACGCCGTGCAGTATGCGTTCAAGTACGTCAACGGCCATCCGCGCAATGCGCAGAACGCCATGCCGACGGTGATGGCTTTTGGCGTGCTGGCGGAAGTGGCGAGCGGCTTTCCGCTGCTGCTGTGCGACCTCACGTTGGCCACCGCATTGCGCACCGCCGCCACGTCGGCACTCGCCGCGCAGGTGATGGCGCGGCCCGGCGCCGCCACGCTGGCGCTGATCGGCAACGGCGCGCAGGCGGAGTTCCAGGCACTGGCCTTCCATGCCATGGTGGGCATCCGGGAGATCCGTGCCTACGACATCGATCCCGCCGCGACGGCGCGGCTCGCGCGCAACCTGCAAGGCGTGCAGGGGCTGAAGGTGGTGGCGGTGGACTCCGTGCGCGCAGCCGTGCAGGGTGCCGACATCATCAGCACCGTCACCGCCGACAAGACGCGGGCCACCATCCTCACGCCTGACCTGGTTGCGCCCGGTGTGCATATCAATGCGGTAGGCGGCGATTGCCCGGGCAAGACCGAACTGCACCCGCAGATCCTGCGCCAGGCGCGCATTGTGGTCGAGTACGCGCCGCAGACCCGCATTGAAGGCGAGATCCAGCAATTGCCACCGGATACACCGGTGACGGAGTTGTGGGAGGTTTTATCCGGCCGGGTGGCCGGGCGCACCGAAACGGGGCAGGTGACGGTGTTCGACTCAGTGGGGTTTGCGCTGGAGGATTACTCCGCGCTGCGCTGGCTTCATGCCGCGGCCCACGCGCAGCATCGCGGCAGCCACGTGGAGCTGGTGGCGACGCCGCCGGATCCCCGCAATCTATATGGATGGATGATGGACGCCGGAGTGCCGCAGCCCGTGCGCGAGCCGCTGGCGGCGCTGGCCTGAAGCGGCGGCCCATGCCACAACGCCGCAGTCGTGCGGGTCACGAGACTGCGGCGTTGTGGTGTGCGGTTTATAGCGAGTGCCACGCCCACGGGTAACGGGCAAGGCAAGCCGGGCGGCCGGGTGACGGCCGGGCAGATAGCTGCCGGTGAAACGTCCTGGACAGGGTCTTGGCGATGTGCCGGCCGATCAGCCGGCTGCGCCCCGGGTCATCATCAGCTGCGCGCGCAGGAAGCCTTTGACTTCTTCCAGCGAGGGCGTCTTCAGGAACACCATGATGCCCCATTGCTGCAGCGCATCGGCCACGCCGTCATAGGCCTGGCGGTTGGTGATCACGGCGAAGATGACGTTCTGGCGCGCAAAGAAGTTCTGCAGCTTCTCGATGGTGGCCGACTCGGCGTCAGTGAGTTCTTCCACGTAGTACAACACCACTCGCGGATGCGAGCTGACCGAAGTAATGATGGTATCCACCACGTCCTCCACCACCACGCTTTTCAGGGGCAAGCCCCATTTGCCCAGTTGCGCGTGGATACGTTGGGCTTCCTGGTGGTTTGGGTGAAACACCACCAGGTCGAGTTCATGCACAGACGGAAGTTCCTGCCCCACGCGCGTGGCCAGCAGGCGATGCACGGTTTCCTTATGTATGCGTCGGTGGCCACCGTTGGTTTTCCAGGCCCCGAGTTCGCCGCGTTCCACCATTTTCTGCACCGTGCCCAATGACACATTGAGCAGCTTCGCGGCGGTACGCGTACTGTAGTAAGGCTTTTCAGCCAGTTCTGAATCCAGTTTCATCCGTTCACCCGTTAACTAAATACACCGCACTGCGAGAGAAACAGCAGTGACAGCGCGAGCTTTTCGCGCTGGTTTGGGGCTTGGCAATGCAAGGCAACGCGAGCCATGAAGACGGTTGCATGCTGGCACCATAAGGCCTCTTGCGTAACCTGCCCTCGCATCCGGGGCGGCGGGAGCGACGGTGCTCCCACGGTTGTGCAACGGCATGATCTATGTCACCGGTGCCTGATTCTCCCAACGGAAGAATGCCAGCCTCGAATCATATGCGGTATCGAACATAAGCAACCAGACGGCGCACCAAATATTTCGAAATCGCATTGAACGCTCCCACTTCTGGGCTTAAACGCATATTGCCGCGTTTTGGCAGACACGGGCGAGCGGGAATTTATCGCAAACATTGCATACATCTGAAGTGCTTCCACCGGTCGCTCCGCGCGTCGAAACGTATAGCGCACATGGCCGTGCGGCCGCTTGCCGCAGGAATGACAAATATGGCGTGTGCGGCAATCTCGCTTGCCGTCAGGGATTTCGCCCGCGAGCCACTGCCACCGTTTGCCGGGTCGATGTGACTGGCAGGTTGCTGAACTCACCTTCCGCATCAGCTGCCATACCCGATATCGGGAGGGACTGGCGCACGGGTGCCGGCGCGCCTTCCGGGCATACGGACTCGGGATCTGGCGCGGGCAGCGCCATGGACCTTTCCAGTTCGTGCGTCTTGAGCACGATGAAGTATTCGTAGATCGACTGCAGCATGGCGTAGGTGAGCCCGGCCCGTCCATCGAGAAAGCCGCGCTTGCCCAGGTACAGGATCGCGAACTTGACGAGGGGGCGCATCGGCAAGCGGAAGAACAGTTCCTTCTGGTGCGCGCGGCGCCGGTGGAAATCCGTCGCGAACAGGGCTTCGGCCAGGCTGAACGCTGCCGCGCCGCGCCGGTTCTCGATGATCTGCATCGCTTCCAGCCCGCTGTAATTGTTGTGGCGGGTGATCCAGTGGGTCACGCCTTTGCTGAACGGGTAGTGATCGAGGTAGCCCGTCAGCTCGCCGGCCGGGCCGTCAGGAATCGACACCGGGTTTACCAGACGCTCGTAGCGCATCCGCTCCGGCCGGAACAAACGCAGGTAGAAGGGAGACGTCTGTACATGGCGCAGCCAGGTGCCTAGGAAAAAGTCGCGCCGTTGCACCCGGAACGCGACCTCGTCGCGCGCCGCGCGCACCGCGGCCCGGGCATGCGCCACAAGCTCGGGCGTCATGCGCTCGTCGGCGTCGATGTAGAACACCCAGGGATGGCGAAAGCCGATGTGCTGCAGGCCCCAGTTCTGGTGGCTGGCCCAGTTGTCGAAGACGCGCTGCGTGACATGCGCGCCGAAGCGCTGCGCGATCGCCACCGTGGCGTCGGTGCTCATCGAGTCGTACACGTGGATGTCGTCCGACCAGGCCACGCTTTGCAGGCAGCCCGGCAGGTCCTGCTCCTCGTTGCGGGTCAGGATCAGCACGGAAATGCCCGGCGCTTGCATGGGCTGGCTAGGCTGGGGGCTTGGCATGTCTGACTCTCGTGCTGATGGCGCGGGCCGGGATGCCCCCGTAGACGGTCCATGGCGTGCGCAGGCTTTTGCTCACCACCGCGCGCGGCGCGATCACCGCGCCCTCGGCCAACGTCACGCCGGGCGAGACAAAGGCCTCGGCGCAGATCCACACGTGCGCCGCGAGCACGATGGGATGGGCAACCAGCTGGAAGTTGGCGCTGTTGTAGTCGTGCGTGCCGGTGCACAAGTGCGCGCCCTGCGAGACCACGCAGAAATCGCCGATGACGATCGGCGCCATGTTGTACAGCGTGACGCCATCGGCCACGCCGACATGGCTGCCCACGCGCAGGTTCCACGGCGCCCAGATCTTCACGCCCGGATAGATATGCACATGCGGGCCCAGTTGCGCCCCGAACAACCTCAACAGCGCCGAGCGCCATGCATGCAGCGGGCGCGGGCTTGGCCGGAACAGGCACAACCAGGCCCAGTGCCAGAGCTGGCGCTGAATCCGGTTGCCGAGCGAAAACGAAGCGCCGGTAGTCGGGTCGTTTCCTTGAAGGATCATCGTCGGTCCGCTCCTGCTTGTTAGCGGCATTCTCAATGCGCGGCAAGGCCCGGCAGCCATGGGAGGCGACCACGGTGCGGGCCAGCACCGCGGTCGCCGAACCCGGCCGAAGCCAGGCTTTGTCCCGCACCGGCCGCGCCAGGCACGGCAAGGTGCAAAGCGCGCGGGAAGGGGTGAAACCATAGTGGCGCGGCGTGCGCGCCGCTTCGGTGCGGCACCTCACACAAGGAAAAACGAAGCGGGAAGGAAACGGGGCGGGGGGAAGCGGGAGGGAAGGGAGAAGGGCGGGGAGGTGGAGCGAAAGGGCTGAGAGGGCGCAGGGGGTGGGGGGTGGCGCGGCGACCGAAGCCGCAAGGAAAGCCTCAACGCAAGCTGTGCGCAAACCGCAACGCCTGGAATCTCAAAGTCGGTATTTCCTGACCTTATCGAACAAGGTCGTCTTGGCAATGCCCAGCGCCTCGCTCGCGCGGCTGAGGTTCCCCTCATGCCTGCGCATGGCGTCGGCAATCATGGCCCGCTCGAACTGCTCCACGGCCTGCGCCAGCGGCAGCGCTGCCGGCTCGGCGGTGCCTTGCCCGGGATTGCACCCCAGTCCCAGCACATGGCGCTCGGCCAGGTTGCGCAGCTCGCGCACATTGCCCGGCCACGGATAGGCCATCAGCGCAGCGAGCTCCGCCGGCGTGGCAGGCTGCGCCTCGCGCTCGAAGCGCAGCGCCGCCTGCGCGACAAAATGCTCGAACAGCGGCGGCACGTCTTCGCGCCGCTCGCGCAGCGGCGGCAGCTCCAGCGTCACCACGTTGAGCCGGTAATACAGGTCGGCGCGGAACTGGCCGGCCGCCGAGAGCGCCTTCAGGTCTGCCTTGGTGGCCGCGACCACGCGGGTGTTGACCGGCACCGGCGTATTGGAGCCAAGCCGCTCCACCACGCGCTCCTGCAGCACCCGCAGCAGCTTGATCTGCATCTGCATGGGCATGCTCTCGATCTCGTCGAGGAATAGCGTGCCGCCCTCGGCGTGCTCGATCTTGCCGATGCGCCGCCGCGCCGCGCCGGTAAACGAGCCGGCCTCATGGCCGAAGATCTCGCTTTCGAACAGCTGCTCGGGCAGGCCGCCGCAATTGATCGGCACGAAGTGCCGCGCGCGGCGCGAGCTTGCTTCGTGCAGGCAGCGGGCGACCAGTTCCTTGCCAGTGCCGGTCTCGCCGTGGATGAGCACGTTGGCGGCGGTGTCGGCCAGGTCGGCGATCAGCTTGCGCAGCCGTTCGATGGATGGCGAATGGCCGATCAGGCGCGCCTGCAAGGTGTCGCGCCCGGCCAGCTTCCTGCGCAGCTCGGCCACTTCCAGCACCAGCCGGCGCTTTTCCAGCGCGCGCTGCGTGACCTCGACCAGGCGCTCGGGCGAGAACGGTTTTTCCAGGAAGTGGTAGGCGCCGGCCTTCATGGCCTGCACGGCCAGGCTGACGTCGCCGTGGCCCGTGACCATCACCACCGGCAGCGCATCGTCGCGCGAGCGCAGCTCATGCAGCAGCGCCATGCCGTCGATGCCGGGCAGGCGGATGTCGCTCACCACCACGCCGGGGAAATGGCTGCCGACCTCGCGCAGGGCGGCTTCGGCGCTCGCCACGGCACGCGTGGCAATGCCTTCGAGCCGCAGTGCTTGCTCGCAACCCAGGCGCACGTCGGGGTCGTCTTCGACGATCAGCACGGTCAGCGGCGCGGGGTCGATCGCGTCGGGGGAATCGGCGTGGTTCGGGTCAATTGCCATGGCGGCTCTCCGGGTCAAGCCTGGCCAGCGGCAGCACCAGCGTGAAGCACGCGCCGCCGTCGGGGTGATTGCTGGCCTCCAGGCTGCCGCCGACCTCGTCCAGGATGCCGGCCGACAGCGTCAGGCCCAGGCCCAGTCCCTGTCCTGCCGGCTTGGTGGTGAAGAACGGCTCGAACAGCCGCGCGAAGGCTTCCTCGGACAGCCCGGGGCCGTTGTCGCGGATGGTCAGGCGCAGCTTGCTGCCCGCCAGGTGGCTGCGCAGCTCCAGCCGGGGCTCAGGGTTGCCGGCCAGCGCGTCGAGCGCGTTGCCGATCAGGTTGACCAGCACCTGTTCCAGCCGGTTGGGATCGCACGTCACCATCAGGTCCGGCTCGATCTCCCGGACCAGCGCCGGGCGTACCGCCTGCAGGCGTGTATCGAGCAGGAACAGGGCGTTGTCCACCGCATCGTCCAGCGGTGCCAGGCGAGCGGCGGTGCCGCCATTGCCAGGCTTGCGCGCGAATGACTTGAGCGCGCCGGTGATGCGCCCCATGCGCTCCACCAAGCCGATGATGGTGCCGAGGTTGGCCTGTGCGGTGGCGTTGTCGCCGCGCTCGAGGAATTTCTGGGTATTGCCCGAGAGCGTGCGCAGGGCGGCAAGGGGCTGGTTGAGCTCGTGGGCGATGCCGGTGGACATCTGGCCTACCGCGGCCAGCTTGCCGGCCTGCAGCAGGCCATCCTGGGCCTGGCGCAAGGTTGCCTCGGCGCGGATGCGTTCGGCGACTTCCGCCTGCAGATGCTGGTTGGCGGCGGACAGGTCCGCGGTGCGCTCCGCCACCTTGCGCTCCAGTTCGCCGTTGGCGGCCTCTAGCGCGGCGCGCGCGGCCATGCGCTCGCTGGCGATGCGCCGGCGCACGTTCCAGGCCGCCGCCAGCAGCAACAGGAAGGCGGTGAGCACGCCGGCCAGCGCGGCGGTGCTGAGCGCGGCCACGCGGGCCTGCGAGGTATTGGTGAGCAGCGTCAGGTGCCAGTCGGTGCCAACCAGTTCGGCGTTCTGCGCCAGCATGGGCGGGCCGCTGCGCAGGCGGACCAGGGCGTCGCTGTCGGACAGCTTGCGTACCGGCGTGAGCTCCAGCTGCGGGAGCGCGGCGCGGTTGTATTGCAGGTTGCGTTGCAGCCGCTCGCGCAGCTCGGGGGCCAGCGGCTTGAGCGCGCCCAGTTTCAGGGACGGGTCGGAGGCCAGGATCACCACGCCGTTCTCGTCCGTCAGCAGCATCTGGGTATCGGCGCCCTGCCAGCGGTTCTCCAGGGGTTCCAGCCCCACCTTGACGACCGCTACGCCGCTTGGCTTGTGGCGATCGCCCAGCGGCGCCGAGAGGTAGTAGCCGGGCTCGCTGCGGGTGGTGCCCACGCCATAGAAGCGGCCCAGCTGACCGTCCGCGGCGTCGCTGAAGTAGGGGCGAAAGCTCAGGTCTTCGCCCAGGTAGCTGTCGGGGCGCTGCCAATTGCTGGTGGCGAGCACGTGGCCGCGGGCATCGAGTACGAACACCACGCGGGTGCCGGCGCGGGCATTGACCGCGGCCAGGTACTGGTTGGCGGCCTCGACGCGTGCCGGGTCGTTCGGGTGAGCCAGCAGGGTAGCGATCTTGTCGTCCAGCGAGAGCAGGCTGGGCACGTAGTCATAGCGCGCCAGCTCGCTCGACAGGGCCTGCCCGTACAGGCGCAGCTGCACCTGGCCGCGCTCGCCCTGGCGCGCCAGCGCGTTGTCGTAGCTGTACCGGTAGCCCATGGCGCCAGCCAGCCCGATCAGCGTCGCCAGCGCCAGCATGGCCATGAGGGGCACCCATGGGCGCAGGCGTGCGGCACGAGCGGAGGTGTCGTGCGGGGCGCTTTGCGGGGTAGCGTGTGAAGGGAGCGGGCCGGTCATGGGAGCGGGCGGAATGCGCAGGAAGCGAAGGCGAAGGAACTCGGTCGCGGGCAGCGAGCCCGACTGGTTAAGACTGCAGGCGCCAGCAAAAGTGCATCGTGCAAAGGGGTAAGAGTAGGGGGTGGGAGCGCCAATGTGCACATTGTGCGATGGCGCCACCCGCGGCGACCCCGTCTTTTACCACATCGCGGTTTTCCGGCCCCCGGAAACAAAAAAGGCCCGGCCACCTGATCGGTGGCCGGGCCTTGGCGCGCTGGCAGTGTTACTTGCCGGCCAGGACCTGAACGGGTGTCAGGCCGCGGTTGCCGTCGGCAGCGGGGTCATCCGCTTCTTCGGGCACCGGCGCGCCGATGGCGCCTTCGCTTTTGGCGACGACGGTTGTGGCAATGGCGTTGCCAAGCACATTGGTCACGGTACGGCCCATGTCGAGCACGTGGTCGATGCCCAGCACCAGCAGGATGCCCGCCTCGGGCAGGCCAAACATCGGCAGCACCGCGGCCACCACCACCAGCGAGGCACGCGGTACGCCGGCGATGCCCTTGCTGGTGACCAGCAGCACCAGCAGCATGGTGACCTGCTGCGAGAGCGACAGGTGGATGCCGTACACCTGTGCCACGAACAGCGCGGCGAAGGACGTGTACATGATCGAGCCGTCCAGGTTGAACGAGTAGCCCAGCGGCAGCACGAAGCCGGTGATGCGCTCCTTGACGCCAAAGCGGCCGAGCTGCTCGATCACCTTGGGGTAAGCCGATTCGCTGCTGGCGGTGGCGAAACCGATCATCAGCGGTGCGCGCACCATCTTGAGCAGGCGGAACACGTCGCGGCCGAGGAAGAAGTAGCCACCGCCGATCAGCGCCACCCACAGTAGCGCCAGCGACAGGTAGACCGCGCCCAGCAGCTTGGCATACACGACCAGCACGCCCAGGCCCTCGGCGGTGATCACCGCTGCGACCGCACCGAACACGCCGACCGGCGCGAAGGCCATCACATAGTTGGTGATCTTCAGCATCACGTGCGACAGGCCTTCGATGCCGGCCAGCACGGGTTTGCCGATGCCGTCCTTGAGCGTGCCCAGCGCAAAGCCGAAGAACAGCGAGAACACCACGATCTGCAGGATCTCATTGGTGGCCATGGCTTCGACGAAGCTCTTGGGGAACATGTGCGCGATGAAATCGCGCAGGTTCAGCGCCCCGGTCTTCAGGTTGGAGGCCGCGTCCGCCGCCGGCAGCGCCAGGTTCATGCCTTCGCCCGGGCGCAGCAGGTTGGCCATCAGCAGGCCCAGCAGCAGCGAGGTGATGGACGCGGCGATGAACCATGCCATCGCCTTCATGCCGATGCGGCCAACGGCCTTGCCGTCGCCCATGCTGGCGATGCCGCTGACCAGGGTGGCGAACACCAGCGGCCCGATGATCATCTTGATCATGCGCAGGAACACGTCGGTCAGGATGGACAGGTGGTCGGCGATGGACTTGGCGGCGGCGGGGTCCGGCACATAGTGGTGGGCGGCCGTGCCGGCCAGCACGCCAAGCAGCATCGCAATGAAAATCAGGGTGGGCAGTCGGTTCAGTTTCATCAGAAGTCGGGCCGATGCGCCCGGCCAATGGCCGGACGGCTGTTTTGCGGGGGGGCTGGCAGCCTTCTGGCATGGCGTTGCCGTCGTGGGGACAGCGCCATGCGGCCTCAGCCGGGAAGATCAGTGCCTGTTCAATCCGGAATCATTCCGGATCAATGCGTTGATCCATGCCGAACGGGCACGGGCAGCGTGTGCCCGGCGCCCACCGGTGTGGTGGGCAAGGTCGGCAAGGCGGGGTCGATCATTGTTTCCTCCATTGTTTTGGGTCCGGGCTGGCACGGGGGGAGCCAACCGTCGACCTGTATGGCCGCTTGGGGCCGGCGCATACATTGCACGAGGCGTGCCAGGCCAAAGGCCGTGCCGAAGGCGCCTAAGCTGCTGAAAAACAAGGAGAAATTAATGTGCGCTCGGCGCACGGTTCGGATTTCCGTGCGGATAGGGCAGCAGGGCGTTCGGTTTTCCGAACGAGTGACGGGGCTGAAAGCGGAACTGGCGCCCGTGCGGGCGCCAGCGTGTGATCCAAGGGGCATGGCGCGGCCGGCGCACGCCGCCGCCAGCCACGCACGCCAGGTGACTCAGGCGTTGTCCACGGGTTGGGTCGGGCAACTCTCCAGGAACAATTCCAGCGGCATCGGCCGCCCGATCACATAGCCCTGGGCATAGTCCACGCCAAGCGAGCGCAAGGCCTGCAGCGTTTCCTCGTCCTCCACGGATTCGGCCACGGTCAGCATGCCCAGGCGATGGCCGATATCGTTGATCGAGCTGACGATCTCGCGGTCCACCGCGCTGCCGGCCAGGTGGCGGATAAAGCTCCCGTCGATCTTGAGATAGTCCACCGGAAACTGCTTGAGATAGGAGAACGACGACAAGCCCGCCCCGAAATCGTCGAGCGCCACGGTGCAGCCAGCGCTGCGCATTTCGGTCACCAGGCGATTGGCCGCCGCCATGTTGTTGATCAGCGCGGTCTCGGTGATCTCCAGCTGGATGCGGCTGGCGGGCAGCACGGACCCGTACAGCTCGGCGTGCAGGAACGGCAGCAGGAACGGCTCGCCCAGCGAATTGGCCGACAGGTTGATGGCGACCGTGAGCCTGGGCACCGCGGTCAGGCGCTCGCCGAATTCGTGCAGCACGTGGTGGATCACCCAGCGGTCCACGTGGCCCATCAGGTCATAGCGCTCGGCGGCGGGGATGAACGCGCCCGGCATCACCAGCTTGCCTTGCTCGTCGACCATGCGCACCAGGATCTCGATATGGCGGTCGGCCTGGTTGTGCTCCTGCAGCGCGCGGATCTCCTGGGCGAACAGGCGGAAGCGGTTCGCATCCAGCGCCGAGTGGATGCCGGCGGCAACCTGCAGCTCCTGGTGGTGGCGCTGCGCATCGCTTTCGTCGCGCCGGTACACCGAGACGCGGCTGCGCCCGGCCGCCTTGGCGGCGTAGCAGGCTACGTCGGCGCGGCTCATCAGCTCGCCCATCGGCGGTGTTTCGTGGTCGATGGCGGTAATGCCGATGCTCGCGCCCACATCGTAGACCCGCCCTTCCCACGGGAAACGCTGGCCGCGGATGGCATCGATGATCTTCTGGCACACGCGCTCGGCCTGGTCCACCGTGCAGTCCATGAGCAGCAGCGCGAACTCGTCGCCGCCCAGGCGGGCGAGCAGGTCGTCCGGGCGCACGTGGTAGCGGATCACGTGGCCGAGCTCGCGCAGCAGTACGTCGCCCGCGGCATGCCCGGCCGTGTCGTTGACGATCTTGAAGCGGTCCAGGTCGATGAAGCACAGCGCGTGATGCTGTTGCTGCATGCGCGCAGCCTCGCAGGCCTCGCGCAGCCGCTTCTCGAACCAGATGCGGTTGGGCAGGCCGGTGAGCGCATCGTGCGAGGCCGAATGGGCCAGCTCGCGCTGCAGCGCGCGGGCGCCGGTGATGTCCTGGAACACCAGCACCGCGCCGATGACCTCCCCGGTAGCCGTGCGCACCGGGGCGGCGGAGTCCTGCACGTCATGGCGGTCGCCGGTCAGGCTTTGCAGCACTGCGCCGTCCTGCAGGTAGACCGGGCGCAAGGTCAGCAGGCACTGTTCCACCGGGCTGGGGATCGGCGCGTTGGTATGCTCGTCGACGATGCGGAAGATGGATTCGAGCGGCTGGCCGGCGGCCGCCTGCATGGTCCAGCCGGTGAGCTGCTCGGCGATCGGGTTCATGAAGGTGACGCCCATGGTGGCGTCGGTGCAGATCACCGCATCGCCGATGGAGCGCAGCGTGATATGCAGGCGTTCCTTCTCCTCGAACAGCGCCTCGGTGAGGCGGCGCTGTTCGGTGATGTCCCAGTTGGTGCCGATCATGGACACCGCGGTGCCATCGTCCTGGCGCAGCACCATTGCCATGGCCCGGATGTGGCGCACCGCGCCGTCGGGGCGCTGGATGCGGTATTCGGTATCGAAGGTGCGCGTGCCGCGCACCGCCTCGCGCATCTCGGTGCTTGCCTGCTCGACATCCTCGGGATGCACCATGGCCGTCCAGCGCTTGATGTCCGGCGCGCCCAGGGCAGGATCGACGCCGTGCAGCGCATGCATGCGCGCGTCCCACTCGATCGCGCCGCTGGCAATGTCCCATTCCCAGATGCCTACGCCGCCGGCTTCCACCGCCAGCTGGGTCCGGCGCGACAGTGCCTCAAGCTTTTCCAGCGCGGCCTTGCGCTCGTCGATGTCTTCCACCTGCGAGATGAAATGCAGCGGCTTGCCCGTGTTCTCGTCGTGCACCAGGGAGACGGCCAGCAAGGTCCAGCGATAGTGGCCGTCCTTGTGGCGGAAGCGCTTTTCTATCCGGTACGACTCGATCTCGCCGGCCAGCAGGCGCTCGACCTGGTGCAGGTCGGGGGCGAGATCGTCCGGGTGGGTGATGGTCGGGAAAGGCAGCTCCGCCAGCTCGGCGGCATCATAGCCAAACAGGTCACAGATGGCGCGGTTGACCTGCAGCCAGCGGCCGTCCAGCCCTACCAGCGCCATGCCGATGGCCGAATGCTCCATGGCCTGGCGAAAGCGCCGCTCGCTGCCGCGCAGCTCGCTGCGGTCACGCCGGTTCTGCTCCAGCAGGAAGGCAATGCAGATCGGGAACACCATGATCAGCGCGGTCGACAGCTGCACCGACTGCAGCAGGAACGGCTCGTTCGCGCCCAGGCCGAGCGACGCGGTGATCAGCCCCAGCGCCACCGTGCCGCAGATGGCCAGCAACGTCAGCAGGGCAGTGGCAAAGGGATTGGTCAGCAGCGCCGCCAGCACCAGCGGCAGCGCCATCACCACGAACGGCTCGTTGCTCTTATATAGCGCCACGCCGCCCACCGCCAGGCTCAGCAGGAGCAGGCCGGCAAAACGGGGCAGCTGCGCGCGGCGGAAGGTATCCGCGAAACGCTCGCGCGTGATCGATACCATCAGCGGCAGCAACATGACGATGCCCATCGAGTCCGCTGTCCACCAGGTCCACCAGACCGCGCCAAAACCGCTGTGGTAGGCGGTGCCGATGGTGGCGGCGCCGATGGTGGCGCCTACCGTCGGCCCCAGCGTGCTGGCCGCGCCCAGCGTCAGCGCGAAGCGCGCCAGCGGGCCCGGACGGGAGAGCGTCGCGCCGCCGGTCATGGCGCGCACCAGCCACGCCGAGAAGGCAATCTCGGCGACGTTGCCCAGCGCCAGCGCCAACGCAATGGCGGGGCTATCGCCCATGGCCGCATTGGCCGCCGCGCCCGCCACCAGCATCCCGGCCAGCTGCCACGGCGCGTCGCTGCGGCGCTGGTGCAGCAAGATGCCGAGGCCGAAAGCGTTGGCCAACCAGAGCATGGCCACGTTTCCGGGGTAGCGCGACACGGCCAGCCCGGCCAGGGCCAGCAGGAAGAAGGCGATGGCGGATAGCGACACACGCTGCCAGCGCGGGTAGGTGGTGGGCAAGGGGCGGACATCCAAATCTGGCGTCATGTGGCGTCAGCCTGAAGCTGCGTTCTCGAAATTGAGGCGATGGGCGGGCGTCGGGCAGGTTGCACGCACGGCCCAGCTTAATGGATCAATATAGCGGCGATACGCCGGAATCACGAGGCGATAAACCCCGCTGTGTTCCCGCTGTTCGGACTAGCGCCGGACGCCGTTTTGCGGTAGGAGAGTGGCCGGCGGCGAGCCGCAACCGGCCCCGGCGGCCGGTCTGCTGCCAAGGCGGACAGGCGCGCTGCCGGTCCAGTCATACAGGCGTTTCAGGCATTGCCCTGCCGAGGAGGGGTATTGGCGCGGATATCGGACCGGCGCGAAACGCGTCCACCTCGCCAGCCATGGCGGCCCTCGGGCGCGCGGTGACGACGCGACGGCAATTACCCCGCGCGTCATCGCGCGTAGCGCTGCGCGCACCGATGATATGGACAGCTTGCTCACGCACACCAAGGAGAAGACCATGTCCGAATCGGATCGCATCGCCGCACCTGCCAACCTCGCCGCCAACTTCACTGCCTCCGATCTTGCCGCCCTGGCGGATCGCTATCTTGCGGCCTGGAACGAAACCGACGCAGCTCGCCGGCGCGCGCTGATCGTCGGCGCCTGGACCGAGTCCGCCAGCTATGTCGACCCGCTCATGCGCGGTGACGGCCACGCCGGGATCGACGCCATGATCGCCGCCGTCCAGGCGCGCTTTCCGGGTTTTCACTTTACGCGCGTGACGCCGGTCGACGCACACGGCGGCAACCTGCGCTTTACCTGGGAACTGGCGCCTGCGGGTGCGGCAGCCGTGGTGGCCGGCACCGACTTCGCGACCGTGGCGGCGGACGGCCGGCTGCAATGCATGACGGGCTTTATCGACCGCGCGCCGCAAGGCATGGCCTGAGGCCGCCCGGGTGCGGTGCACGGTACCGCACGCGACTGCCCTTTTTGCACTATGCTCACAAGGTTGTACGGCGTGCGCACCGCGGCTGGGGCGCACGCTGCTGACCGGCCGCCGCCGGCGCGGCGCTGCGGATCGAACCGCTGCACCATGCCGGGGGCGGACCAGGGCAAACAGACCCAAGGAGCTCCCCCCATGACCACGCTAGATATCAACGGCAAGCCGTTGCAGGTAGACGTTGATCCTTCCACGCCCCTGCTGTGGGCGTTACGCGACAGCCTTGGCATGACCGGCACCAAGTTCGGCTGTGGCATGGCCGCATGTGGCGCGTGCACCGTGCATGTGAACGGCCAGGCCACGCGCAGTTGCGTGACGCCAGTCTCGGCGGCACAAGGCGCGCGCATCACCACCATCGAAGGCGTCACCGGCGACAAGGTTGGCCGCGCGGTGCTCGACGCCTGGATCAAGCACGATGTGGCGCAGTGCGGCTACTGCCAGAACGGCCAGGTGATGAGCGCCGTCGGGCTGTTGCGCAGCAAGAAGCACCCAAGCGATGCCGATATCGACCAGGCCATGGCCGGTAACCTGTGCCGCTGCGGCACCTACCAGCGCATCCGCGCGGCCATCAAGGACGCGGCGCGCGCGCTGGCTTAAGGGGACGACACCATGCGAATCAGATACCTCGAAGCGCTGGCCGGCGGCAATCGCAGGCACGCGGACGCCGGCGGCGTCGCCGCGCTGGACCGCCGCAGTTTTCTCAAGCTGACCGGCTTTGCCGGCGGCGGCCTGGCGCTCGGCATCTTGCCAGCCCAGGCCGCGCTGGCGCAGGAAGGCGCGGCGCCCAAGGCCCCGCCTTCACCGCCGCAGGCGTTCCTGCTGATCGCGCCGGACAACACCGTCACGGTGGCGGTCAACCGGCTCGAATTCGGCCAGGGCGTGCATACGGCGCTGCCCATGGCGCTGGCGGAAGAGCTCGACGTGGACTGGCGCAACGTGCGCGCCACGCTGGCGCCCGCCGGCGATGCGTACAAGGATCCCGCCTTCGGCATGCAGATCACCGGCGGCTCCACCGCGCTCAACCATTCCTTCCAGCAATACCGCGAGCTGGGCGCGCGCGCCCGCTCCATGCTGGTTTCCGCCGCGGCTACCCAGTGGCAGGTCGATCCGGCGAGCTGCCAGGTGGCGCTGGGCGTGGTCACCTCCGGCAGCCATCGCGCCACCTTTGGCGACCTGGCGCAGGCCGCCATGGCGCTGCCGGTGCCGCAGCAGGTAACGCTCAAGAACCCGGCGCAGTTCAAGCTCATCGGCAAGCCCACGCGCCGGCTGGACGCGCGCGGCAAGCTGGAGGGGACCACCGCCTTCGGTATTGACGTGCATCTCAAGAACATGGTGGTGGCCGTGGTGGCACGCCCGCCGCGCTTTGGCGGCAAGGTGAAATCCTTCAACGCCGACAAGGCGCGCGCGATCAAGGGCGTGGCCGACGTGATGCTGGTGCCGGTGGATCGCGGCGGCACCGGCGTGGCGGTGGTGGCCAATGGCTACTGGCCGGCCAAGCAGGCGCGCGACGCGCTGGAGATCGTGTGGGAAGACAGCGGCTCCAGCGTTTCCACCAAGGACCTGTTCGCGCAGTACAGGACGCTGGCCGCGCAACCCGGCACTGTGGCGCTGCAGGCTGACCTGGGCGCCATGTCCGGCGCCGCGCGCACCATCTCGGCGGATTACGAGTTTCCCTATCTTGCGCATGCGCCGATGGAGCCGCTGAACTGCACCTTGCAGGCCGAGGTGTCGGGCAAGGCGGTGCAGAGCGTGAAGGTATGGGTGGGCTCGCAGTTCCAGACCGTGGACCAGGCCGCCATCGGGCGTGTGCTCGGGCTGCCACCGGCCAAGGTCACGCTCAACACCATGATGGCGGGCGGCGGGTTCGGCCGGCGTGCCGTGCCCACCTCCGACTACCTGGTCGAAGCGGCCAACGTGCTGCTGGCCTGGGTCAAGAACGGGCATGACGAACCGCTCAAGGTGATGTGGAGCCGCGAGGACGATATCCGCGGCGGCTACTACCGGCCGCTGCATGTGCACCGCGCGCGCATCGGCACCGATGCGAAGGGGCAGGTGCTCGGCTGGCAGCATACCGTGGTCGGGCAGTCCATCCTCTCCGGCACGCCGTTCGAGGCGTTCATGGTCAAGGGCGGCGTGGACTCAACCATGGTCGAAGGCCTGGTGGAGAACGACTACGGCTTCCCGCTGCAACTATCGGTGCATCACCCGCAGGTGGCGGTGCCGGTGCTGTGGTGGCGCTCGGTTGGCAACACGCACACCGCCTTCGTCAAGGAAACGCTGGTCGACGAAGTGGCCGCCAATGCCAGGCAGGACCCGGTGGCGTACCGCCTTGCGCGGCTGGACGCGGGCAAGCACGCGCGCCATCGCGCGGCGCTGCAGCTGGCGGTGGACAAGTCCGGCTACGGCAAGCGCAAGCTGCCCAAGGGCCAGGCCTGGGGCGTGGCGGTGCACGAGTCGTTCGGCACGGTGGTGGCCTATGTGGTGGAGGTGTCGCTGGTGAAAAACGAGCCACATGTGCATCGCGTGACGGCCGGGGTGCATGCCAACCGCGTGGTCAATCCCATGTCGGCCGAGGCACAGGTGCAGGGCGCATGCGTGTTCGGGCTGGCGATGACGCGGCCGGGCTTTGCCATCGAGATCGAAAACGGCGTGGTGAAGAACAGCAACTTCCCCGACTATCCGCCGCCGCGCATCACCGATGCGCCGGTGGTGGACGTGTTCTTCGTGCCATCCGAGGATCCGCCCACCGGCCTGGGCGAGCCGGGCGTGCCAGCCATTGCGCCAGCGGTGGCCAACGCGCTGTTCACGCTCACCGGCAAGCGCCAGCGGCAGTTGCCGTTCGTGTTGGCCTGAGCCCGGGCGCCGGGCGCAGGGCTCAGGGCTCAGGGCTCAGGGCTCAGGGCTCAGGGCTCAGGGCGCGCGGTTGTCGCCAGCCGCGCGCCAGGCCTGCGTGAAGCGCAGCAGGTCGTCGGCCGAGGCATCGGTGATGGCCGCGTAGCGCATGCCGTCCGACTCCCAGATCCCCAGCTGGTAGCCTTGGCGCGCCTCGATCTGCGCGGGTGCCTGGCTGTGGCCGGGGTTGAGGGCTGGCTTGCTGTCCGCCGTGCGCGCTGGCAGCACGAACACATCGATGGGGTGCTGGTTGCGGCGGTAGACCAGTACCGCCACCGGCCGCCCGTGCACGTAGTCGAGCCGTCCCCCGACCAGCGGGAAACCTTGCGGCGCGAGTTCCCGTACCGACGGCGCGTAGTCGATCCGGCCATTGAACCAGGGTTTGACGGTGTGGCGGTCCGATGAGGCGACATCGATCGTGTGCCCCGAGATCAGCGCGCGCACATGGCTGCTTACCATCTCGCCTTCCACCGTCGGCCCGGAGCCATCGCTCAGCGCGTACTGGGCCATGCCGATGCCCAGCGTCGCCACCGTCAGCGCGGCCATGGCGGCATTGGCGGCGGGACCCCATTCGAAATAGCGCCGCATCCATTGCCACCATGCGCCACCGTTGCCGGCTGGCGCCGCCGCAGCGCCAGAGCCAGCCGCGGCCTGGGCTGCATCCAGCGCCGTGGTCAGCCGTGCGCGCAGGGCCGGCCCGGCGCGGTGGTAGGGCGCATGCGCGCGCAATACGGTGCGCAGTTCGCGCAGGTGCGCGAGCTGCGCGGTGCAGGCCGTGCATTGCGCCAGGTGCCGTTCAAGGCGCAAGGCATCGCCCGCGCCGAGCTCACCGTCGGCATTGGCCTGCAGCAGCAGGCGGGCGTCATTGCAGTTCATGGCCTGTCTCCCCGGCAGGTTGCGCCGGCGTGGCGTGGACGGCGGTTGCCGCGGCGGCCCTGCCCGTTGCCGGTGCGGTGGACAGGGTGCCTGCCGCGCCAAGGTCGGCGCCGCCCTGGGTGCCGATGCCGCGCATGCCCTCCGCGCGCAAGTCGAGCACTGCCGCCGCCAGCAGCTTGCGCGCGCGTGCCAGCCGCGACATCACGGTACCCAGCGGGATTTCCGCGATGACGGCGATGTCGCGATAAGGCAGGTCCTCCAGCTCACGCAGCACCAGGACTTCCCGAAAGGCCAGCGGCAGGCGCTCCAGCGCCACATGCAGCAGCCGGACATCCTCGGCGCGCAGCAGCCATTGCTCAGGGCTGTCGCCGTGACTATCCTGCCAGCCGGGCAGCGGCTCGCCATCGAAATGCGCGTCGTCGTAGCCCGCGCTCTCGGCCTGGCCCGGCTGGCGCCGCTTGCGCCACGTGGTGAACCACGTGTTGCGCACGATCGCCAGCAGCCACGCGCGCGGCTGATCGCCCCGGAAGCTGTCAAAAAAGCAGAAAGCCCGCAGGCAGGCTTCCTGCACCACGTCATCCGCCTCCACGGGGCTGCCCGACAGCCAGCGGGCCAGGTTGTAGGCGGCGTCGAGGTGCGGAAGCACCAGATCGTCGAAACGGCGGCGCTGGTCGGCAGCGTTCACGTCACTCCTTTGGCTCGGTGCCCGGGTTGGACGCATCGCGCGCCATCCCCGTTCATTCCGTCTCTGCCGCGTATACCGGGAATGCACTGAGTTTATTCCCGATTTTCACCACCACCACGTAAAAAAATTATCGCCAGCAACGGGAATAAACGCGCCTGCGCGCCGGTATGACAGGCAGGTCCACAGCAACCAGATCAAACCGATCGATCCGATCGATCCGATGGAGCTCAATATGCAGCGAGCATGGAAGCGGCGCGATTTTCTCGGGCTTGCCGCGTGCGCCGGCGGCGCGGTGTTTGTGTCGGCATTGCCCGGATGGGCTGCCGGGCGGGACGAAGCGTTCTACTTTGTCCAACTCTCGGACGCGCACTGGGGCTTCCAGGGCCCGCCCAATCCCGACGCGCGCGGGACCTTGCCCAAGGCGGTGGCAGCGGTCAACGCACTGGCCGAGCCGCCGGATTTCCTGATGTTCACCGGTGACCTTACCCACACGACCGATGACCCCGCCGAGCGCCGCCGGCGCATGCGCGAGTTCCAGTCGATCATCGCCGCGCTCAAGGTGCCGGTCGTGCACCTGATGCCGGGCGAACACGACGCCAGCCTGGACCAGGGCGCGGCCTATCGCGAACTGTTCGGGCCCACGCACTATGTGTTCGACCACAAGGGCGTGCACTTCATCGTGCTGGACAACGTCTCCGATCCTGCCGGGCGGGTGGGCGCGGCACAGCTCGACTGGCTCGCCGCGGATCTTGCGCAGCAGCCGCAGTCGGCGCGCATCGTGGTGTTCACGCACCGGCCGCTGTTCGACCTGTATCCGCAGTGGGACTGGGCTACCCGGGACGGCGCACAGGTCATCGAGCGGCTGATGCCGCATCCCAACGTGACGGTGTTTTATGGGCACATCCACCAGGAGCATCACCACATGACCGGGCATATCGCGCACCACGCGGCGCGCTCGCTGATCTACCCGTTGCCGGCGGCGGGGTCGCAGCCGCAGCGCTTGCCGGTGCCGTGGGATCCGGCGCAGCCCTATCGGGGATTGGGCTGGCGGGAAGTGGAAGCGGGCAGGGCGTCGGGGGATGTCGGGATCGAGGAGAAGCCTGTCAATGGTTGAGCAGATCGTGCCACGCCGCTTTGAACGGCTTTGAGCTGCTTTGAACTCGCTATCAGGAGTTGGTCATGTCAGTCATCGGACGGGAAGGAATCAGCCGCAGGCGGGCGCTGTGCTGCCTGCTGGCGCTGGCGGGCGGGACGCCACTGTTGCAAAGCGCTGCCGCTGCGCCGCGGGTGATCAAGGTGCATGCGCGCAAGTTTGTCTTCACGCCAAACCGGATTGCGCTGCGGGTCGGAGAGCCGGTGGTGTTCGAGCTGACCGCGCAGGATGTGATCATGGGGTTTAGCGTGCCGGATCTCGGCATTCGGGAGGATTTGCCGCCCGGCAAGGTCGTGCGGGTTTCGGCCTTGCCCAAGGTGGCTGGCAGTTTTGGGTTCTTGTGCGATATTTTTTGTGGGTCGGGGCACGAGACGATGAACGGGGTGATTGAAGTTAGTTAGTTAGTTAGTTCGTTTGTTTGTTGCAACTGCAACTGATTAACGTCAAGGTCAAAGGCAACGGCAACTGCAGTTTCACCACCCCTGCGGGGCGGCGACCTACTTTCTTGTCTTGCCAAGAAAGTAGGCAAAGAAGGCG
>NZ_JBXAOE010000049.1:0-47256 GCF_058802485.1 Cupriavidus sp. GW822-FHT02D05 | reverse complement strand
CGAAGCCCGAGGGGGTAGTCGCCCCATCCGGCGCGCCTTCTTTGCCTACTTTCTTGGCAAGACAAGAAAGTAGGTCTGCCGCCCCGAAGGGGTGGTGAAACAGCAGTTGCAGTTGCAGTTGCAGTTGCAGTTGCAGTTGCAGTTGCAGTTGCAGTTGCAGTTAAGCAGTCGCCCTTAACCGCTAGAGCCTGAAACTCGATAACTCAAACGCCCACCAAGTCAGCCAAGCAACTCGGGAACAGCCGCCCCAAGCCGCTCGCAGGCCCGCGCCAGCGCCACCTCCAGGGCGGCGCTGGCGGGCGTCATCGGCGCGCGCAGCTCATTGCGCAACCATCCCTCGCGCGCCAGCATGGCCTTGAGCGGGCCCGGATTGGGCTCGGCGAACAGCAGCTTGATCATCGGCATCACGGCATGGAAAAGCCGGCGCGCATGCTCGAGCCGCTGCCCCGCCACCGCCTGCGCGAGTGCCACGAACAGCGCCGGATACAGATGCGCAGAAGCGATGATCGCGCCCGTGCCACCCAGGCACAGCGTGCCCAGTAACTGGTGATCCTCCCCCGCCAGCACGCTCAAGCGAGCGTCGGCAATGACGGCCTGCGTGCCCTGGTAATCGCCGCCGCAATCCTTGATGGCGCGGATATTCGGATGCGCGGCCAGCGCCAGGATGGTTTCCGTCTCCAGCTTCACGCCGGTCCGGTAGGGAATGTCGTACAGCACCAGCGGCGCGGGGGCGCTGTCGGCCAGCATGCGGAAATAATCCAGCAGGCCGGCCTGCGACGGACGGACGTAATAAGGCGCGGGCGCCAGCAGCCCGGCCAGCGGCCTCCCAGCCAGCCGGCGCACGCACGCCTGCACCTGCTTCAGCTGGCTGCCCGCCACGCCCATCATCACCGGCAAGCTGCCGGCGCTGGCCAGCACCGTATCCAGAACGGCCAGTTGCTCGGCCTCATCGAGCGCGGCCGCCTCACCGGTGCTGCCGCACACCACGATCCCCGCGATGCCGCTGCCGGCGTAGTGCACCACCAGGCGGGCCAGCTCGGGAAAATCGACCGAACCGTCGGCAAATGGCGTCACCAATGGCAGCCAGATTCCTGAAAAGACGTGTTGTGCCTGCGAATCCTGTTGGACTTGTTGGGCTTGGGCTTGATCTACTGTTTGCATCGAATCACTCCTGTACGACCGGTCAATAAAAACCGTGCAGAAGCGCGCCGGGTGGCAGATGAGCCCGCGTGGGGCAGTGGGAAAGCCTGAACCTTCAAACCTGGCCTCGCCCCTGTACGCTGGTACGCAGGTGCCGCTCCGTCGCTCATCTGACGGAAGCAGCGCCCCGGTCAGACGAGCGGCTGTTTTTTGGCTTTGGCGCGCGCCGGCACCTGCCGCTGCGAGGCAGGGCAAACAAGTGCGGAAATCGACGAAACAGCGCGCATGGCAGGTTGGGGCTGAATGGGAGCACACCGTGGCAACCACGGCAGAAACGACAATCTACCGGGACGGCCGGCCTGCCGTCAACCGCACCCGGGCCGATTCGCTTGCGCCGGCCGGCCCCTGCGCTACACTGGGGACTCCACGAATTCCGGAGTCTTCGATGCGCGCATCCCCTTCCCTGTCACTGTCCTGCGGGCGCTCTGTGCTGCGCTGGCTCATGCTGGCCCTGTGCGCAAGCCTGCTGTCCGCCTGCGGGTACAACGACTTCCAGTCCAAGGACGAGGCCGTCAAGGCGGCCTGGGGCGAGGTGATCAACCAGTACCAGCGCCGCGCCGACCTGATCCCCAACCTGGTCAATACCGTCAAGGGCTATGCCACGCATGAGCGCGAGACACTGGAAGCCGTGACCAAGGCCCGCGCCGCGGCCACCAGCATCCAGGTCTCGCCCGAGACCCTCAACGACCCCGAAGCCTTCAAGCGCTTCCAGCAAGCCCAGGGCGAGCTGAGCGGCGCGCTGTCGCGCCTGCTGGCGGTGTCGGAGAACTATCCGCAACTCAAGGCCGATGCGTCGTTCCGCGACCTGCAATCGCAACTCGAGGGCACCGAGAACCGCATCACGGTGGCACGCCAGCGCTATATCACCGCGGTGCGCGACTACAACATCCTGGCGCGCAGCTTCCCCACCAACTTGACCGCCATGATCTTCAAGTACCCGGTCAAGCCGTCGTTCACGGTGGAGAACGAGAAGGCCATCTCGGCACCGCCCACGGTGAAGTTCTGACCCCGGACATACCTATGCGCAATCCCTCTGAGCGCAGTGGCTGGACAGCCGCCATGCTGGCGCTGCTGCTGTGGCTGGGCGCGCTGCTGGCGTTCCCGGCCATGGCCGCCGGCGACGGCTTTGTCGCGGTGCCGCCGCTCACGCAGCGGGTCACCGACCTCACCGGCACGCTCAGCGCCAGCCAGCGCAGCGCGCTGGAAAACGTGCTGGCAGAGTACGAGCAGCAGCGCGGCAGCCAGATCTTCGTGCTGATGGTGCCCACCACGGATCCCGAGCCCATCGATGCCTACAGCATCCGCGTGGCCGACGCCTGGCGCGCCGGGCGCAAGGGCATCGACGACGGCGTGATCCTGCTGATCGCCAAGGACAACCCGCCCGGCCTGCGCAAGATGCGCCTGGAAGTGGGGCGCGGCGTGCAAGGCTCGCTGACCGACGCCATGTCCAAGCGCATCCTGCAGGACGTGATGGCGCCGCACTTCCGCCAGAATGATTTCTATGGCGGCATCGCGGCCGGCGTCTCGGCGATCCAGGCCACCATCGACAAGGAAGCCCTGCCCGGCCCGCAGGCCGGCGCCAAGGCCGCCCAGAGCGGCTCGTGGACCGACTGGCTGCCGGTGCTGTTCCCGCTCGCCATCATCCTGTTCTTCTTCATCTCCGCGGCCCGCCGCTCGGGCGGCTCGCGGATCGTGACGCGCGGGCGCGGCTGGGACGCGGCTGCCGGCGGACTGGGCGGCACCCTTGGCGGTCTCGGGGGTGGCGGCTGGGGACGTGGCGGCGGCGGCGGTGGCTTCGGAGGAGGTGGTGGCGGTGGCTTCGGTGGCGGCGGCGGCGGTGGCTTCGACGGAGGCGGCGCCTCCGGCAACTGGTAACGACACATGCCACACTTCAAACGCGCCCTGCGCCATCTCGGCACGCGCCCCGGCGCCGCCAGCAAACTCTTCCCCGCCGACGCCCAGCAGCAACTGCAGCAGGCGGTGCGCGCCGGCGAGCAGCGGCATCACGGCGAAGTCCGTGTCGTGATCGAATCCAGCCTGCCCTTGGCGCTGGCCTTCTCCGGCACCAGCCCGCGCGCCCGTGCCCGCGCCCTGTTCGGCGCGCTGGAGGTGTGGAACACCGAAGGCCACACCGGGGTGCTGCTTTATATCAACCTGGCGGATCACGCGGTAGAGCTGCTGGCCGACCGTGGCATCGATGCCCGCGTGGCCCCGGAAACCTGGCGCGCCATCTGCGGCGAACTCGCGAGCGGGCTGGCCCGGGAGCTATCGGTCAAACCCGTGCTGGCGGCGGTGGAAAAGATCCACCATCAGCTGGCGCAGCATTTCCCCTCGGGCGACCGGCCCAATCCGAACGAGCTCGACGACCGCCCGGTCATGCTGTAGCGCTGCTTGCGCGACGCGCCCCCAGCATGTACCACAGCGCGGCCAGTACCTGCAGCGCCACCAGCCCGCCCCACACGCTCAGGTGCGCCGCCTTCGGGTAGCGGCCCGCATCGGCGGGCCAGAGGTCCAGCACCAGCCCGATGCCAACCTGGCAGGCAAAGGTGGACAGGAACACCGTCAAGGTCAGCGCCGTGGTGGCGCGCCCGATCAGCGCATCGGGGAAGCTGCGCGCCAGCACGGCATAGGCCAGGATGCCGCTGGAGCCGAACACGCCATAGGCCGCCCACAGCAACGCCGGCGGCAGCGGCACACCCGCCATGATCAGGCACTGGATCACGATGAACCCGCTCATGCCGACGCCGGCGAAGGTGTAAAGGCTCACGCCGGCACGCTCAAGATGGCGCGCGGCCCAGCCGGCGCACACGCAGCCGCCCATCATGGCAAAGCCGATCACCGACACCAGGCGAGCGCCCTGCTCCGGCGAATAGCCGGCCACGTCCCGCAGGAAGGCACCGACCCACAGCGTCTGCACCGCCAGGAACACACCTTGATTGAGCAGGGCCAGCGGCACCACGCGCAAAAAGCGCGCATTGCGAAAGACTTGCCAGGTGCCGCGCAGCTGTTCGGCAAGGCGCTGCTTGCCAGCGCGGCTGGTCTCGGGGGCGCCGAGCCACAGCAGCGCCGCCATGGCCAGCGTCAACCCGGCCAGCCCATAGCTGACGGTGCGCCAGTCGGTCCACGACAGCAGCCAGCCCAGCGGCGCGCCCACCACGACGGCGCCCAGCCCACCGATCGCCATCACCACCCCATTGAGCAAGGGCATGCGCGACAGGGGGAACCAGATCGACAGGGCCTGGATGGCAGCCCCCAGGCAAACCGACACGCCCACGCCGATCATCAAGCGCCCTGCCGCCAGCGCGGCCATGCTGGTCGCCGAGGCGAATACCAGCGCGCCAGCCACCGCCACCAGCAGCAATGCCGCCTCGGTGCGACGCGGGCCAAAGCGGTCGAGCATCAGCCCAGCCGGTAACTGGGCGCAGGCAAACCCCAGGAAGTAAAAGCTGGTCAGCAGCCCCAGGTCGGCGGCACCCAGCCCCATCTCGCGGATCAAATGCGGCGCGAAGCCCAGGTTGACGCCCCGGAAGATATAGGAAACCAGGAAACCCAGCGAAAAGATGCAAAGCACGCGCCAGCGGGCAGCCGCCAGCGCAGGATCGCCAGTCTGGGAAGCAGGAGACGGCGCCGCAGCGGCAGGGGTGGATACATTGGCAGAATTCATGCCTGCATTGTCGTCAGTCGCCGCGTGCAACACCAACGAAAGATACCCGCCGCAATTGTGAGTAGAATTTGACGGCAATGACCTCCCGACACCCCAAACCTACCAAGATTGGCCTGTCCGGCCAGCCCAGCTTGCCCACCCGCCCGGCTGAACCCGCCCCGCCACCCGAGCCGCTGCGCTCGCAGCGCGCCCCCCACCTGCCCGCGCTGCAGGCACTGCGGGCGCTCGAGGCCGCGGCCCGCCATCGCAGCTTCTCGCGCGCTGCGGAGGAACTGGCGCTGACCCACAGCGCCATCAGCCACCATCTGCGCGCGCTGGAGGACAAGCTGGGCACCAAGCTGTTCCAGCGCACCGGCCACCTGATGATGCCGACCAATGTCGGTGCGCGGCTGGCCGAGCGGATTCGCGACGGGCTGGCGGAACTGGAAGACGGCCTGCGCGAGGCCAGCAACGGTGGTGCCCCGCAGGTGGTGCGGCTGGAAGTCAGCGTCATGGCCGACCTGGCCAACGCGTGGCTGATCCGCCGCCTGCCGAGCCTGCACGCGGCCCTGCCGGGGCTGGACTTGCACCTGCGACTACACGCCGAGATCACGCCGCCTGATCCGTACTCGGTGGACGTGGGGATCTGGCACCAGCGCGTGGACCTGCCCGGCTTTGCCTGTCACAACCTGATCGAAGACCATGTCATCGCGGTCGCCAGCCCGGCACTGCTCGCACGCTACCCCGGCTTCACGCTGGCCGACCTGCCGCGCCTGCCAATGCTGCGCTTCGCACTGCGACCGTGGCGCGACTGGCTGGAAAGCGCCGGCCTGCCTGGCACGGAACCCGAGCGCGGACCGATCTTCCAGGACGCCGGCATGATGCTGCAATCGGCAGTGGCAGGACTTGGCGTGGCCACCGCGCGCCTGCAACTCGCCAGCGACTACCTTGCCAGCGGCGAACTGGTGCAGATCGGCACCACCCGCATCCCGTCCAGCCTGCATTACTGGGTGACCTGGCGCGAAGGCAACCCGCGCGAGAAGGCCATCCTGCGGTTCCATAGCTGGCTGCAAAGCCAGGTGGCGGCCATCGCCCTGCGCGCGCCGCTTGCTGCACCTCAGCCCAATGCACCGCAGCCGGGCGCCTGAGACTTAGCGTCCGGCCGCCCGCAGCGCCTCGATGCGCTCTCGCGTGAGCGGATGGGTGGAGAAGAAACTGTCGCCATCGTCGCCATCCCCGTTGTTGCCGCCATCCTCCGCGGCACGCCGGCTGCGGCGCTCCCGCTTGGTTTCGCGCTCGCCGGAGGCGGCTGGCGCGCTGGCGTCACCCCCGCCGTCGGCCTTGGCCGCCTGGACTTGCGCCTGCCGGGCGTGGGCGTCCTCCAGCGCCTGCAAGACGTCGGCAAACGCCGACACCGGCAAGTGGTTGCGCTGCATGACCTCCACCGCATACGCATCCGCCGCGCGCTCATGGTCGCGCGAGTAGCGCAGGGTCAGGATCGCGGCGGGCACGCCTGCCAGCACGGTGGAATAGTCACCAAAGAAATAGGCCGCCAGCGCGCCCACCGCCGAGGCCTGGAGGATCTGCTGCAGGCCATGGCGCTCGGCCACGTGCCCGGCCTCGTGGGCGAGCACGCCCATGAGGCCCGGGCCCACGCCGGTCAGCTTGACGAGTTCATCGGTAACCACGATGGTGCCGCCCGGCAGGGCCAGCGCGTTGGGCCCGAGCTTGCCGCCGTGGCGGAACAGGATCTTGTACTCGTGGCCCGGATCGGCCGGGCGCTCCAGCGCGGCGAAGTCGGCGCGAATCCGCTGCTGCTGCGCCTGCGGCAGGGCCGAGGGCATGAGCAGGCCCTGATCGATGCTGGCGAGCGTGGCCTCGCCGAGGCGGGCTTCCAGCGCCGGCGGCACGCTGCGCGCCACCATGCCGGCGCCCCAAGGCAATACGTAGAAATATCCCAGCAGCAGCGCCGCGGCCAGACCCAGCACCGACAGCAGCGCCAGCCGCCAGCTGTTCTGCGCACGCACCACCCAGCCCTCGCGGTGGCCGCTGGCGCCCAGCAATGCGGCAAAGCCGGCGTGGTCGGTGACCTCGCAGAAGGCGCCGTCGGCAAACGTGACCAGGCGCGGCGCGCGCTTGACCCGTTCGGAGACGCGCAGCGCGGCTAGCGGCGCGCGGCGCAGCACCGTGCCATCGGCTTCGCGCAGCACCGCATCGCGCCCTTCGATGGACAGCATCACCCGATGGGCACGCGACGAGCGGCCGTCGAAGTAAGTGGCGGCTACCGGGGCGGTGGCCGTGGCGTCGGGGATATCCTGCATCAAGGCCTTGGTATCGAAGTAAACGAGGCTGGCACGGCGATGACTACGATGACTGTGGTCACAGCGCGGTCACAGTGCGATGTCGATGTCGTACCAGTCCACCGCGGCGTCGCCCAGCGCGCCAACCTGCTGCGTCTCGCCGGCCACGAAGGCGTCCAGCGGCCCCGCCGCGAGCATGGTCATGCTCTCGATACGGTAGCGCATCGAACGCACGCGCGCGAACGGCAGGAACAGGCCCAGCGTCAGTGCATTGGCGATCATGTTGGTGGCGAAGATAAACAACAGGCGGCCCGCCTTGACCTCGCTGCGAAACGCGTGCGGCGCCAGCGTGGTGTGATTCCATACCAGGTTCTGCAACCGCGCCATGAAGAAGGGGCCGATCGCCATCATCGCCACGAAAAAGCCAATGACAGCCATGATCGCCCCCACCACCGGCCCGCCCATGCCCGCCCCCACGCCAGCGCCAATCTCGGCGCCGATGCCCAGCATGCTGCCGACCACGCTCATCCCCACCACGACCGCCACCATCATGCCGAATGCGCGCAGGTAGACGCCATAGAAGCTGCCCGCGCTCGCGCTGATGCCGAAGGGCGCGGTGCCGAAGCGGGTGTTGTCATGCTGGTACTGCTTGAAGCGCTGGTGCGCCAGCGGCGCCAGCGCATAGAGGCTGAGCACCGTGAGCACGGGCCAGAGCAGGAACACCTTGTAGGCCTGGGCATCGCTCCCGGTGAAGGCGAAGCGCAGGCCGCGGTAGCTGGAGTTCGCCATGCGAAAACGCAGGGACCGTACCAGCAGCAGCGGAAACACCACCGCCACAGCCAGGCCCAGCGCCAATGCCAGGAACGGGGAAATGTGGCTGGCAAGCTGGAACACCATCGCCAGGCCAAACACAATGGCTCGGCCCTTGAGGATGGCCGAGGCACGGCCGTGGTAGTCGAAGCTCGCGCCGTCCAGCCGCGTGTTGCGGTAGAAGTACTGCATCGTGCGAACCTTGGCCCAGGCCGAATAAATGCCCAGCGTGACAATGGTCAGCAAGGTATTGACGATCCAGATGCGGAAAAACTCGGAGCCCGAGCCGATGAACTCGAACCGCAGAGGACGCACCGTGGCGGCCGGCTGCTCATATGCCGGCGCGTGGAACGCGTTGTTGTCTAGCTGCATCCTGTTTTCTCCCGTGAATTGTGCAAATTGGCGATGCGCCGGCTAACCGCGGTGCCCGCACGCCGCGCGACGATATCTCTTATCCCGGCATAGCGGCCAGCAATGTATCAGGAATGCAACCAAATCGATCGTATTCGCCCGGCATGGTAGGAAGTTCCCTACTCATCCAACAGGGCGAGGAAAAGCCTGGGCCAATGTGAGTTAGCCCACATTCACCCACCGATCCGGCTACATCTTTTGTCGCCGGCGCATGCTTTTGGCGCGTGCGGTACGCCGCTAGCCCTCCCCCCCGGCAGTCGGTGGGCACCATTGTGCACAGCCTATTTGCGCGGGGTTGTATCACCACTGCAACGATTCGCACGTTCGTGCGACGACTGCTCCACCACCCGAATACGTTCTCACGAATACCCTTTGGATTGTTCCCGGGCGACGCAGCAAAGTACACCTCGCCCCTCCCTTTCGCCACTTATGGTGATCTGAGAGAAGACAGAGCGTCGCTTTTTGCCATGCCTGCCGTGCTGCGGCGCACACAACGGCCCCGAAAGCAGTAACGACAGGGAAACACTTTGTTACAAGAAACGCAAAATGTAACAAGCTCGTAAATTGCATTCTTAAAAAAATCAGTAACTTACAAACCATGGCACGTTCGTCGCTCTTGTCTTCGTTACAAAGAGCAGAGCGACCGAAAAGATAGTCGATGTCAGCAAATACGGTACGCCAGGGATGCCAGCGACAAGGCGGTGCAAAACCACCAGCCGCGGCATCACGATAATCAAACTTGAACGGGGAGTGGAGCAGTGGCCGTGACAGGGCTTGCTTCGCGGGGGAGGTTGAGCGCCGGGCCAGCGCAGTTTTCAGAATCCATGGCCCACGCCGCACACGGCAGCAGAAACGCTGCCGGTGCGGCGATTTCTATCTGCTTTGCAGTTCTTTCAGGCGCGGGCTCGGTTCCAGCGGGACGGCGGAACCGGCCCGCCGCACTATCTCGCGGCTCCGGAAGGTCAGAGAGGCTGCGGCTGGGCGACGTGTTGGTCGAGCACTTGTGGTTTGGCCGCTCTGCATACGCGCAGCAAGCCTGCCGTAAGGGCCCACAATCCCACGCCAGCCACGACGTCCACGAGGTAATGCCCCCCCTCCGTCGGCGTCGACAGGATCATCGCCAGGTTCAACAGGCATGCGACCACGAACCCGGTGCGGGTCCAGCGCATCGTTTGCACAAAGATCAGCGCCATGGCGGTGTGATAGGACGGAATGGACACCAGCCCCTGTACGTGCGCGAGATCGAATACCTGCATCGCTCCGGCACGTAATACGTTGAAGTGTGAAACGCTGGCCATCTCGGCGGCGCTTGCTACGCCGAACGAGACGTAAGCCCCGGCGGCTGGCCAAGGGGCGGCAATCAGCAACAGCAGCGTGCACGAGAGAATCATGTTTGACATGAACTCACGCAAATGTTCGGCCCGCCCCGCCAGACCGGTCAGCATGGGAACCAGGAGCAGCTGAGCCAGGCCGCTGGCGTAAGCCAACTGCAGAAAGAGAGTCACTGCGGGCCGCGCCCTGACCCATTTGTAGACCTGCGGCCAGTCAAAACCCAACAGCTTATCCAACTCGGCCAGCCTGGCATCCACCAGAGGCGGGGCCAGCGTGATCATCAAATAAGACATCACGCTCATGATATTGGTGAAGGCCACCAGCAGAGCGCCACATTGCGCCACTAGCGCCAGCCGCCGATAGTGCAGCCCGCGCGATGTTGCTGTCACGCGCGGCATGCCCGCGATCAAGCTGAGAATCAGCGCAATGGCGGCAAGCATCGCCACGGCCCTGCAGATGGCAACGAAGCTGGCATGGGCCACGGAACGCCCGCTTACCGCGAGCCAGATCGAATCCAGAACCAGAAACCCGAGCACGATCATCCATCTGATCGCGTCACCGCGCGTGAAGACCCTGTCGCCAATTTTCATTTTGCAGCCCCTCCCCGGACTCATCCAGCTGCGCGCCCCGCTCGCTCGTCTCAGGCGAGGTACTGGATGCAAGATAGCTTAGTCGGGCTGCGTCCGGCATCGACTCTACGTGGGACTACCAAAGTACTAGGCGCCCAAGTATCGCTCCCTGACCGCCGGTTGCCTGGGGCAATTCCGCCGAGGCACCGTGCCTTTGCAGATCCGGGCCCGTTTTCACAAATGCAACCGATCCGCGTGATACCGGCGATTTATGTAAGGCATGCGCAACTCATCCATACAGATGAGTCCGGCCCGCGTTCTGGCTTGTGAAAAGTACGTCGCGCGCTATATCGTCCACCCTTCGGACTACGATCTTTGTCGTTAGTAAGAATCTCTCGTACTTTCGTTCTCATCGGTACGTGCCACTGCTAGTTCTTTCCAGCCCTCGCACCGAGTACCGCCGGAGATACGCATTTTCAGAAATGCAACCATTTGACCCGCTGATGCCGGGATAGCGCTACCGCAGGCCACGTGCCGGCAATGGGAGAGCACGCATCCGGGACGGAAGCACGAGCTTGGAAATGCGAAGCAGCCGTTCCATCCAACAAGCTCAAGGTGCTAGAACTTCGCATTTCACGGTCGGGGGCATACTGAAGCACAAGATTCGCAGGCCGATGCGCAGTAACACGGGAGAAACATTCTGTTACACACTTGCGTTGGCAAGCAACGCGCTCATTACCGGCCCTGTTAGTGAAATCAATGACTTAGCAGCGTTGGCACGTTCGTCGCATTTATGCTTCGCAGAACATCTGATCGGACTAAAGCCGCAAGCCAGACCACAACAACCGGCACCGCCTTGCAACCACCAAGTCCGACAACAAGGTTATAAAAAACCCCGCAAGCCCAGGCGGGATCAGGGGAGGGGCTCAGGCGCAGGGCCGCGCCAGATAACTACACGGCCCAGGCAGGACAGGCATGCGCAAACGTGCCTGCCCGATGATAGGCAGTTGCAGTCATTTCAGGCGCGGGTCGATCCGTCAATGGTCAGGATCGACCCGCGGCAGCTGCGCAAGGCGCGATGCACAGTCCGTGACGTGCCGGGTGCGGGTGCTCCGGCGGGCTTTGCCCGTTGGCAGGGTTCCTGAAGTCAGGTGGGGACGGGAGGTCCACCATGCGAGTCGGGTCCGGGGAGCTTGTCGGCATTATGCCGACGTTCAATTTTCACCCTCGTTCGTGACAAGCTGGCATTCGTGCTTAGCCAGGTGCGGTGATCGAGCCGGGCCCGATGTGGTCCGGCCCCCGAGCGCCACGCAGCTGGCAAACTGAAGACCCTCCATTCCCGAAGCCGCGATGCGCTGGATCAGGCATCGCCCTTCAAGAAGACCGCGAACTAGAACAAGTCCGGAACGGACACTAGCTCGCAACAAGAAGAAGAGATCGGGGGAGGGTTATATGACCGCGTACGTCAATCGTCCGCTGCTGTATCTGTCGCAGCATCACGACGCCATGCGTTGCAGGTTCCTGGCGCAACAAGGCTGGAAGCTGATCTTCGCGTCAAACCAGCGAGAGCTCGACGCACTCGCCCAGGACACGCAGCCCATCAGCGGGCTCCTCGATATACACAGTGGATTCAGTGACGCCGAACTCGAGTCGTTCGAGCCTTGGCTCGCTCAGCCGAACATGAGTTGGGTCGCCACTGTCACGAGCAAGGAAGCGCTCTCGGATTCAGCGCGCCGTTTGCTCGGGCTGCACTTCGTCGACTACTACAGAGATCCTTGCGATATGTCGGCGCTGGCCCATTCCCTGGGCCACGCGGTCGGCATGGTGCAGCTGCGCCTGGAGGCCTCGCATCCACCGATCCCGGCGAGCGGCCTCGACGGCATGATCGGCAATTGCGCTGCCATGCAAAGCCTGTTTCGCGGCGTAGAGAAAGTCTCCAGATGGGATACGCCGGTACTCATCGCCGGCGAATCGGGCACGGGCAAGGAGCTAGCCGCCCAGGCGATCCACCGCGCCTCCCGGCGCGCCGGGCAGCCTTTCGTGGCAGTCAACTGCGCGGCAATCCCCCCCACCCTGCTCATGTCGGAACTGTTCGGCTACGAGCGCGGCGCCTTCACCGGAGCCCTCAAGCGCAAGCCCGGGCGCATCGAGATGGCACACGGAGGCACCCTCTTCCTCGACGAGATCGGGGATATGCCGCTCGAAAGCCAGGCCAGCCTGCTGCGCTTTCTGGAAACCGGCCGCATAGAAAGGCTGGGCAGCACCGAGTCGATCACGGTCGATGCGCGCATTGTGTCTGCTACGCACGTCGATCTCGACGCGGCAGTTGCGGCAGAACGCTTCCGCGGCGACCTCTATCACCGCCTGTGCGTGCTGCGCGTGAAGCAGCCGCCGTTGCGCGAACGGGAAGGCGATATCACGCTGCTGGCCGAGCATATCCTGAACAATATCCGCTCGCATTCCCCGGATCATATCAAGGGCTTCTCGCCAGCGGCGCTGCGCGCCCTCAGTGCGCATGACTGGCCCGGAAACGTCCGCGAGCTGATCAACCGTATCCGGCATGCGGCAGCCATGTGCGAGAACGGCGTCATCACACCGTGCGACCTGGACCTGCAACCACCTCCCGAGACCCGCCCCCAGACACTGGCGGAAGTGCGCGAGGCGGCGGAGCTGAATGCCGTCAAGGAGGCCTTGCAGCGGCACCACGAGCGGCTTATCGACGTGGCCGCCGAACTAGGGATCTCGCGAGTCACACTGTTCCGGATGATGCGCGAGCACAGGCTTCAGGTGAGAAAGGGCGGGTTGGGCATGGTTTGCCTGCAAGGCTAGTCCAATGCCAGAAAGCGCGTTAGTACAGGAGCAAAGCCATGTCGCCCAATGCCTATCTTGAAATGGCGCAAACCGAAGCCGCTCACTGGTGGTTCCGCGGCCGCCGGGATATCGTCGCAGCCATGATCAAGCGCCTGCGCTTGCCGGCCGACGCGTCCATCCTCGAAGTGGGGGCCGGCACGGGCGGCAATCTCGCCATGCTTTCCCGCTTTGGCAAGGTGAGCGCCGTCGAAATGGATGCCACCGCGCGGCAAATCGCCGAACAGAAGACGGCGGGCCAATTCGATATCCGCGGCGGCAGGTGGCCCGACGATATCCCATTTTCCGCGCAGGGCTTCGACCTCATCTGCTTTCTGGACTGCCTTGAGCATATCGCCGAGGATACGGCCTCGCTTGTGAGCGCACGACGCATTCTGAAGCCAGGCGGCGCGGTGCTGATCACCGTGCCAGCCTATCAGTGGCTCTGGAGCCAGCACGACGAATTCCTGCACCACCAGCGGCGTTACAGCCGGCAGGCGTTGCGCGCAACCGTCAGCGCCGCGGGCCTGGAACTCGAGCGGATATCGCACTTCAACGCGCTGCTGTGCCCGTTTGCCATTGCCGCACGCCTCAAGGACCGGCTCAGCGGCAGCCTTGCCTCGACGGGCAGCGCGGTGCCCGCAGCACCGCTCAATGCCCTGCTGCACCGGATATTCTCCGCGGAACGGCATTGGCTCTCGATGTCACCTCTGCCCTTCGGCATCTCCCTGCTGGCTGTTGCCCGGCTGCCGTGAGCGCACGGATCGATCGCGCCGGTACAACCCGGCTTATGCGCTTCGCCTTGTCAGGTGTCGCAGCGACCCTGCTGCATGTGACAACGGCCTCGACACTCATCGCCTGGGGCTCGGCGTCACCCATGCTGGCCAACGGTGTTGCCTTCATCATGGCAACGGGCTGCTCCTACCTGCTCAATACACTGTGGAGCTTCTCGAGCCGGCTGCACCGCAAGAACCTCGCGCGCTTTCTTGTTGTATCCGCGCTCGCGCTGATCCTCACGGTGCTCATCTCCTGGGCCGTCCAGGCAACGGGGGGCAGCTACTGGATCGGTTTGCTGGTGATCGTCATGGTGGTGACGCCCTTCAGCTTCCTGATGCATAAGATCTGGACCTACCGATAAGCTGCCCCCAGCAACATGCATCACCGCTCCTGGGATACTCGCCGCACGCTGGCCAGGTTGACCACCCGCTTGCCGGCGGCAAGCTGCCCCGTCTGGCGCCGTTCCTGATAGCGACGGCGCACCAGGTAGATGGGCCGCCCCTTGGCTTCGTAGTAGATGCGGCCGACATACTCCCCTACCACACCGATGCCGATGAGCTGAACTCCGCCAAAGAACAGCAGCACCGAAAGCAAGGAGGCATAGCCGGGCACCTCCACGCCAAGCACAATCGTGCGCGCAATAATAAAGATGCCGTACCAGAAAGCGATGGAGGCGATCAGGAACCCCAGATACGTCCATACGCGCAACGGCAGCGTGCTGAAGCTGGTAATGCCCTCCAGGGCGAGATTCCACAGACGCCAGCCGGAAAACTTGGAATGCCCGGCGTTACGCGCCTCACGCTCGTAGGGCACAATCACGGTCCGATAGCCCACCCAGGCGAACAAGCCTTTCATGAATCTCCTGCGCTCCGGCAACTGCTTGAGCGCATTGACGACCACGCGGTCCATCAGCCGGAAATCGCCGACGTTCTCCGGCAGCTTCAGTTCCGACAGATAGTTATGCACCCGGTAGTAGGCCAGCGCCGCCGTGCGCTTGAGAAACGAATCGCACGAGCGGCTCGCGCGTTGTGCGAGGACGACCTCGGCCCCCTCCCGCCAGCGCGCAACCAGGACGGGAATCAGGCTTGGCGGATCCTGCAGGTCCGCATCGATCGGGATGACCGCATCGCCAAGCGCCTCATCGATCCCCGCGGTAAGCGCGGCTTCCTTGCCAAAATTCCGCGTCAGGTCGATCACCCGCACGCGAGCGTCCCGCCGCGAGATCTCAAGCAGCCTTTCCAGCGTGCCGTCGTTGCTGCCATCATTGACGCAGACGATCTCGAACGTGGCCGCCTCGATCGATTCGAGTACTGGCACAACAGATTTGAAGAACCCTGGAATAGCATCGCGCTCATTGAAAAATGGCACCACCAGAGAGATCTGCTTGCTATCGTATTGATCAATCATGACCCACCTCCCCCACCCGCGTTTCATTGTTGTGGCACGGCTCCGGGTTCTGAACTCGCTCCGTGCGGATTCGACGGACTACATGAAACAACGTTGCCAGGATCGCAAGCGGCATGAACTGGAATCCGATCGCCTGGACAACAAGCAACCCGAGCAGTGGCGTGAGCCAAAGGACGAGTAGCAACTCCTTCTCCCAGCGCATCCATCCGCGCTCAATGGCATAACCGGTAAGCCAGAGAATCACGAAACCGAGAAATGCGAGGTCGTAGTCGTAGAGATAAGGACTGAGCATCAGCGTGGCCGCCATCAAAGCGCTCGCCCGCAGCGGGAAACTGGCCGGCCTGCACCACGCATAGATCACGACGCCGGCGGCAAGGGCCGCCACCATGGCATGGATGCCATAGGAGAGCGCGAGATTGCCGCCCAGCAATCTCATCAAGGCAAACACTGTCGGCATCCGGACGAGCTTTGCCTCGCCGCCCTCCACCGCGAGGCGTGCCATATCCGCATTGGCGAGGAATGAGAAAAAGGTCTCCGTGCCGAACACCGAAGCGCTCAAAGCCAGCAGCGCGGCTGAAGAAGCCACCATGGCTGCCAGCGCCTTCCAGGCCCGGGCACAAACCAGTGCAAGCGGGAACAGCAACGCCAGGTGCGGCTTGATGGTCAGGATTCCCATCACCAGCCCGGCAGCAACCGGGTGACGCCGCACCATCGTCAGCGAGAGCGCGGCCAGACCGGCAGTGAGCAGGGCATTCTGCCCCGTCGCGCACACCACGGCGATACCGGGGAAAGCCATGCCTGGCAGCCATGCGCCGCGCCAGGAAACAATGCGGCTCCCCGCCCACAGGTAGAGCGCACCGGTCGTCCCGATAAAAGCCCCGTACGCTGCGCCGAATGAAAGCAGCGCCAACGGACAGACCAGCAGCAGGAAGCTAGGCGGATAAAGCCACGGAAGCGTGCCCCCGGCGGAGGCAAGGGCCGGCATCGCGGCGATCTCGACCAGCCGCAAGGTGGCATCATCGTAGGCACCCGTCGGGTTTCCGTTCAGGGCAAGCTGGGCAGCGCTCCAGAAGGCGACAAAGTCGCCACCGAACAGGCTCGCATCACCTTGCCTCGACAGACAGGCACGCCAGATCCAGATCGAGAAGAAGAGAACGTAGGCGACGAGCGCCACGGCTGAGTACAGGCGCACCCGCTCGGGGTTCAGCCAGTGCTCGTCCGGCACCTGGTCGCCATCGACTGCGGCAGCGGCAGCGGCAGCGGCTCTCATCATGCGCATGTCACGCTCCACGCCACCTGGATGCCCGCCCGCCGCAGGATTGCGCCGGCCACCAGGATCAGGATCACGGGACCGATCTGCGGGAGCTTCATGAAGGGATTGAGAAGTTCATACAAGGGCAAGAGCCACACGGCTACCAGCAATTGCTGCTCGCCGCGCAGCCATCCTCGCCTAAGGCAGTCGCTCACCATGCCGACGATGGCAAGCCCCATCCAGGTCAGCTCATAGCCATGAAGATATGGGGTCGTCAGCATGGTGGCCGTGGCGAGCATGGCGACGCGAAGCCCTGTGGGAGTCTGCCGCAACCAGACATAGAGCAGGCCACAGATCGAAAACAAGGCAACCAGGCCCTGGGCCAGATAAGCCTGGGCGATGCTGCCGCCGGACAGGCGCACCGCCGCAAACGCTGTTGGCGAAATGAGCCACCCCTGCGGGCTATGCTCGATCAGCTGCACCCGCGCCAGTTCGGCAGCGCCAAGAAAGGCCGGGATGGTCTCCCAGCCAAACGCCACCAGGCTGGCGCCAAGCAACGCTAGTGCGGTCAGGGCCGCGGCGGCGAGGGCCCTCCACGCCTGTGCCGCGATCAAGGCAATGGGAAACAAGAGGCCGAGCTGCGGCTTGATACAGAGCAGGCCAATACAAATGCCGGCGAGCACCGGGCGCCGCTGCAGCCAGCACATCGAGAGTGCCGCTAAGCTGGCTGTCAGCATGGAATTCTGCCCCAGCAAGAGGGTCAGCAAAACCCCAGGAAACGCGACGATCGGCAGCCAATTCCCAGACCTCCAGCTCGTTGCGGAACCAAGCAACCTTAGCAGGGACGTTACATAGAGATACGCCGTGCCGGCTGAGAAGAGGAAATAACTGACCGGGAACGGCAGCAGCGCCAATGGCAGCACAGCCAGCAGGAATGTCGGCGGATAGAGCCAGGGCATAAAGAAATCGCCGCCTGAGGCCTGCGAGCCGAACGCCGCCATTACCGGGGCCAGCGACTCAAACACATAGGCATCCTGCGCAGCCCCTTGCAGCGCTAGATAGGACGCGCTCCAGAATACGGAAAAATCCACCCCGGGACGCGCCGCACGGCCGCTCATGAAGCCGTTGCTGGCCCATCCCCAAGCGACGACAAATAGACCGAAGAACACCAGCACGACAATGCTGTAGAAGCGAACCCGGTCGAGGCCGAGCGCGCCGGACTGCGGGGATTCCTTGCCTTCGCGCGTTCTGGCCCTCACAATTCGCTCCTGTTCATGTCCTCGCAATGGCGCTTTTCTCGTGCGTTGAAAAAGGCGCTGCGCGATGCCGGTTTGCCTCTGGCTTTCGACGCACTATTTGCCGAGCATCTTTAGCTGCTTCCTGGCACGCACTCTCAGTTTCTCTTCGGGTGCCGTGGTTTTAGTCTTGTCTGAATCCCAAGATTAAACAAGCGCGCCCCCTGCCGGAAAACACCGCGTTTTGCGGCTTTCCAGGGCGATAAAGGCCCAACGTTTCAGCCTTGAATCGCAAGCGAATAGCTCCCAGAGCCAGGCCTGGCGCCGAGGACGTGCCAGATCTCCGTAAGACGGGCTGCCATTTGACGTTTCTCGCCGGAAACATGCCACTTGGCGCCAGCCTCGCCGCCGTCACCTCAACCATTCGGCGGATCTGCCGGGCCTCGCGTCCGCGTGCAGAGGCTGTGCACGCCCTTTGCAATGCCCATTTTCGGAAAGTCATCCTTCCTTCCTAGCGACTTAGGACTAGGCGGATCGGTCACGGCTCATCCATAGGCCGCCGTAACGCGTCGGGCGCCGCGCCGCACGTTTCCACGCAGCAACGACGATGCCGACGCAGACCCTGGCTGGCACGCTCTCTGCGCGCCCGCCCTCCCGGAGACCCTTTGAATTCAACGAATCGCGGTGGGGTGGCCCAGCTTTTGCCTATGGTCTGGCATACGGCCCCTGGACAGCTCCAGCTGGATGCCGAGGAAGCGGAGGCACGCATCAACGGCGCCGAAGCCCGACAACGAATCAGCTAAATGAACTTACGCCATGACTGCTGACCGCCAACACGCCGTGCCCGCTGTCCATCCGGAAGCCGCAAGGACTATCTGGAGGGACGGCACACCGAATCGCCTGCCAGGACTACCCTCGCAGGCGCTGGTGAAGGGCATGCTGGACGGGATCCGGATTGCCGCCACGCATAGCGCCGCCATCTCTCGGCTTTGTCGCGAACACAAGGGTGGTAAGTGGCCGTTCCACGCCTTCGCAATCTGCGGCCCTCCGCAACGAACAACCCTCGCCCGTAGTTGATTTTCATTGCATCAAGTTTTTTCCCGACACCGAAGGAGATTGCCATGAATACCCTGATCAACAACATCAAGCGCTTCGCCAACGATGAAGATGGCGTCACCGCCATTGAGTACGGCCTGATCGCAGCACTGATCGCCGTCGTGATCATTGGTGCGGTCACGATCGTCGGCACGCAGCTCGCGACCACCTTCAACAAGATTGGCACTTCGCTCACGTCGGCTAACGGCTAAAGCGACGCGGACGGGCTCTTCAGCCCGTCCGCACCCCGCCTTGGCCGAGGCGGAATCACGATGGCACACGGTGGAAAGGGGGGCTTCACGACACGAGCCATCCTGCCCAATCCAACGATCCACGACGACACGGCGGACACCATGCCAAAGCTAAGACAAATGCTCAGGGAACTACATCGTGATCAATCCGGGGTGACTTCCATCGAGTACGCGTTGCTGGGTCTCCTGATCGCCGTCGCCATACTCTTCTCGGTCACGTCGGTTGGCACCAGCGTGTTTGACCTTTACCAGAAGATCGCTTCCGCAGTCACCGCTTGAGCAGGAATGCCAGGTCCGAATAACGGGCCGGCACAGACAGAACAAAAAAAGTAGAGGGAACATCATGCTAGCCCAGTCCGCCTTACCGCAATGCGTCGGTCCATTGGTGATCGTGCTGGTCCTGACCGCAGCAGCCATCGATGCCCAGCAACGTCGCATTCCCAACTGGCTGACCTTCGGGGCGTGGCTGCTCGCGCTGCCTGTGCAGATCATCATGCACGGCTGGAGCGCCGGAGCTCTGACCTGGGCAAGTGGCTGGCTCACCGGGTTCGCCCTGTTCCTGCCCCTCTACCTTCTGCGCGGCATGGCAGCCGGCGATGTCAAATTGATGGCCGCGGTGGGTGCCTGGCTGGGCGCGCCGATGGCGTTCGAGATTGCGCTGGCTACCTTCGTGGCCGGTGGGGTGTGGGCGCTGTCACTGACGTTGTGGCGTGGCAGCCTTGGTCAGTTGCGCCACAACCTTGCCTTGATGCTGACGTCGTTCGGTCGGATCAGGCCTGCGCTCACCCAGGACAGCAGTGCCAGCAACGAATCGTCCTGGTCGGTCGGGTCGCTGCCCTACGGCGTGGCCATTGCCGCGGGCACGATCAGCGTGCTGTTCGCCTCCGTGTAACGACAGCCATTCGCCATGACTCACCTGAACAAGAAACTGAAATTGGACTTGTAAGGCCGTACCAGCCAATAGACGGGGGGAGCAATGATCGAACACAAAACATCGGGAACTGCGCAGCGGGCACCCACGCCAGGCATCGAAGCCGATAGCCCGGACGATGCCAGGCGCGAACAGATGCATCCGTGGCATCCCGCGCCGAGGACGGTCGCCGACACCGGCATCGACGTCACACTGCTGGTGGGACTATTGATGAAGGCGGCCTACCTGCATCGCAGCGCCATGCTCGCCCAGTTGGCCGACACCCTCAAGTTGCCCGCCATGGTGACCCACGAGATCGCCAGCATCGCGGTGCAAGAGCGCATGCTAGAGGTGGCGCGCCGCGGCACAAGCGACCTTGACGTACGCTTCCGCCTGACCGATGCGGGGTATGCCAGGGCCGCCGAACTGGTTGCGCGCAGCAGCTATGTCGGCGCAGCGCCGGTCACCCTCGACGCGTATCTCGCTGCCGTCCAGCGTCACTCCGTGCGCCAGGCATCGGTATCCAGGGACGATATGACTGCGGCCTTCGGCGACCTGGTCATCCCTTCTCACCTGCTCGACGAGGTGGGCATGGCAGTCAATACCGGCCGGGCGCTGATGCTGTATGGCCCCGCCGGCAGCGGCAAGACTTACCTGGCACAGCGCCTTGGCAAGCTCCTGCCAGGTGCCGTGCCGGTACCGCACGCGATTACCGTCGCCGGCGAGATCATCCAGGTCTTTGACCCGCTCGTGCATGTCCCTTTCGATACCGCCGACGCAGCGCTGCAGCAGCGCTCGACCGATCGCCGCTGGACCATCTGCCACCGCCCCGCCGTATTGTCGGGGGGCGAGTTGACGCTGTCCATGCTGGACCTGCGCTACGACGCCATGTCGGGCTTCTACCAGGCGCCACCGCATATGAAAGCCAACAATGGCATCTACATCGTCGATGACCTTGGGCGCCAACTGGTAGGCGTGAGCGAGTTGCTCAACCGCTGGATTGTGCCCCTGGACCGCGGCGTCGACATGTTCTCGCTGCAGACCGGCGTGCGATTCACGGTGCCGTTCGATGTGTGGCCGGTGTTCTCGACGAACCTGGATCCCCAGCAGCTGGGCGACGAGGCATTCCTGCGGCGGCTCGGCAGCAAGCTCTTCATCGGCCCCTTGTCGAGCGATGACTACCGCGAGGTGTACCTGCGCGCCACCAGCGACGTCGGACTGGAAAGTACCGAAGCGGCATTCGACTTCCTGTTGGAGGGACTGCACTTCCCCAGCAGGACACCGCTCCTGGCCTGCATTCCACGTGACCTGCTTGTGCTGGTGGCGTCCAGCGTGCTCTACCACCGCGGTCCGCCGCAGGTGACGCAGGACGCGCTGCGCGGCGCCTGGAAGTGCTATTTCGGTGCGCAGGCAGTACCCGAATCCACGCGTCCCTGCGGCATGGGGATCGCATGGCAGGCCGCGCCTCAGGCCGCCAGCTGAGTGCAGGCATGCTGTCTAACGAACAACGGTAAGGGGAGTCATCATGAAAAACGCTCGAGCAATTCTGATGCTGTTCATCGCCCTGGTCGCGGGGGTCGCGGCGGTCGTCTCCGCCTCGCGATGGCTGGTGCAACAATCTTCCAGCTCTCTCAAACAGGTCGTAGTGGCAACCGGCGACCTGAATCTCGGACAACCGCTCACCAATGCGCAACTTAGCCTGGTGAGCTGGCCAGCTGGAAGCGTGCCGCCTGGCGCGTTTGAGGACCTCAAATCCCTCGAGGGGCGCGTGGTTCGCACCAGTGTCCAACGCGGAGAGCCGATTCTCGACGCCAAGCTCGCTCCGCTGGGCACCAAAGGTGGACTCTCTGCCGTGATTGGCCAGGGCAGGCGCGCCATCACCGTACGCGTCAATGATGTGGTCGGGGTGGCGGGCTTTGCCCTGCCAGGCAATCACGTCGACGTGATTGTCAACACGAACGAGACCGAGGCCAAGGGCGCGGGCAATGGCAGCATCTCCAAGATCGTGCTGGAAAAAATCCTGGTGCTGGCGGTAGCCCAGCAAGTCAGCCGCGACGACACCCAGCCGAAAGTCGTCAATGCCGTGACGCTCGAAGTCACGCCCGAGCAGGCAGAGAAGCTCGACGTCGCCCGCAGTGTGGGCACCCTGTCGCTCGTCCTGCGCAACCAGGTCGACGTCGCCGCGGTCAGCACCGGTGGCGCCACCAAGATCACATTGCTCGGCACGCCGCCGACGGAACAGCCCGTCAAGGTGGTCACGGTCAATGCGCCGCACGCGCCGGCAAGACCGCGCCCGCTCGTAGCGACACCGGCCAGGCCAGGCCATTGCATCGGTGTGCTGGCCGGCATCCAGGGCAGTGTTGAATGTTTCTGATGGCCAGGGCGGCCGCCCAGCCAGATTCTATTTGGCAACTCTAGGCGCGATGTACAGCCTCTCCGGGGGGAGACACGAAATGAACAACGTCAATACGGAAGTCCTGAGTGGTGCCCGAGCCATTGCGCTCGCGAGCGTCGCGGGTGCAATCTTGTGCGTACCGTTGGGTGCAGCTGCCCAGGTGGCGCTCGAAGCCGGCGCCATCGCCAAATCTACCACCGCGGCGCCTGCCAAGGCGGCCATGGGCGCGCCTGCCGGCGGCCCGGTGCAGATGACCATCAGCATGGCGCCCGCGCCGGCTGCCGCCGTGCCCGCGGACAGCCGTGGGCCGAACTGCACCGGCGCGATCCGCAACGAGAGCAATATCATCGTGCCGGTCGGCAAGTCATCGCTGATCCCCCTGCCAGAGCCGGTACGCAACCGCACGCTCGGCAACCCCAATGTAGTCCAGGCCACCATGGTGTCGCCGCAAACCCTTTACGTGCTTGGCCGCAGCGTCGGCACCACGAACATGATCGTGCAAGGACGCAGTGGCGGTTGCAGCATCATCAACGTGGTGGTCAATGCAGACGCCGGCGGCCTCCAGACCTCGCTGGCGCAACTGATGCCCGGCGAATCGCAGATCCGCGTGCTGACAGCCGCTGACAACCTGGTGCTCTCAGGCAGCGTTTCGAACGCGCAGGCCGCGCAACAGGCCATGGAGATCGCCTATGCGTACGCCGCGGCGGCGCAGGGCGAGGGCAACAAGAAAGGCGGCGTCCTCAACATGCTGTCTGTTGACACGCCACAGCAGGTCATGCTCGAGGTCAAGGTGGCCGAAGTGTCGAAGACGTTGCTGAATCAACTCGGTTCGGCGGTCAACCTCCAGGGCGGCTTCGGCTCCTGGAGCGGTGGCCTGGTGACCTCGCTGCTGAGCGGCGCGTCCGGGGCCATCTTCGCCAACAAGGCGAACAACCGGCCCTTCAACGTGGCCGTCGATGCGCAGAAGAATGACAGTCTGGTGAAGATCCTGGCCGAGCCGAACCTGGTCACCATCAGCGGCCAGGAAGCAAGCTTCCTCGCTGGCGGCAAGATCTATATCCCGGTGGCGCAAAGCAATGCCCTCGGTGGTGCATCCACCATCACCCTGCAACAGGAGGAGTTTGGCGTTGGCCTGAAGTTCACGCCGACCGTACTGGCAAATGGGCACATCAATCTCAGGGTGGCGCCCGAGGTCTCCGAGCTCTCGCCCACCGGCGCCACGGTCAGCGGCAGCAGCCTGACGGGACAGACCATCCTGCCTTTGATCACCACCCGCCGCGCTTCCACCACCGTGCAGATGCGGGACGGAGAGAGCTTTGCCATTGGCGGCCTGCTGCAAAACAGCGCACGCGGCTCGCTAAAGGCATTGCCGGGCGCCGGCGAAGTTCCCGTGCTGGGCACGCTGTTTCGCAGCACGTCTTTCCAGCAGGACCTGACCGAACTGGTGTTCATCATCACCCCGCACCTGGTCCAACCCATGCAAAGCGCATCTTATCCGCTGCCAACCGACAGCTTCTCGACACCGAACCCGCTCGCGCTCTACCTGATGGGCAATATGGAAGGCTCCGGCAAGAAGACTGATGCACCGAGCCCGACGCCCTCGCTGCCTGCCCCGGCAGCTCCCGCGCCGGCAGCGGTCCCGGCAGCGCCCGCTCCGCAGGCACCAAAGGCTCCGCTGAGCATGGTTCCGGCAGCCAAGCCGCTGGATGACGTGCCCGTCATCTCCCCGCCCGCGCCCCGGGCGAGCACTGCGGGCGTTCCGCCGGCGGACGCTGCCGCCACGCGCATCGCGCGCATCGAAGCCACCGCGGCACGGCTGGCGCAGGCGCGCGCCGCTACCACTGCCAGCCCCAGCGGCCTGGCGCCGGACAGAGCCCGCCCGGCCGAAACACCGAGCGCCAACTGAGCTGCCGAAGCGTCCGTCCACGAGGAGAACCACCATGAAAGAGAACCTGAAGTACGCGCGCCGCGCCGCCGTCACGCTGGCAGTGCTTGGCAATCTGACCCTGTCCGCCTGCATGACTTCGACGCCAAACTGGGACAAGCATTTTGGCGAGGCCGTTACCACCGTGACGCGCTCCCAGATCATCAATCCCGATGCGCCCGCTGGACTGCCGTCGCTGACGGGCACCGATGGCAAGACCGCCGTGGCCGCAATGACCAACTACGAGCGGTCGCTGATACGCCTGCGCCCCGCCGGCACCGGCGCTGCAGGTGGCATGGATTTCGGTGCGGGGGGCTTCGGCGGCATCGGCATGGCGGGCGGTGCGGGAACGCGCTGAAATCGGTTTGCTCGGGGAGACTCATCATGTCCAAATCAACGCTTCGCAGGACCGCGCTGTCGAGCCATCGCGCCCGGCAGCGCGGGGCGGTAGCGATCATCGTTGCGATCGCGCTGGTCATGCTGGTAGGCTTCCTCGGCCTGGCGCTCGACCTGGGCAAACTCTACGTCGCCAAGAGCGAACTGCAGAACGGCGCGGATGCCTGTGCGCTGGCTGCAGCGCGCGACCTGACGGGAGCGACACCGCTCACCGTCTCGGAAGCGGCGGGAATTACCGCCGGCCTTCGTAACATGGCATTGTTCCAGAGCGAGTCGGTACAGCTTGTCGCTAACCAAAGCGTGACATACAGCGACGCATTGGCCGACCCCTTCCTGGACAAGAACAGCGTCAGCTACCCGCTCGCCAGCATCAAGTACGTCAAATGCTCTGTCAGCCGCGCCGGCATTGCCAATTGGTTCGCCCAGGTGCTCAACTTCCTGCCGGGCGTGAGTATCGGGCCCACAACCGTCGCCTCGTTCGCGGTGGCAACCACCGGCTCTGCTCAGACGACCTGCGCCATCCCCGTCTTTGTCTGCAAACCCAGCACCATCAGCCCGCCACAGTCCCCCTACACCACCGGGCAGTGGCTGGTGACCAAGCTCGACTCCAGCAACAAGGGCACCTACGGAGGTGGCAACTTTGGCTGGGCGGACCTGGGCGGAGGCAACAGTGCCAGCCAGATTGCGAAGCAACTTGACGGCGCGGGACAGTGCAACCTGCCTGCCCAAGGGACATTGATTGGATCTGCCGGCAACAAGGCATCACTGGCGGATGACTGGAACAGCCGCTTCGGCATCGTCAAAGGCTCGAAAGTGCTAGGCGTGACCGACTTTACGGGATTCACATACAACGACACCACCTGGACGGCAAAGAGCAGCGCTTACGACGGCAGCTCCGTGGATACATCGGGCAAGACCCAGCCGAACTTCCTTGCCGCGCGCAAGGCCTATCGTGCCTATCAGGGCGACTCCGTTACCGGGCTGAGCACACAGGGCAATGCCGCCCCCGCAGCTTCGTACCAGAGCGGCGCGGATCGTCGCCTCGTGCTCGCACCGATTGTGGACTGCTCCGGTTTCGCCAACCCCGGCAACCATAGCGCACCGGTAATAAGCTGGGCCTGCCTGCTGATGATCGAGCCCATGCAAACCGGCGGAAACATCGATTCCGTGCGGCTCGAGTACCGGGGCGACTCAAGCGCGCCAGGCAGCCCCTGCGCGACGCAAGGCATCCCTGGCGCAGGTACTGGCGTAGGGCCGCTAGTGCCGGTTCTCGTGCAATAGGAGGAGATCATGAAGACAAGAAAAATGCTCCTGGCGCACCATCGCGGCGTGGCGGCCGTCGAGTTCGGCATTCTCCTGGTCCCCATGCTGCTGATGGTCTGTGGCGTGGCGGAATTCGGGCGCGCCATCTACCAGTTCGACACCCTGACCAAAGGCACGCGCTCCGCGGCCCGCTACCTGTCGCAGTTCTCTCCGCTGGATATCAGCTATCCAACGGGGTCGGCGAAATGCCTGGCCGTCTACGGCAATACGAGCTGCTCGGGCTCAGCGCTCGCGACCGGCCTTACTACATCGATGGTAGTGATCTGCGATAGGGTCGACGCATCAGGCTGCCCCGGCATGTCATTCGCCAACGTGAGCACCTACGACAACAGTACGGGCACTGGCACGCCGGCCGGCACGATCAACCTCGTCACGGTAAAGATCACCGGATATACGTACTCGCCCATCCAGACCTTCATCAATGCAAGCGGATTGACCTTTACCGACATCGCTACCGTCATGAGGCAGGTGCTATGAAAACGCGAACCCTCTTCCGGCCTACGCGGCAGCGCGGCGCGACTGCTGTCGAGTTCGCCTTGATAGCCGGCATCTTCTTCCCCCTGCTGATTGGCATCGTGGAGTTCTCCCGCGTGCTGTTCTACTGGAACACCGCAGCCGAGGCCACACGGCTTGGCGCGCGCATGGCCATCGTCTGCGACGCCGACGACGCGATCATCAAGACCAAGATGCGCTCACTGTTGCCACTGCTCAGCGCCTCCAACATCCAGCTCAACTATCTGCCAACGGGATGCGACTCCGATGCGGTCACCGCGCGGGGCACCTGCCAGAGCGCAACCGTCAGCATATCCAACGTCTCGGTACGCACGTTCATCCCCTTGCTTCCGATCACGCTGACCATGCCACCCTTCACATCCACGCTGTCCCGAGAGAGCATGAACTCGTCAAGCGGTGGATCGGTTTGCAGCTAGATTGCCCGAGATTGGAGAACGCACCATGTTGAAGATCCTGATCGCATCGGAAGATGCCCAAAAACTTGACGAGATTTCCCGCCTGAGCGCAGGGATCGGGAACTTCCAGACCATGTCGCTCCTGGAAGGACCGGCCCGCTTTCCGTTCCATGGCAGCCAGATGCAGCTGGCCGATCTCCTCATCATCGAGCAAGCCGTCGTCGGGGCATCGCAGATGCATAGCATCGAAGCCTTGCGCGAGCAGCACCCCGAACTGCCTTGCATTCTTGTCACGCCCAACCCGAGCTCCGACTGCCTGATCAAAGCCCTGCGCGCGGGTGTGCGCGACGTCCTCGCGTGGCCGCTGGACAGGACGCAACTGGCGGAAGCGTTGCGGCGGGTGGAGGCCAGCCATGTGCCCAGGAATCGCGAGTTGGCGCAAGTGATCTCGTTCATTTCATGCAAGGGCGGCGCGGGCACCAGCTTCCTCGCCAGCAATCTCGGGTATGCGCTTGGCGCCCAGTTGGGAAAGCGCGTCCTGGTAATCGACCTGAACCGGCAGTTCGGAGACTTGACCTACCTTGTCAGCGACAAGCCACCGCCCTCCACCCTCCCGGAAATCTGCAGTCAGATCGAGCGGATGGATGCGGCGTTCCTGGATGCCTGCCTGACGCATGTCGAGAGCAATTTCGACATCCTGGCCGGCGCCACCGACCCGATCAAGGCAAGCCAGATTCAGAAAGAGAAACTCGAGTGGATACTCTCAGTGGTCCAGCCGGTCTACGACTTTGTGATCGTGGACATCGGACAGGCGCTCGACCCTCTGTCCATCGGCCTGCTGGATCGCAGCGATCGCATCTGCGTCGTCGTCGAACCAACCATTGCCTTTGCCCGCCCGGGACGCCGCCTGCTTGATATCCTGCGCGCCCTGCACTACTCGGCCGACAAGGTCCACATCTTGCTCAATCGCGAGGGCCGCCGCAATGCGCTGGCCCGCTCGGCCCTGGGCGACGTGTTTGGCATGAAGATCTTCCACGCGCTGCCCGACGATTCCTCGGCTGTCGACGAGGCAATCAGCCACGGAGAGCCGGTCGCAAAATCCCACAAACGCAGCGCCATCGCCAAGGCGATCCTGGCACTGGGTACGCAGTTCGTTGCCGCAACCGGAGCCGAGCGCCGTGCGCAACAAGACAGCGTGTCGCCGTTGCGCAAGCTGATGCTGCGCACGCGCGCAACCTGAGCCACCGAGTTCCTGATTCCCTTACCGGAGATCATCATGTCAATCCGCGATCAACTGTCGAGCCCCAGCCAGCCTGCCTTCATCGCCAATGGCCATGGGGCAATCCAGTTCCCGCCGACTCCGGCGAACTACCGCTCGTTCAAGCGGGCCATCCATGAGACGGTGCTGGACCGTGTGGAGCTGGAACGGCTGGCACGCTTCCCCCAGGAGCAGGTCCGGCAGGAAATCAACATGCTGGTGAGCAGCATCATCGAGGAAGAGAAGATCCTGCTCAATGACGCCGAGCGCAGGCTGCTCACTTCGGAGGTCTACGACGAGATGTTCGGCTTCGGGCCGCTTGAGCCACTGCTGCAAGACCCTACGGTTTCCGACATCCTGGTCAACACGGCGAAACAGACCTTCGTGGAGCGGCGCGGCAAGCTGGAGCTCACCGATGTCACGTTCTACGACGATGCACACCTGATGAAAGTCATCGAGAAGATCGTTTCGCGGGTCGGCAGGCGCATTGACGAAACCAGTCCGATGGTGGACGCGCGGCTGCCGGACGGCTCGCGCGTCAATGCGATCATTCCCCCCTCTGCCATCGATGGTCCCTTGCTATCGATCCGGCGGTTCGCCGTCAATCCCCTGCAGGTAGCCAACCTGGTCGAACTCAAGAGCCTCACGCCGCCGATGGCGCAACTCCTGCAAGCGCTAGCGCACGCCAAGGTGAACGTGCTGGTGTCAGGCGGAACCGGCAGCGGCAAGACCACGCTGCTGAACATCCTGTCGGGCTTCATTCCCGAGAGCGAGCGCGTCGTCACCATCGAGGATGCAGCAGAACTCCAGTTGCGCCAGCCGCACGTGCTGCGACTGGAAACCCGGCCACCGAATATCGAAGGCAAGGGTGAGATCACGCAGCGCGCCCTGGTACGCAACGCGCTGCGCATGCGTCCTGACCGCATCATCCTGGGCGAGGTGCGAGGTGGTGAGGCGCTGGACATGCTCAATGCAATGAATACCGGCCATGAGGGTTCGCTGACCACCATCCACGCCAATACACCGCGCGATGCGCTTACGCGTCTGGAGAACATGGTCAGCATGGCCGGCCTCAATCTTCCACCGAAGGCAATCCGGCAACAGATATCCTCGGCAATCACCGTCATTGTGCAGGCGTCACGGCTGACTGACGGGCGCAGGAAGATAGTCAGCATCCAGGAGATCACCGGCATGGAGGGCGAGATCATCAACATGCAGGAGATCTTTACCTTCCAGCGTACCGGTGTAGCCCAGGATGGCACGGTCAACGGGCACTTCCGCGCCACAGGCGTGTACCCGAAGTTTGCCGAACGCCTGCGCGTGTTCGGCGTGGGCTTGCCCGACGAAACCTATGACCCGGCAAAGCGCTTCGACGTCTGAACCGGCCAGCGGCACAGAGAATGCGGGGAGAAGAAAATGAGCTTCATATTTTATGCCTTCATCATCTTGTTGTTCGCTGCGGTGGTGCTTTGCATCGAAGGCGCCTACCTTTGGTGGAACAATTACCACGGCCCGGCGGCGAAGCGGATCGAGGCCAGGCTGCGGTCGCTGTCGGCCGGCGGGCAGGTGAGCGCGGAGACCCTGTCGATCCTGAAGGGGCGCATGCTGAGCAACACGCCGTTGCTGCAGCGCTGGCTGCTGATGCTGCCTCGCGTCGGCGGGCTCGACCGATGGCTCGAGCAATCCGGGAGCACGTGGTCGGTTGCGCAGCTACTCGGATATTGCGGGCTGGTCGCGCTGTGCACGCTGGCGCTCGTGCCGCTGCTGCCCGTGCCACCAGGACTGGTGGTACTGGGCGCGTTACTGGTTGGCTCATTGCCTGTCTGGCATGTCATCGCACTTCGGCATAAACGCCTCAAGCAACTGGAGACGCAATTGCCCGATGCTGTCGACATGATCAGCCGCGCGCTACGTGCGGGGCACTCCTTCTCGGGTGCGCTGGGGATGGTGGGGCAGGAGGTAAAAGACCCGATGGGCCGCGAATTCCGGACTACCTTTGAGGAGATCAATTACGGAGTCGCTCTCGACGAGGCAATGACAAACATGGCAATGCGAGTGCCGATCAACGACTTGCGCTACTTCGTGATCGCGGTACTGATACAGCGCGAGAGCGGCGGCAACCTTGCCGAAATTCTCGACACGATCGGCAACCTGGTGCGTGAACGCCTGAAGCTGTTCGACAAGATCAAGGTGCTCTCGGCAGAGGGGCGCCTATCGGCCTGGATACTGGGCCTGCTCCCGTTCGCCACCGCGGGACTGATTCTCGTGGTGAATCCGGATTTCATGACAGTGCTATGGCAAGACCCGATAGGCCTCAAGATGGTCGGGATGGCGCTGGGAGGAATGACGCTCGGCGTCGTCTGGATGCGCCGGATCATCCGTATCCGGGTCTGAATGTACGCGACCCAGAAGCAGGCAGAATTCTCGATTCCGGAGGCGATCATGCAAGGTGTCCATACAGAGCAGGTCCTGATGCTGGTTCTCATTTTCGTGGCGGCGTTCGGCGCGGTGTTCGGTCTGCTGCTGACATTCACGCCAAGCCGGGCACGCGAGAGACTGGGGCAGATAGTCGGTACGGCCACGGGAGCCGGCACGGGGCAGGACAATGCCTGGCTCGACAACCTGGTGCGGTGGGCCAGGCCCGTGTCCCGCCTGTCGTTGCCCAAGGAGGGTTGGGAAGGCTCGCAGATGCGCGTGCGCTTCATGAACGCCGGCTGGCGCAGCAGCGCTGCGCCGCATCTCTACTTCGCCGCCAAGACGGTACTGGCCATCGGGCTTCCCATGCTGGCGTTGGTAGCGGTGAGCGGCATGCCGGCGTTCCAGGGGCAGTACAAGACCGTAGCGCTCCTGGCAGTACTAGGTGCGATTGGCTACTACCTGCCCAATGCCGTGCTATCGCGCAAGGTGGATAACCGCAAGCGCGCGGTGTTCGAGGAGTTTCCGGACGTGATTGATCTGCTCACGGTTTGCGTGGAGGCCGGGCTCGGGCTCGACGCGGCGCTGATGCGCGTGGCGGATGAACTTGCGCTGCGCTGCCCGGTGCTGGCCGACGAGCTGCAATTGATGCTGCTGGAACTGCGCTCTGGCTTCGCCAAGGACAAGGCGCTGACCAACCTGGCGCTGCGCACCGGTGTGGATGACGTGGACAAATTCGCATCCATGCTGAACCAGGCCGATCGCTTCGGCACGAGCCTGGGGGAGTCGCTGCGGGTGCTGTCCGACATGCTGCGAACCAAGCGCCGCATGCGTGCTGAGGAACAGGCCGCGAAGATTGCGCTGAAACTACTGTTCCCCTTGATCTTCATGATCTTCCCGACACTGCTGCTGGTGTTGCTTGGACCCGCATTCATCCAGATTTATCGGGTCTTGCTGCCGACCATGTCCGGCCAGTAAGTTAGCTAGCCTCGCCTGACTGGACGTCGCTCCCTCGATTGTCTCCCGGTGCAATGCCAGGGAGCCAGTCTTGCCCGGACTTTGTCCGGGCATTTTTGCTGGTGGCACTAATAGCTAGTATGCCCGCCGGCGGGAGGTGAACGGCGCGACGCGCCCATGACGCTTGACCAGGTCTTCGCTCGCATGAAGAATACAGGCAGGCCCCTTGCCGTCGGCGCGTCGGCATTTCGCATGGAGACCCCATGAAGATCCGCATCCTCAGCGATCTGCACCTCGAACACGACATACCGGCGGCGATACCCGACTGCCCCGCCGACCTGGTGGTGCTGGCCGGCGATATCGCCAATGGCCGTGCCGGCGTCGAATGGGCCGCGCGCACCTTTTCGGGGCCGGTGGTCTATGTGCCGGGCAATCACGAGTACTACGAGAGCGCCTTCGAGCAAGTGGACGCGGCGATGGCGGAGGCCGCCGGGGCGGCGCCGCATGTGCGCGTGCTCAATGACGCGGTGGCTTGTTTCGACAACCTGGCAGGCGAGCCGGTGCGCGTGATCGGCACCACCTGGTGGACCGACTACGCGCTGTTTGGCGCCAACCGGCGCGAGGAGTCGATGCTGGCCTGCGCCGGCGTGATGGTCGACCACCGCCTGATCGAGGTGGCGGATGGCGACGGCCGGCGGCGCCGCTTCACCACGGCCGACGCGCTGGCGCGGCACGAAGCGGCCAGCGCCTGGCTGGCGGCGCAGCTCGCCACGCCCTTTGCCGGCAAGACGGTGGTGGTGACCCACCATGCGCCGGATCTCGGCAGCCTCGACCCGCGCTTCTCCCACGATCTGGTCTCCGCCGGCTTTATCTCGCGCAGGCCGGATCTGGTCGCGCAGGCCGACCTGTGGGTGCACGGCCATACGCATACCGGCTTCGATTACCGCCTGGAAGATGCGCGCGTGGTGTGCAACCCGCGCGGCTATATCCGCCGCAAGACCGGCGAACTGGAGAACCCGGCCTTCGACTGGTGCTACACGGTGGAGCTGTAAGCCTTTCCCGCGACGGCGCCCCTTCGGCCGGTGCTGTCGCCCCATAAACAAAAACCCCCGCCGGCTCGCGCCAGCGGGGGTTTTTGCTACTACAGGTGATGCGGGTACAGCAGGCTGCCGTTTGGCAGGCCGGCAGATTTACATCATGCCGTCCATGCCGCCCATGCCGCCCATGCCGCCCGGCATTGCCGGAGCCGAGTCATCCTTCGGCAGTTCGGCAACAGCGCAGTCGGTGGTCAGCATCAGCGATGCGACCGAAGCAGCGTTCTGCAGCGCGGTGCGGGTCACCTTGGTCGGGTCCAGCACGCCCATTTCCACCAGGTCACCGTACTCGCCGGTGGCGGCGTTGTAGCCGTAGTTGCCGTTGCCTGCGATAACCTTGGCCACGACGACCGAAGCTTCTTCGCCAGCGTTCAGCACGATCTGGCGCAGCGGCTCTTCCATGGCTCGCAGCACGATCTTGATGCCAGCGTTCTGGTCAGCGTTGTCGCCGGTCAGGTTAGCGATGGCAGCGCGAGCGCGCAGCAGGGCCACACCGCCGCCGGGGACAATGCCTTCTTCCACGGCTGCACGGGTTGCGTGCAGTGCATCTTCCACACGTGCCTTCTTTTCCTTCATTTCGACTTCGGTGGCTGCACCAACCTTGATCACTGCAACGCCGCCAGCCAGCTTGGCCACGCGTTCTTGCAGCTTTTCACGGTCGTAGTCCGAGGTCGCTTCTTCGATCTGGGCACGGATTTGCTTCACGCGTGCTTCGATCGAGGCTGCGTCGCCGTGGCCGTCGATGATGATGGTGTTTTCCTTGCCGATTTCGATGCGCTTGGCTTGACCCAGTTCTTGCAGGGTTGCCTTTTCCAGCGTCAGGCCGATTTCTTCAGCGATCACTGCACCGCCGGTCAGGATGGCGATGTCTTCCAGCATGGCCTTGCGGCGGTCGCCGAAGCCCGGAGCCTTGACAGCAGCGGTCTTCAGGATGCCACGGATGTTGTTCACCACCAGGGTCGCCAGGGCTTCGCCTTCGACGTCTTCAGCGATGATCAGCAGCGGGCGGCCCGACTTTGCCACTTGTTCCAGCACTGGCAGCAGGTCACGGATGTTCGAGATCTTCTTGTCGAACAGCAGGACGAACGGGTTGTCCAGGGCGACAACTTGCTTTTCCGGGTTGTTGATGAAGTACGGCGACAGGTAGCCGCGGTCGAACTGCATGCCTTCCACGACTTCCAGTTCGTCGGCCAGCGACTTGCCGTCTTCCACGGTGATCACGCCTTCCTTGCCAACCTTGTCCATCGCTTCAGCGATCAGCTTGCCGATCACTTCGTCGCTGTTGGCCGAGATCGAGCCAACTTGCGCGATTTCCTTGCTGGTGGTGGTGGTCTTGGTCAGCTTCTTCAGCTCTTCAACCGCGTTCACCACAGCCTTGTCGATGCCGCGCTTCAGGTCCATCGGGTTCATGCCGGCGGCAACGTACTTCATGCCTTCGCGCACGATCGACTGGGCCAGCACGGTTGCGGTGGTGGTACCGTCACCGGCGTTGTCGCTGGTCTTGGAAGCCACTTCCTTGACCATTTGCGCGCCCATGTTCTGCAGCTTGTCCTTCAGCTCGATTTCCTTGGCCACGGACACGCCGTCCTTGGTCACGGTCGGGCCGCCGAAGCTGCGCTCCAGCACCACGTTACGACCCTTCGGGCCCAGGGTAACCTTGACTGCGTTGGCGAGGATGTTCACGCCTTCGACCATCTTGGCACGGGCGGCGTCGCCGAATACTACGTCTTTAGCTGCCATGTTCTGAATCTCCTAAATCTGTACGAATGGGGTGCGTGGATTACTTGTTCACCACAGCCATGATGTCTTCTTCGCGCATGACCAGCAGTTCCTGGCCATCCACCTTCACGGCCTGGCCGGCATACTTGCCGAACAGCACGCGGTCACCCACCTTGACGTCGAGGACGATCGAAGCGCCCTTGTCGTCCTTCTTGCCGGGGCCCACGGCGAGCACTTCACCTTGATCAGGCTTTTCGGCAGCGTTGTCGGGAATCACGATGCCGGAAGCGGTCTTGGTTTCATTGTCCAGACGCTTCACGATCACGCGGTCGTGCAAAGGACGCAGATTCATACGGACTCCTTGGTACAAAAAGTGATTTCAGGTTCACAAAAATGACCGCCAGCACTGACGGCCAGCAGAATTAGTACGCTGGGAGAGGTCTGTTAGCACTCATGCCCAACGAGTGCTAATTATAGGGACGGGGGGTAGCGTTTTCAAGTCAACGACTTGATACGTGTTTACCCTGGAGTCGTGAAAATCGTTATGGGGCCTGGCCGCGCGCCGAAATCTTTATTCGCGTCCTGATGGAATCCGGACGGATTTCGCCGACATGAAAGTTACCCATGAATCACCAGTCCAATGTCTCCGGGTCGGATCATCGTATTCCACCCATGGTGTTGCCTGCGGCACTTTCGCCTGCTGCGCAATGCTCAACGTCACCCACATCCATGGCGACGTGACAAGAAGCCACCCCATTCAAAACTGCATGGCAAGAGTACAGAAGCGTTGATTTACGAGCGCGCCGGCCTGGCCAAGAATGGTCACACCAACCCGTCTCAAACCCCTCGCTAGTTCATCGCCAACCCATCCGGAGCGCATCATGTCCCACCCCACCATGCAGGCCCTCATCGTCGAATCCGCGGGCGCGCCGTTCACGCCCGTCCAGCTTCCCAGGCCAGTGGCCGGCCCCGGCCAGGTACTGGTGCGCATCCTGGCCAGCGGCGTCAACCCGCTCGACACCAAGATCCGCGCCGGCCAGGCGGGGCACGCCCGCCACCCCTTGCCCGCCGTGCTGGGGCTGGACCTGGCCGGCGTGGTCGAAGCCGTGGGCGCGGGCGTGACGGCCTTCGCGCCCGGCGACGAGGTCTATGGCATGACCGGTGGCGTGGGTGGCCTGCAAGGATCGCTAGCGCAGTACGCGGCAGTCGATGCCGACCTGCTCGCGCGCAAGCCCGCCGCGCTGTCGATGCGCGAAGCCGCCGCGTTGCCGCTGGTGTTCATCACCGCGTGGGAAGGCCTGGTCGACCGGGCGCGCGTGCAGCCTGGCCAGAAGGTGCTGGTGCATGGCGGCGCCGGCGGCGTGGGGCATATCGCGGTGCAGATCGCCCACGCGCTTGGGGCGCAGGTATATGCCACGGGCTCGGCCGCGCAGAAGGCGATCATCGAAGGCTATGGCGCCACCGCGATCGACCATGCCGCGACATCAGTCGCGCAGTATGTCGACCAATACACTGCGGGCGAGGGCTTCGACGTGGTCTACGACACGGTGGGCGGCTCGGTGCTGGACAATGCGTTCCTCGCGGCGCGCACCTATGGCGGCCATGTGGTGAGCTGCCTTGGCTGGGGCGTGCACGCGCTGGCGCCGCTATCGTTTCGCGCAGCCACGTATTCGGGCGTGTTCACGCTGATGCCAATGCTCACCGGCAAGGGCCGCGCGCACCACGGCGAGATCCTGCGCGAAGCGGCGCGGCTGGCCGATGCGGGCAAGCTCTTCGTGCGGCTCGATGCGCGGCACTTCACGCTCGACAGCGCCATCGATGCGCATCGCGCCATCGAGACAGGCACAGCCAAGGGCAAGCTGGTGGTGGAGATTGCCGGGGACTAAGCGTCTGCGCGATTGCCCAGGCGCTCGATGGTTGCATCCAGGAAGGCGCGCAGCCGCCGCAGGCGGCGCAGGTCGCGGTGATAGCCCACCCAGACGTCGCGCCCCGGTGGCGCCTCGCCCAATTCGATGGCCTGCAGCCCGCCCAGGCACTCGGCCAGCGCGCAGGGCAGGACAGCCAGCCCCGCGCCGGCCGCGCACAGCTTGGCCTGCGCCTCGCGGCTGTTGCTGCCGAATGCCACCCGGGCGTTCGGCAGCTGCTTGCGCATCCAGGCCACGTCGGGCAGGTCCGCGAAGCCCGCATCCAGCGTCAGCAGGGCATGGCCCTCGCCATCGCCCGCGCGCGGCGGTGCCACGCCGGGCGCCGAGTAGAGCGCGTAGTCCATGTGCATCAGCTTGCGCTGCACGATATCGGCCTCGTCGAACGCGCGGATGCGAAAGACCAGGTCCGCCTCGCGGCGTGCCAGGCTGAGCAAGCGCGCATCGGTGACCAGTTCCACCGCGACGCGTGGATGGGCGCGGATAAAGTCCGCGATCACCGGCGTCAGCATGTGCACGCCAAACCAGTCGGACGACGATATCCGCAGCATGCCATCCAGTTCCCGTGCCTGGCCGGACAGCTGGCGCTCGAAAGCAATCGCCTCTGCCTCGATACGCTGCGCGTGGGCGAGCACGGCAGCCCCTTCATCGGTCAGCACGTAGCCGTCGCTGGTGCGCTGGAACAAGGCATGCCCGACGGCATCCTCCAGCGCCTTCAGCCTGCGCCCCATGGTCGGCTGGGTCTGCCCGATCGCGCGCGCGGCGCCGCCCAGGGTGCCGGCGCGGGCGATCGCCAGGAAGATCTTGATATCGCTCCAATCCATCCGGGGAATTTGCTGACGTTACTGACGTTACGTTTGGGAGGTGTCGGATTCAGCGCGGCCAGGCAAGTCACAGGCGGCTAGGCAATGATGGCACGGCGGTGTGGCGGGAACAATAACGGGCACGCCGGGCACGGGCCGGTATCCCGCCAACTTCAGGCGGAAGGCGCCCAGCCTTCCAGAGCCCAGTAGTCAGGCGCTTCCCGGCTGGGACTACGCAGCACCAGCGTGTAGCCGCACTGGCGGCAGCGGTAGGCATAGGCGGCGCCGTCCTGGGCCTGCGCATTGGCGCGCGCGGCCTCGAGGTCCTCGTGCGGCGGCAGGTGTCCTGGCCTGCCGGCCTGGCGCTTGCATCGCTCACACGGCAACATGGATTTACCTCAGGTTGACAGGGGGCATGGTTCCATCCTGTACAGTCGGATGGCAGCGGGCGAATTGGTGCGACGCACCATAATTATAGGCGCTTTGCGAGTCCTTTCCAGATATATAGAGGGCGATGAGCCGCCTTGCGGCGCAACGAAACGATGCCTCGGCAGGGCCGCTGCTGCCCCGCTAGCGGACCGCAGGCGTGGGCACCGTGAGGAGGTCCCGCCGCGCATCTGGATTCGCTTCACCGCGCGCGGACGTATCGCCCGGAGGCCGCTCACGCGGCGGCTCGGCCAGCGGCACCGTGACGACGGCGAACACAGAAAACGGGCACCAGAAAGACGGCCTGAAGAGACTCATTCTGCGGATGACGATGGCGCCGGCAAGAAATGGTGAAGGCTCTGAAAAGCGAAGGACCAGCAAGGCAGCGCCCTGCCGGTCCGGCTTCAGGATTGGTAAGCCCTGCCCATCTTAACGACCGAATCGGCGGATGGTTGAGGCTGTCATCAACTATTCACGAAACCCGCAAAATACGGCGCGCCCCTGGACGGAATACGTCCGGGGGCCACGCAATATACGCCGCAGCTTTACTGCCCGGAAGCCGCATCGCGCGCCTTGCGCTTGGCGGGCCGGCCCGTCTTGACGGTCTCGACCTGAGCCACGACGGCCAGCAATTGCCGCTCCGGCAGCGACTCCAGCATCTTGAGCCCGGCCCGCAGCAACTCACTCTTCTTCACGTGCGCGCCGCCGTTCAGGCAGCGCCGCTTGAGTTCCGCCAGCTTGGCATAGTCCCACTCCGGCATGGTGAAGCTGTCGCGCACGACCTTGGCCTTGGCAGGCTTCTGTGCCTTCTCAGTCTTCTCTGCTTTCTCGGCTTTCGGTGCGGCAGCCACGGTCTTGACCGCTTCAGCCTTGGCAGCCTTGCCTGCCGTCTCCGTCTTACTGGCGCGCGTGACCGGCCGCTTCACTGCGGTGGCTGCCCTTTTCTGCGCCGCGGCGGGCGCGGGCGCACGCGTGCGCCCATTCGAAACCGTTGCCATGCATCCTCCTGTTTTGATCGCAGTGGTATCAAAACAGTATATATCGTTTATTTTGACAAGCGGCGCGAAAGGGAGGAAGCAGAGGAAGGGGAGGAAGCAGCCATCGCCGCCAATCGGGACGGGGCCGTGCAGACACGGATTTCGTCAAAAAACCTGCCATCCCCGCGAAGGGAAAAGTATCGGCCGGCCCCGCCACAATCTTAGCCGCCGGTTATTTCAGTCTTGCGACGAAGCGCAAGCTCCCACGCTACGTGCCAGGCGCGGACTCGCTGGCGATGGCCTGCAGCGCCGCCTTGTCGGATAACGTCAGGCGCCCGTATTCCAGGCGCAGCACGCCCTGCTTCTCCCAGTCCTTGAGCTGCCGGTTGACGCTCTGGCGGGACACGCCAAGCATATGGCCCAGGTCTTCCTGGGAGAGCTTGAGCGCGGCGGGGGCACCGGATGTCCGCACACCCGGCATGCCGTGGGTGGACAGCGCGTGCGCATGCTCGACGGCAAGCAGGCGCCGCGCCAGCCGCACCGGAAACGGCATCAGGATCACCTCGTCGATCCACTCCAGTGCGCTGCGGTAGCGCCGGCAGATCAGTTGCGTGAACTCCATCAGCCAGCGCGGCTCGCGCGCGACGAGCGTATGGAAGGTGGCGGCGGGAATCACCAATAGTTCGCTAGCCTCTGCGGCGCGTGTGTCGTACACGCGATGCGCGTCGATGAAGAGCGAGACCTCCCCGAACCACTGCCCGGGCTCCAGCAGGCTGACCACGGCCTCGCGCCCGTTCTGCGCCGTGCTGCTGACCTTGATGGCGCCGCGCTCGACGCAGAAGAGCGCGTCCGGGTTGGAGCCGTAGGTAAACAGCACCTCGCCCTTGACCAGTTGCCGCCGCATGGCATGCGACCGGAGCAGTGTTTCGAGCTCGGCCGAAAACTGTCCAGCGGCGGTGTCGTCTTCGTGCGGCTTCGGTCGTGTGCTCATGCCTTTTCCCCGGGGTGCTGGTTACGCTGCTGATGCCGCTCGGGCGGTTCAGGCCTGATCGGTACGGAACCAGCCGGTGAGTGCCCAGCGCGTCTTGTGGCAGGGTAATACTTCGTGCGGAACCAGGTCGCTGCGAAACACGACCAGCCGCGCGCGCTGCGGCAGCACGCGGTGCAACTCGGTGGCGCCGTCGTCCTGTCCGTAGAGCGCGAGTTCGCCGCCATCGCGCTCGCTCCATTCAGGATTGAGGTAGAGCACCAGCGAAATCTTGCGATGCAGTGTCGCGCGATGCTGGTCCATGTGCTTCTTGTAGGCGGTGCCGACCGGATAGTGCGAGAAGTGGAATTCCTCGCGCTTCAAGCCCAGGAAGTAGCGCTCGTTCAAGGCCTCGCGCAAACCCGCAGCCCAGGCCTGGAAATCCGCCCTGGCCGCGCCGGCGGGCGCGTCGTCGAGCCACAGGATCGAATCGCCGCGAATGCCCGCGTCGCGGGCGGTGGCTTCGCCCCGCCCGATGCGGGCCGGATGGAACAGGCCGGCCTGCCACGCCGCGCGGCTCTCGGCATGCAGCCGCGCCGCCAGCGTGGTGTCGATGAGGTCGTCGGACACGGCCCAACCGTGCTCTTCCAGGGCAACAAACAAACGTTCCAGGGCTGACATGGGTGGGAGACTTCGTGCTGGGGAAACGTCAAAACGAAAAGGGCCACCTGGACAACAGGAGGCCCTTGGCGCGCAGGGGCGCATTTTAGCAGCCGCTGGCTGCAGCCATGCTGGCCGCCGGACTGTTACAGCCCGCTGCTGTCGAGATACTCCAGCGCCAGGCTCACCGCGCGGCGGGCCTTGAGCACATAGATCACCTGCCGGTCACGCACGACCAGGGCCAGCACATCGGCCTGCATCAGCTCATTGAAATGGTGACTGGCGCGCGGCAGGCTCAGCCCTGCGACGCCGGCCAGGTCGAACGCCGGCATGCCGGCTTCGCCCGCCTCCAGCAGCGCGCGGCAGATGGCGGCACGCGCTGGCACGGTCAGCAGCGCGTACGTCAGTGTGCTTTCTTGATCGGTCTCCATGGCCACGCCTTCCCGCTCGTCGTCCAGATGTCATGTCGATATATGCGTCAGCCGGCCGTGCGGATTGCCGCAGTCCTTCCGCCGCGGCCGCCTGACACCTACTTTCTACGCGGCAGGCGCAGCAAATGCAACCCGCCGGGGCTCGCTGGCGCACAATTACACAAGATTACAACAGGCTGCGGCAGCCCGCCCTTGGCCGCTCGCGCGGCGCCGTGGCGTCCTCTGCGGCGCTGATGCTGGCTCGCCTTTTGCCGCGCTGCACAAGCCGGCATCCACCCGACATCCACCCGCTGCAAGATACCGTAACAGGCACGCGCGCCCGCCGCTTGCCGCATCCGTGGGTGTATTTCGCGCTTCACTTGGCGGCGCAAGCCGTGGCGCCGCCCGGCGCATCGGCGTAAGCGAGTGAAATATTCAGTAATGCGCAGCGCGTTTCACACATTCCCGCGCCGCACTATCCTTGCCATAAGACCCGCCCGCGCGACGCCGCTCAGGCGGCGTGCGTGCGCGCGGAAACCAACCCGCCAGCCCGAGCAGGAAACGACAAACAACGGCATCGCCTCACAAAAGCCCTTCATGACTATCGCTTGCTTCTCGCCCTCATGAACGCCGCGCGTTTGGTCTCGCCGCGCCTGCTCTGCATCGCCCTGGCGTCTGCCTGGGTGGGCGGCTGCGCGGTCGGGCCGGACTATCAGCGCCCCCCGGTCGAGACCCCCGCCGCGTATCGCGAGGCCGTGCCGGACGATCACCAATGGAAGGTCGCCGAGCCCCGTCCGGTGGATCTGACACAGGCGTGGTGGGCGGGCTTCGACGATGCCCGCCTGAATGAGCTGGTGGGGCAAGCCAACGCAGCCAACCAGAGCCTGCGCCAGGCCGAGGCCCAGTACCGGCAATCCCGCGCGCTGGCGCAGGCGGCGCGGGCCGGCTTGTATCCCACGCTCGGCGCTGGCGTGGGAGTGGGGCGCGCGCGCACCAGCACGCTGGGCATCCAGACTGTGTCCAACACCCATTCGGCCAACCTCGATGCCAGCTGGGAGATCGACCTGTGGGGCCAAGTGCGGCGCAGCATCGAAGCGGCCCGCGACAACGCGCAGGCCAGTGCCGCCGACCTCGCCGCCGCGCGCCTGACGATCCAGGGCGAGCTGGTGCAGGACTATATCCAGTTGCGCGTCACCGATGTACTCAAGACGCTCTATGCGCGCACGCTGGCCGCCTACGAGGACTCCCTCAAGCTGACCCAGAGCCAGTTCCGCGCGGGAGTGGCCACCGCGGGCGACGTGGCGCTGGCGCAGGTCACGCTGAACGCAGCGCAAGCGCAGGCGATCGACCTCGACGTGCAGCGCAACCAGCTGGAGCATGCCATCGCCGTGCTGCTGGGGCGCGCGCCCGCCGAGTTCACGCTGGCGCCAGAGGCGTTTTCGATGCGCCCGCTGGCTGTGCCACCGGGGCTGCCTTCGGCGCTGCTGGAGCGCCGCCCCGACATCTCGGCGGCCGAGCGCCGCATGGCGGCGGCCAATGCCAATATCGGCGTGGCGCGCGCTGCGTACTTCCCGTCGCTGGTGCTCTCCGCGGTGGGCGGCGCCAGCAGCGGCAGCCTGGCCAACTGGTTCGGGCCGCCCGGCCGGGTGTGGTCGCTGGGCGCGACGCTGGCCGGCACCATCTTCGACGGCGGGCTGCGCAACGCGCAAAACGACCAGGCCGTGGCGGCCTACGACGGGGCGGTCGCGGCGTACCGGCAAACCGTGCTCAGCGGCATGCAGGAGGTGGAAGACAACCTCTCGGCGCTGCGCGTGCTCGACCAGGAAGTGGTGGTGCAGGACCATGCGGTGGATGCCGCCCGCGTGGCGGAGCGCGTGAGCCTGGCGCAATACCGCGCTGGCACCGCTTCCTACCTCTCGGTGGTAACGGCACAGGCCCTTTCCTTGTCTAACGAACGGACCGCGATCCAGTTGCGTGGCCGGGAGCTTGCAGCCAGCGTGGCGCTGGTCAAGGCGATCGGCGGCGGCTGGCAAAGCGACGCGCTGGCGCAACCCTGATCTCTTGATTCCCTGATTCCCTGATTCCCCGATCCACATCGGCAGACCACATCCAAGGCAATCCATGGCGACCCAGTTCTCCCGCCGCAACCCCGTCCTGATCGGCCTGGCCGTGCTCATGCTGGCAGCCGTGGCGTGGTTCGCCGCCGGCCCGCTCAAGCGCATGGTGGCGCCGCGCGGGGCAGCGCCGCCAGCGCCGGCGGTATCCGTGACCAGCGCACAGGTCAAGCGCGAGGACGTGCCGATCGGCCTGGCTGGCGTCGGCACGGTGCAGGCGATGGCCACGGTGACGGTCAAGCCACGCGTGGACGGCCAGCTCGACCGCGTCGGCTTTGTCGAAGGCGAGGACGTCAAGGCCGGGCAGTTGCTGGCGCAGATCGACCCGCGCACGTTCCAGGCGCAGCTGCAGCAAGCCATGGCGCAAAAGTCGCGTGACGAAGCGCAGCTAGCCAATGCGCGCCTCGACCTGCAACGCTACGAGGGCCTCATCAAGGAAAACGCCACCACGCAGCAGACGCTGGATACCCAGCGCGCGCAGGTAGCGCAGCTAGCCGCCGCGGTGAAGACCGACGAAGCGCTGGTCAACGTCGCTCGCGTGCAGCTCGACTACACCACCATCACCGCGCCGCTGTCCGGGCGCGTTGGCGCGCGCCTGGTCGACCCGGGCAATATCGTCCACGCCGCCGACGCCAACGGCCTGGTGGTGATCCGCCAGATCGACCCGATCGACGTGGTATTCACGCTGCCCGACGGCGAATTCCAGCGCATCAATCGCGCCATGCAGGCCAGCGGCGCGCCGCTCGCGGTCGAGGCCAGCGAGCGCGCCAGCGGCCAGTTGCTGGGACAAGGCAAGCTGATCCTGCTCAACAACACCATCGACACCACCTCCGGCACCATCCAGCTGAAAGGGCGTTTTCCCAATCCCTCGCACACGCTGTGGCCCGGCCAGTACGTCAATGCGCGGCTGGTGCTCGGCGAGCGCGACCAGGCGCTGACCATCCCGGCCGCCGCCGTGCAACGCGGCCAGACCGGCACCTATGTCTATGTGGTGCAGGCGGACCATACGGTTGCGTCCCGGGCAATCGAGGTGGCGGAGACCCAGGACGGCAAGGCCGTCGTGGCCAAGGGGCTGGCGGTCGACGAGCGGGTCGTGGTGGACGGGCAGTACAAGCTCAAGCCCGGCACCCGCGTGAACGAGACGACCGCGGCCACCACCATAGCGGATGCCGGCGCAGCGCCCGCCTCCGCGCCTGCCGCCGCAGCCCCGGCAAACCGCGCCGGGAATGCACGGCCATGAGCATTTCCGCGACCTTCATCAAGCGCCCGATCGGCACCTCGCTGCTGGCGCTGGCCGTGCTGCTGGTCGGCGTGGCCGCGTGGCCGCTGCTGCCTATCGCGCCGCTGCCGCAGGTGGATTTCCCCACCATCCAGGTGTCGGCGAACTTGCCCGGCGCCAGCCCGGAGACCATGGCGTCGAACGTGGCGCAGCCGCTGGAGCGGCAGTTCTCGCTGATCGCCGGGCTCACGCAGATGACGTCGACCAGCGCGCAGGGCAACGCCCAGATCACGCTGCAGTTCGACCTCAACCGCAGCATCGATGCCGCCGCCGTGGACGTGCAGGCCGCCGTCAACGCCGCCAGCGGCCAGTTGCCCAGCAACCTGCCCACGCCCCCCACCTTCCGCAAGATCAACCCGGCCGATTCGCCGATCCTGGTGCTGGCGGTGCAGTCCGACACGCTGCCGCTGACCGAGGTCAACGACTTCGCCGACAATGTGCTGGCGCAGCAGATCTCGCAGATCTCCGGCGTCGGGCTGGTCAACATCGGCGGCCAGCAAAAGCCGTCGGTGCGCATCCAGGTGGATCCGCAGAAGCTCTCGGCCATGGGCATGAGCCTGGAAGACCTGCGCGGCGTGATTGCCGCCACCACGGTCAACCAGCCCACCGGCAGCACCGATGGCGCCACCAAGGCCTTCAACGTCTACACCAACGACCAGGTCACCAAGGCGGCGGCGTGGAACGACATGGTGCTGGCCTACCGCAACGGCGCGCCGGTGCGCGTGCGCGATGTCGGCGTCGCGGTGGACGGGCCGGAGAACGCCAAGCTGGCCGGCTGGGGCTTTGCCGGCGCCGCCGCGCCGGCGGACAACACCTTTCACAACGGGCGCGCCATCATCCTGGCCATCACCAAGCAGCCGGGCGCCAACGTGATCGAGACCGTGGACCGCATCCGCGCCGCGCTGCCGCGCCTGCAGGCCGCGATCCCGCCCACCGTCAACGTCAACACACTGGCCGACCGCACCCAGACCATCCGCGCCTCGGTGGCCGATGTGGAGTTCACGCTGATGCTCACCATCGCGCTGGTGGTGATGATCATCTTCGTGTTCCTGCGCAACGTGGCCGCCACGGTGATTCCCAGTGTGACCGTGCCGCTGGCGCTGATGGGCACCGCCGGCGGCATGTACCTGCTGGGCTACAGCCGCGACAACCTGTCGCTGATGGCGCTCACCATTGCGGTGGGGTTCGTGGTGGACGATGCCATCGTGATGCTGGAGAACATCTACCGCCACGTGGAAGACGGCATGGAGCCCATGGAAGCCGCGCTCAAGGGCGCCGCCGAAATCAGCTTCACCATCGTGTCGATCTCGGTCTCGCTGGTGGCGGTGTTCATACCGCTGCTGCTGATGGGCGGCATCGTGGGGCGGCTGTTCCGCGAGTTCGCCGTGACAGTCACGCTCACCATCGTGGTATCGGTGCTGGTCTCGCTGACGCTCACGCCGATGCTGTGCTCGCGCTACCTGACCCCGCCGCGCGGCCATCATCACGGCCGCATCTACCAGTGGTTCGAGCATGGCTTCGACGCCATGCTGGCGAGCTACAAGCGCGGACTGGACGTGGTGATGCGCCACCAGTTCTTCACCCTGTGCGTGTTCATCGCCACGGTCGCCACCACGGTGGCGCTGTTCATCTACATACCCAAGGGCTTCTTCCCGCAGCAGGACACCGGCTTTATGTTTGGCATCGCGGAGTCCGCGCAGGACGCATCGTTCAAGTCGATGAACGCGCGCATGGTGCAGCTTGCCGATATCGTGCGTGCCGACCCCGATGTCGCCGCGGTGGGCATGACCGGCGGGCAGAATACGCTCAACACCGGCAACTTCTTCATCAGCCTGAAACCCAAGGACGCGGGCCGCACCGTCAGCGCCGACGAAGTGATCGCGCGGCTGCGGCCCAAGCTGGCGCAGGTGCAGGGCGCCAACCTCTTCCTGCAGGCCGGGCAGGACATCAACGTGGGCGGGCGGCTGTCGCGCACGCAATACCAGTACACGCTGATGGACTCCAACCTGGACGAGCTCAACCAGTGGGCGCCGCGCATCCTGGAGCGCCTGCGCGCCCTGCCCCAGCTCGCTGACGTGGCGTCCGACCAGCAGAACGCCGCGGCAGCGGCGCGCCTGACCATCGACCGCGCACGCGCCTCGAGCTTCGGCATCACGCCCGCGCTGATCGACTCCACGCTGTACGACGCGATCGGGCAGCGCCAGGTCGCGCAGTACTTCACCCAGATCAACAGCTACCACGTGATCCTGGAAGCCACGCCAGCGCTGCAGGACGACCCGCGCTTGTTCAGCAAGCTGTATGTGACCTCGCCGCTGACCGGCGAGCAAGTGCCGCTGTCCACCTTCGTCAAGATCGACACCGACAGCACCGCCTACCTGTCGATCAGCCACCAGGGGCAGTTCCCGGCCGTCACGATCTCATTCAACCTGGCCAAGGGCGTGGCGCTGGGCGATGCCGTCAAGGCCATCAACAGCACGCTGTCCGGCATGGGCCGCCCGCAGACACTCTCCGGCTCGTTCCAAGGCACGGCACAGGCTTTCGGCGCCTCGCTTGCCTCGCAGCCCTACCTGATCGCCGCCGCGCTGGTCGCCGTGTATATCGTGCTGGGGCTGCTGTACGAAAGCTACATCCACCCGCTCACCATCCTCTCCACCCTGCCGTCTGCCGGCGTGGGCGCGCTGCTGATCCTGCTGGCCGGCGGCTATGACCTCAGCGTGATCGCGCTGATCGGCATCATCTTGCTGATCGGCATCGTCAAGAAGAACGGCATCATGATGGTCGACTTCGCGCTCACCGCCGAGCGCGACCACGGCATGAAACCGGAAGAAGCCATCTACCAGGCGTGCCTGCTGCGCTTCCGGCCGATCATGATGACCACCATGTGCGCGCTGCTGTCCGGACTGCCGCTGATGCTCGGGCATGGCGCTGGCTCGGAGCTGCGGCGGCCATTGGGCTTTGCGATGGTGGGGGGACTGGTGCTGTCGCAAGCGCTGACGCTGTTCACCACGCCCGTGGTGTATCTCTACCTGGATCGCGCGCACTATTGGTATATGAACCGCAAGGAACGGCGGCAGGCACGGCGCGAGGGACGTGAGCACGCGAGCGGCACGGAGGCCAAACGCGAGAGCCAGCAGGTGCTGGCGTCCGGAGAGGGAGATTGAGGCACGGTCAATGAGATCTCGCGCTCTTGCGAGCGCCCGCCCTCTCCCCCGGCTGCTCTCCCACAAGTGGGAGAGGGGAGCCGACCAGCGGAAGAGTCAGAGCATCGAT
>NZ_JBXAOE010000048.1:0-47305 GCF_058802485.1 Cupriavidus sp. GW822-FHT02D05 | reverse complement strand
CCCCCCCCCCCCCCCCCCCCCCCCCCCCACGCCCTCCCCGCCCGATGAGATCGTCAGCGACGAAACGCTGGCCGACGCCCTGCCGCACCTTGAAGACAGCGCGGGCCATCCGTCGCCGCGTTCGCTGTTCGGTGAAATCCTGGACTGGATGCTGGCACCGCTGCTGCTGCTGTGGCCGATGAGCATTGCCGTGACCTACCTGGTGGCAAAGTCCATTGCCAACGGGCCCTTCGACCGCTCGCTGGAGGCCAGCGCCATCGTGCTGTCGCAGCAGGTGCGCGAGGTCAACGGGCGCGTCACGCTGCAGTTGCCACTGTCCGCGCGCGAAATCCTGCGCGCCGATGAAACCGACAACATCTACTACCAGGTGGTGGGCACGCACGGCGAGTTCGTCGCCGGGGACAACGACATGCCGCTGCCCGGCGAGGACGATCGCGGCCACGCCGGGCTGGTCTCGCTGCGCGACGACCGCATCGCGGGCAACGACGTGCGCGTGGCCTACACCTACGTCGACCTGAAGCAGGCGGGCGACGCGCAGCCGGTGCTGGTGCAGGTTGGCGAGACGCTCGACAAGCGCGCGCGGCTGGCCAATGAAATCATCAAGGGCGTGATCCTGCCGCAGTTCGTGATCCTGCCGCTGGCGGTGGTGCTGGTGTGGTTCGGCCTCACGCGCGGGCTAGCCCCGCTGACTTCGATCCAGCAGCGCATCCGCGCACGCAACCCCGGCGACACCAGCCCCATCGACGAGCGCGCCGCGCCGCAGGAAATCACGCCGCTGGTGGCCTCGTTCAACGACCTGCTGGCGCGGCTCGACGTTTCCGTGCAGACGCAGAAGCGCTTTATCGCCGATGCCGCCCACCAGATGAAGACGCCGCTGGCCGGGCTGCGCATGCAGGCGGAACTGGCGCAGCGCGAGCAATCGCCCGAGGAGCTGCGCAAGTCGCTGGCGCAGATCGCCGGCAGCTCAGAGCGCGCGGCCCACCTGGTGACGCAGTTGCTGTCGCTGGCGCGCATGGAGAACCTGGCCGGCGCCGGCAGCATGGCGCCGCTGGACCTGGCCGCGCTCGCGCGCGAGGTGGTCAAGGACTGGCTGCCGCAGGCGTGGGCGCGCCGCATCGACCTCGGTGTGGATGCCGACGACCACCCGGTGATGGTGCAAGGCAATCGCCTGATGCTTACCGAGATGCTCAACAACCTGATCGACAACGCCATCCGCTACACGCCGGCCGATGGCCGCGCTACCGTGCGCGTCAGCGCGGATGCGTTCGAGCCCTTCGCGTACCTCGAAGTGGAAGACACCGGCCCCGGCATCCCGGTGGCCGAACGCGAGCGCGTGATGGAACGGTTCTACCGCGTGCTCGGCACCAAGACCCAGGGCAGCGGCCTGGGCCTGGCCATCGTGCGCGAGATCGTGCAGCAGCATGGCGGCGATGTCAGCATCCTCGACCACGTCTACCAGACGGAGCCGCGCCTGGCCGGCGCGTGCTTTCGCATCACGCTGCGCCGGCCATCCCCCCTGGAGCCTGCATGACCAACCCCGACCACGCGCGCGGCGGGCGCGACCAGGCCGATCAGTCCGAGCGCCGCGCGTGGCATCGCAACCTGCGCTGGATTGCCGCGTTGCTGTCGATCTGGTTCATCGTCACCTTCGTGGTCGCCTGGTATGCCCGCGAGCTGCGCTTCAATTTCTTCGGCTGGCCCTTCTCGTTCTGGGTTGGTGCGCAGGGTGCGCTGATCGTCTACGTCCTGATGGCGGCAATCTATGCCTGGCGCATGAACCGCGATGAGAGCGATGACACCGGCGGGCTGCCCGTGCCTGCCCGCCAACATGACGATGCTGCATAGCAAGAAGCCCGGCCCTGGCGCTCGAAGCTGATTTTCGCAAGCCCTCCAGAGACCCTTCGCACCGCAGCGCAGCACCACCAAGCCATCTTTTTGCCTAGCGTATACCCCGAGCGTTTAGTGGCGAATTCGGCCGAAATTGTCAGAACGCAGTAAGTTTCGCCTCCCACAATCCATTGCAACTTAGGAGGTTGTCGCGCGCCCGCCAGAGAACGCGTGCGCGCCGGCCGCCAACCTGAAAGTTCCGATCACAAACGGAGGAGACAATGGCTAACGCACAGAACGTGGCAATGCCCGGAGGCACAGCGCAGGGCTCGGCGATGACGCCCGAAGAGAGGAAGGTGATCTTTGCCTCCTCGCTCGGGACGGTGTTCGAGTGGTACGACTTTTATCTTTACGGTTCGCTGGCGGCCATCATCGCCAAGCAGTTCTTCTCCGGCCTCGATCCAACCGCCGCCTTCATTTTCGCCCTGCTGGCCTTTGCCGCCGGCTTCATCGTGCGGCCGTTCGGCGCGCTGGTGTTCGGCCGCCTGGGCGACATGATCGGGCGCAAGTACACCTTCCTGGTGACCATCCTGATCATGGGGGCCTCGACCTTCATCGTGGGCCTGCTGCCGGGATTTGCCACCATCGGCTGGGCCGCCCCGATCATCCTGATCGGGCTGCGCATGCTGCAGGGCCTGGCGCTCGGCGGCGAGTACGGCGGTGCCGCCACCTACGTGGCCGAGCACGCGCCGCACGGCAAGCGCGGTGCCTATACCGCTTGGATCCAGACCACCGCCACGCTCGGCCTGTTCCTGTCGCTGATCGTGATCCTGGTGTGCCGCAACATGACGGGCGCCAACTTTGAAGTCTGGGGCTGGCGCATTCCGTTCCTGGTCTCGATCCTGCTGCTCGGCGTGTCGGTCTACATCCGCCTGTCGATGAGCGAATCGCCCGCCTTCCAGAAGATGAAGGCCGAAGGCAAGACCTCCAAGGCCCCGCTGACCGAAGCGTTCGGCCAATGGCGCAACCTGAAGATCGTGATCCTGGCGCTGATAGGCCTGACCGCCGGCCAGGCCGTGGTCTGGTACACCGGCCAGTTCTACTCGCTGTTCTTCCTGACCCAGGTGCTCAAGGTCGACGCCACCACCGCCAACCTGCTGATCGCGGGCGCCCTGGTGATCGGCACGCCCTTCTTCATCTTCTTTGGCTCGCTGTCGGACAAGGTCGGGCGCAAGTGGATCATCATGGCCGGCTGCGCGCTGGCGATGCTGACCTACTTCCCGCTGTTCAAGGCCCTGACCCACTACGCCAACCCGGCCCTGGAGCGCGCGCAGCAAAGTGCCCAGATCGTGGTGACCGCGGATCCGAAGCAATGCTCCTTCCAGGGCAGCCCGATCGCCCGCGAAATCGATTTCCGCAGCTCCTGCGACATCGTCAAGCGGACCCTGGCACAAGCTTCGGCCAGCTATGAAGTGGTGGAAGCTCCGGCCGGCACCGTGGCCTCGGTGAAGATCGGCGACAAGGAGATCGCTTCCTTCAACGCCTCGCTGGTACCGGCTGGCCACAGCTTCGACGATGCGAGCAAGAAGCAGATCGCTGCGTTCAAGAAGCAGGTGGGCGAGTCGATGGCCTCGGCCGGCTACCCGACCAAGGCGGACCCCGCGCAGATGAACACCATCATGGTGCTGGTGGTCCTCGTCATCCTGGTGATCTACGTGACCATGGTGTACGGCCCGATCGCGGCCATGCTGGTGGAGATGTTCCCGACCCGGATCCGCTACACATCCATGTCGCTGCCGTATCACATCGGCAATGGCTGGTTCGGCGGCCTGCTGCCCACCATCTCCTTCGCGCTGGTGGCGCAGAACGGCAACATCTACTACGGCCTCTGGTACCCGATCATCATCGCGGGCGTCACCCTGGTCCTCGGCTCGCTGTTCATCCGCGAAACCAAGGACGTGGATATCTACGCCAACGACTGAAAGCGCGTGAGCCGGCCCGTCGTCCAGGGCACCAGTCTCATGCACGACTGATCCGGTAGTCAGTCGCTCCACCGGCGGGCCGCAAGGTCCGCCGTTTTTTTTGCAGGCTGCAGGGTGCATGCCGTGCTATTCGACGCCCTCAAAACTTTTTGAAGAAGTGGTGTTGACAGCCTCAAAATGCCATGTATAATCTCGGTCTTGTTCGGCGAATTAGCTCAGTTGGTTAGAGCGACGGAATCATAATCCGCAGGTCCGGGGTTCGAGTCCCTGATTCGCCACCATATTCGTTGAAGCCTGGAAACGGGCTACAACAAAAACCCCTCCCGATCGCAAGATCGGGAGGGGTTTTGCTTTTGGGGCTTCTGCTTTCTCGCGATCGATTTCCATCGCTCCCGATCGCAGGCAATCAGCAAACACCGGGGGCCGCTGCACGCCATTCAGGCCCGAGCCTCATCGTGAAAACGGCCCCCTTGGCCATGATCGCTCTCCTGCGATCTGGTGGATCATCATGGGCTGGCCTGGTACATGCGCTTTCGCTACCCTCGCCGGATCTACGCTCCACCCTCGGCGCATCCCGCCGCAGAGAATCCCGCTTGCCTACCGCAACGATGCCGACCTAAGCTGCATGCAGTGGATGCCATGCGCGGGGTCGCGCACAAAGCATTGCACCGTCTCCTTTCACAGGGATGTGAGAGTGATTCCAGAGTGACACAGCACTGACTATGCATCGCCCGTCCGTGGCCTGCCGCGCGTCATGATGACCATCGCCCATCCGTATCAACAGGTGCAGGAGCGAGGAACGCTGAAGTGTTTCCTGTTGGCTCTGTTCATGCATCTGCTGCTGGGCTTGATGCTTTACTACGGGGTGCATTGGCAGAGCCGCACGCCGGCCGGCGTGGAGGCGGAGCTATGGGACACCGTGCCCGAGATTGCGCAGCCCCAGCCGGTGGTCCAGCCGACGCCCGTGGAACCGCAGCCCGTGTTGAAGCCGGAGCCGGACGACAACGCCGACATCGCCTTGCAGGCTCAGAAGCGCAAGCAGGCGGCCGCGGCCGAGGAGGCCAGGCAGGCCGACCAGCGCGAGCGCAAGGCGCGAGAGGCGGAGCGCCAGGCGGCCTTGAAGCAGCAGCGCCAGAGCGAACTAGCGCGCCTGCAGGCCATGGCCAACAGCGCTCCCACCACAGGTGGCGTAGGCAGCCGCGCGGGCACCGGTGCCGGTGCTGGCGGCAACGCCTCGCCCGGCTACGCGGACCGCGTGCGGCGCCGCGTGAAGCCGAACATCATCTTTACCGAAGAGATCGCCGGCAACCCGGCCGCGGTGGTCGCGGTGCGCATGGCGCCGGATGGCTCGCTGCTGTCGGTGCGGCTCACCAAGTCCAGCGGCAATGCCGGCTGGGACAACGCCGTGCTGCGCGCGGTGGAGCGATCCGACCCGCTGCCGCGCGACGAGAACGGCGTGGCGCCCCCCGGCGTCAACATCACGTTCATGCCACGGGAATAGCGGCCGGCCACAAACAAAAAGCCCCTTCGGACCTTGCGATCCGAAAGGGCTTGAGTGTCAGGTCTGCGCAACCGGGACGGCTACCGGGACAACTCCATGTCCTCGGCCACCTGCCCGATCAGAATGACGGCACCATTGCACCCTTGAACTCGTTCTTCATGAACTGCCGTACCTCTTCCGACTGGTAAGCGGCGACCAGCTTCTTCACCCACGGCTTGTCCTTGTCCTGGGTGCGCACGGCGATGATGTTGGCGTACGGGCTGTGGATGTCTTCCAGCGCGATGGCGTTGCGGGTGGGCTGCAGGCCGGCGGCGAGCGCGTAGTTGGTGTTGATCACCGCTGCGGCCACGTCGGGCAGCGAGCGCGCCAGTTGCGCGGCGTCGAGCTCGACGAGCTTCAGCTTTTTCGGGTTGTCGCTCACGTCCAGCGGCGTGGCGTTGACGCCGTTGGTACCAACGCCGCTCTTGAGCTTGATCACGCCTTGCGCGGCCAGCAGGAGCAGCGCGCGGTTCTCGTTGGAGGGATCGTTGGGCACGGCGACCTTGGCACCTTGCGGCAGGTCCTTGGGCGACTTCAGCTTCTGCGAGTAGATGCCCAGCGGAGAGATATACGTGTAGCCCGCGCTGACCATCTTGTAGCCGCGCTGCTTCACCTGGCTGTCCAGGTAAGGCTGATGCTGGAAGCTGTTGGCGTCGAGGTCGCCGGCGTCGAGCGCGGCGTTGGGCTGCACATAGTCGTTGAACTCGACGACCTTGATGTTGAGTCCTTCGCGCTTGGCGACCTTCTGCACTACCTGCCAGACTTGCGCGTCAGGGCCGCTGACGGTGCCGACGCGCAGGGTCTGCTCCTGCGCCATCGCAGCGCCCGATGCCACGATGCCGAGCGTGGCTACCGCGACGGACAGCGCTTGCCGCAGGGAGGGATAAGAGAAACCAGAAGAGAAACCAGAAAAACCAGAAAAGTTGGACATGCTGCTTGTGTTCCTTTCCGCCATGCAAGCCAGCTTGCATGGCTTTAACCATGATGACAGCCCAGCGCGCGCACGATGCACGTTCAGTGCGCCTGCTCGCTCATCGTGCGCGACTCGACCTTGGGCGCATTTTGCCATCCGCCGCCCAGCGCAAGGAAGAGATTGATCTGGTCCAGCGCGACCTGGCTTTCCGACGCCGCCAGTGACGCTTCGGTGCTGGCCAGCGTGCGGTCGGCATCCAGGCTCGACAGGTACGGCGAGCGCCCGGCCTGGTAGAGCTGGCGGTTCTGCCGCGCGACTTCACTGGCCTTGTCGCGGGCATCGCGCAGCGCCTGGGTGCGCTCCAGCTCCCGCGTGTAGCTGCTCAGCGCCGACTGCGTTTCGCGCAGCGCCTTGAGCACCACGCCGTCGAAGTGGGCGAGCGCCGCTTCGGCGCCGGCTTCGGTGCCGTGGATGCGGGCACGCGTGCCGCTGGTCGGGATGTTCCAGGTGATCAGCGGGCCATAGCCCCAGTGCGCGGTCGGTGCCTGGCCAAGGTGGTCAAGGATGCCGGTGAAGCCGGCGGAGGCGCCGATGCGGATGGACGGGTACAGATCCGCCGTGGCAACGCCGATCTTGGCCGTGGCCGAGGCGAGTTCGCGCTCGGCCTGGCGCACGTCGGGCCGGCGCTTGAGCAGCGCGGCGCCGTCGCCCACGGGCAGCGCCTGGCGCAGCCTGGGTTCTTCGTGGCAGGCGTACTCCGCCTGCGATGTGGCGCTGGGCGGCTTGCCCAGCATCACCGCCAAGCGGTACGCCGCGCCCTCTTGCTCGGCCTTGAAGCGCGGCAAGGCCGCGCGCAGCACGTCGGCCTGCGCCTGTGAGCGCAGCAGGTCCACCGGCTGCCCGCGCCCGGCATCGACCAGCTTGCGGGCCAGCTCGACGCCGCGGCGCTGCAACTCCAGCTGATGCTCGGCCACGGTCAGTTCATGCGTGGCGGCGCAGCCCTGCACGTAGGCGCGCACGGTTTCGGCCACCACGCCGACACGGGCCTGGTCGAGTGCCGCCTGGCTGGCCTGCGCGCCGGCCAGCGCCGCTTCATCCGCGCGCGCCAGCTTGCCGAAGAAGTCGATCAGGTAGGAAACCTTGAAGCCGACATCGCCAAAGTTCATCACCGGAATCTTCTCTTCCTTGAGCAGCGGCTCGCCGGCGATCTGCCCGCGTTCCGCGCTGGCGGAGAGCCCGGCTCCCGGCAGGTTCTCTGCCTCCACCTCGTGGTAGACCGCGATGGCGCGCTTCAGGTTGGCCGCGGCCACGCGCAAATCGGTATTGGCAACAAGCGCCTGCTGCACCAGCTGGTCGAGCTTCGGATCGTCATACAGGCGCCACCAGCCATCGGGCACCTCGGCAATCGATACGGCGGGGTTGTTCGTGCCGAGCAGCGGGCCGTTGGCCGCTTGCGCCTTCACGGCGGCGTTGTCCGGCACATGGTAGTCGGGCCCGACCGTGGTGCAGGCGGCAAACAGCAGCGGCACCAGTGCCGGCAGCAGGGCTTTGCGCAACGTGTTCACTGCGCGCCTCCCTGGCTGGCGGCTCCCTTGGCGGCCAGCGCGAGCTTGTCCTTCTGATCCTTCTGGCCTTCCGGCCCGGCCTGCGCCTTGTCCCGGGCCGAGGGCTCGCGCACCGATACGGTAGCGGTACGGCCTGCGACCATGCGCAAGTCGGCGGGCGGCTCGTCCAGCGCGATGCGCACCGGGATGCGTTGCGCGAGGCGGACCCAGTTGAACGTCGGGTTCACATTCGGCAGCAGGTTAGAGCCGTTGGTGCGGTCGCGATCCTCGATGCCGGCGGCAATGCTCTGCACGTGGCCATGCAGCACGCGGGATTCGCCCATGATGCGGATGTCCACCGGATTGCCGATATGGATGCCGTGCAGCTTGGTTTCTTCGAAGTAGCCTTCCACGTGAAAGGAATTCGCATCCACCATCGACAGCACCGGGCGGCCGGTGTTGACGTAGTCGCCCAGGCGCGGCAGCCGGTCGTTCAGGTAGCCGTCGACCGGGCTGAGCACGCTGGTGCGTTCCAGGTTGAGCTTGGCGAGGTTGACCGCGGCCTGCGCCTGCGCCAGCGCCGCTTCCCCTTGCTGGACCTTGGCCAGGCCTTCTTCCACCACTTCCTTGGAGACAACCTCGGACAGGGTCTGGCTGCGGCGGGCTTCACGGCGCGCCTGCGCGAGCATGGCGCTTTGCGCCGCCGCCGTGGCCTGCGCCTGCTGCAAGGCCAGCGCGAAGCGGTCGCGGTCGATCTCGAACAACGGCTGTCCGCGCTGCACGCGCTGGTTGTCCTTGACGAGGACCTTGGTCACCAGCCCGGACACGTCCGGCGCGATCTGCACCACGTCTGCGCGGATATGGCCGTCGCGGGTCCATGGCGCCACCGTGTAGTAGTCCCACAGGTGCTTGACGACGACGACCGCGACCGCGGTGACGACAAGGGTAAGGACGATGGGTCCAAGCGTACGAAGATTCAGTTTCATGACTGCAGCCGATAGGCCAGGTAGACGATGCCACCCAGGACGATCACATATAACGCCAGATTGAACAGGGACCGGTGCCAGACCAGCCGATAAAAACCCACACGCGCCAGCACGGCACGCGCGCAAGCGGTGATCAGGAACGCCACCAGCATCCACGCCAGCAGGCTCGGGACAAACACACCATAGACGTCGACTTCACCACTCATTGTTCGTTGCTCGCTTGCTTGCTCATTGGGTCTGCCGCCTGGCCCGCGGGCAAGGCACCAGCCGCGCTCATTGCCAAGGGTGCCGCCGAAAACAGCGCGACGTGCATTTCCACCAGCGCGGCAAAGGCTTCGCGCGAAGCCTGGTCGGCGCGCGAGGCAACCTTGCGGATCGCCTTGGCCAGCCGGTCGCGCAGCACTTGCGGCGGCGTGTCGGCACGGGCATCCAGGCGTGCCTGGTAGTAGCTGGCAACGCCCTGCAGCACGCGCCGTACCGAGTGCTGGTGCTCCGGCGCCAGCGCGGGCAGTTCACGCTGCAGCGCCAGCGTGCTGAGCTCCACGCGCACTTCGGTAAAGCCGTCGCCGGTGGTTTCATCCTCGCTGGCCGCCAGCCGCGGCACCAGTTGCGCCAGGCGGTCCAGCATGCGGGCACGCAGATGCGCGTGCTCGCCCGGCTCGCGCCCGGTGGCATTGCGGGCGATATCGCCCCAGCTGGCGCGCACCAGCCTGCGTACCGCGGCCCTGGTGCCGAAGGGGCGGGCCACCAGGGTCCACACCAGCGCGAACAGAATGCCCGCGATGCCGGCCACGTTGCCGTTGAAGAAGGCGTTGAAGTCGGCGTTGTAGGCGCCCTGGATGCCGATATCGTTGGCCGTGATCACGGCCAGCGGCATGGCGATCAGCGCGAGCCGGGGCTGCGCCATCATCACGCCGATGATCAGGTAGGGCACCGCGAACATCAGCACCAGCATCTCGAAATCGTGCGCGTTCGGCAGGACCACGAACAAGTAGATGGTGGCGAGCACCAGGCAGACCACGTTCCAGCGGAAGAACGAGCGGATCATGGGCGCCGGCTCGTCCATCGCGGCAAAGAAGCAGCACGACACCGCGCCCAGCGCGACCGCGCCCGCGCCATCCGCCCAGCCCGTCCAGATCCACACCATGCCCATGCTGAAGATCGCCAGCGCGGTCGTGGCGGTGGAGAACAGCAGCATGCCGTGATCGTAATGGCGCGCGGCGCCCACGCCCCAGCGCTGGAACACCGGCGCCCAGTCGCCCTGCGGTGCGGCCTCGCCGATACGGCGCTGCAGCGACACGCAGTCCTGCCACAACTCCATCAGCTCGCGCAGACGGCCCTCGGCCGTGGCGGCCAGCGCCGCGTGCCAGTCTGGCCCGGCACTGCCTGGCTCCAGGCCGGCGTCGTCGATCGGCGCGTCCTGGGATAGCTGCAACGCTGGCAGCGGCGCCTGCGCGCCCGCGCTGATCCATGCCGACACCAGCGCCATGTTGTGCGACAGCCGTTGCGGAATGCCTGCGGCGTGCTGGTGCAAGGCGTCAACCACGGAAGCCAGCGACGACAGCACGGGCAGCAGCATGGTCATGCGGCCACGCAACTCCTGCGCGTGCTTCACGCGCGCGGCGCTTTCGGCGTCGTAGGAGAGATGGCTGATCAACTGGTCGAGCGCGAGGATGTCGGCGGCCAGGCGATGGCGGCTGTGATGGCGCGACACCTTCGCGGCCGGATGCGCCGAAAGCATATCGGTGGCCCACAGCGCGGCGTCCGCCAGCCACTGGGCGGATTTCTGGCCGAGCACCGTGGCAACCTTGGCGGGGAAAATGGTCGAGCCGACAATGCTCGCGCACACGATGCCCAGGCAGATTTCCTCGGCCCGCGCCACGGCGATGTCGAACACGCCCGAGGGATCGCTCACCGAGGGCAAGGCCACCATCGGCAGCGTATAGGCCGCCAGCATGAACACATAGCTGCGCGGCGTGCGGTGCAGCAGCGCGACGTAGAGCAGGATGCCGGTCCATAACGCCACCGCGGCCATCAGCAGCACTGGCGCATTGACCAGCGGCGGCACGATGGCGACGGATGCGGCCGCGCCAAGCAGCGTGCCAAGCACGCGATACAGCGCCTTGGAGCGCGTCGCGCCGGTGAGCGGATGCGCCACGATATACACGGAGGCCATGGCCCAGTACGGGCGCGGCAGGCCCAGGTACAGCGCGATGAACAACGCCAGCATGGCCGCTGCAAAGGCTTTGAGGGAGAAGATCCAGTCCCGTCCGGTGGGCCAGCTGACCATGTTCTTACGACCCGAAAGCAGTGGTGGGCGCGGACTCGGCGGCTTGGGCGAGCGCGTTGAGCACGCGCATGGCGCCCTCGAAGTCCTGCTCGCTGATGCCAGCGAAGACGCTGGCGCGGAGATGCTTGAGCTCGACCTCGATTTTTTCGGCGAGCGCCTCGCCAGCGTCGGTGAGCCAGAGCGCATTGGCCCGGCGATCGTTCGCATCCACTTCCCGGCGCACCAGGCCGGCGGCGGAGAGCTGGTCAACCAGACGGACCAGCGATGCGCCTTCCAGCCCGACATAGTCGGCCAGGGTGACCTGGCGCACGCCGCCGCCAAGGCGGCGGATAAACAGCAGGGGCCCCGCCGCCGCCGCGGAAATCCCGTAGGCGGTGACGGCGCCCTGCGAAATGTGGCGCCATTGGCGCCCGGCCAGCATCAGCTGGCCGGTAAAGGCAAAACGGAGGGCGTCGATGGAAGGCATGGACGGAATGATAGCAGCCATATAGTTAGGATGCAAATTATCACACTACAAAGCAATCTCCGTTGATACAAGCCGATGCGGGGCGATGCGGGAAGCACATGGAAATCGCATCGCCAGTTGAACCTGCCTTGCGCATCCAGGCTCGCGCCGCTGCCAAACGGCACCGGCACTGATATACGCGGGATATCGGCATCGCCGAAATGAATATTGGACACCCGAGGGCACGGTCCCTTAGCCTTTTGGGCAAGCGATTGTCGGCGGCGCCGCGCTGCGCCGGCCGTCCCGAGCCAAGGCGACGACGACGACGACAACAACGACCGGAGACCAGCATGACAAGCTTCCTGCGCTACGAGCAGCAGGGCCACATCGTGACCCTGACCATGAACGAGCCGGAGCGGCGTAACCCCCTCACCGGCAACACCGCTGTGGCCGACTTCCTGGAGGCCATCGACCGCATCCACCGCGACACCAGCGTGCGCGCGGTGATCATCACCGGCGCCGGCACCGCGTTTTCCTCAGGTGGCAATATCCGCGATATGGAACGCCAGGCTTCGGGCCAGGTGCCCGGCATGGAGATTCGCCAGGACTATCGCCTGGGCATCCAGCGCCTGCCGCTGGCGCTGTTCAACCTGGAGGTACCGGTGATCGCCGCCGTCAACGGCGCGGCCATGGGTGCGGGCCTGGACCTGGCCTGCATGTGCGACATGCGCATTGCGTCCGAGCAGGCGCAGTTTGCCGAGAGCTTCGTCAAGCTGGGGATCATTCCGGGCGATGGCGGCGCCTGGCTGCTGCCGCGCGTGATCGGCCTTGCGCGCGCCGCCGAGCTGACCTTCACCGGACAGGTCATCGATGCGCGCCAGGCGCTGGAGTGGAACCTCGTCTCGCGCGTGGTGCCGCCGGATCAGCTGCTGCCCACGGCCAATGAACTGGCCGAACGCATTGCCGCCAATCCGCCGCATGCGGTGCGGCTGGCCAAGCGCCTGCTGCGCGAGGCATTGCATACCCGGCTGGACACGCTGCTGGAATTGTCGGCCGGCTTCCAGGCGCTGTCGCACCAGACCTCGGATCACCGTGAGGCGGTGTCGGCCTTTCTGGAAAAGCGCAAGCCCGAGTTCACCGGCAGTTGATCCATCGTCGTTCCCATTTCCGTCAAGAAACATCGGAGACCCGCCATGCAGCAAGCCGTCATCGTCGACGCCATCCGTTCGCCCATGGGCCGCGCCAAGCCCGGCTCGGCCTTCACTGAACTCCATCCCACGGAGCTGCTGGCGCAGGTGCTGGCAGGGCTGGTCGCGCGCAACAAGCTGGACCCCGGGCTGGTGGAAGACGTCATCACCGGATGCGTGAGCCAGGTGGGCGAGCAATCCGCCACGCCCGGCCGCGTGGCCTGGCTGGCGGCGGGATTCCCAGAGCATGTGCCCTCCACCACCATCGACCGTAAATGCGGCTCCAGCCAGCAGGCCGTGCACTTTGCCGCGCAAGGCATCATGGCGGGCGCCTACGACATCGTGGTTGCCTGCGGCATCGAATCCATGAGCCGCGTGCCAATGGGCTCGGGGCGCATTGGGCAGAATCCGTACGGCCCGTCGTTCGAGGCGCGCTATGCGCCCGGGCTGGTGTCGCAAGGGGTCGCGGCGGAGCTGGTCACGGCGCAGTGGGAACTGTCACGCGATGATCTCGATCAGTACGCCGCGCAATCGCACCAGCGCGCGCACCAGGCGCGCGAGGCCGGCGCCTTCCGCCGCGAGATCCTGCCAATCCGTACCGCCGCGGGCCTCATCGCGCACGATGAAACCATCCGCCCCGCCACCACCGCCGAGCGCCTGGCCACGCTGGCACCGTCCTTTCGCGACGAGACGCTCGGCCAGCGCTTCCCGCAGATCGGCTGGCATGTGACCGCCGGCAACGCCTCGCAGATCAGCGACGGCGCCGCCGCCATCTTGCTGATGAGCGAGCGCGCCGCCTCCCGCCTGGGCCTGAACGCCCGCGCGCGCTTCGTCGCCTTCGATGCCTGCGGCGACAGCCCCCTGACCATGCTGACCGCGCCGATCCCGTCGAGCCAGCGCGCGCTGGACAAAGGCGGCCTTGCGCTCGATGCGATTGCACACTACGAGATCAACGAGGCCTTTGCCTGCGTGCCGCTCGCGTGGCAGCACGCGCTGGGCGCCGACCCGGCACGCCTGAACCCGCGTGGCGGCGCGATCGCGCTCGGCCACCCGCTGGGCGCTTCGGGCGCGCGGCTGATGACCACCATGCTGCACGCGCTGGAAGACAGCGGCGAGCGCTACGGCCTGCAATCGATGTGCGAAGCCGGCGGCATGGCCAACGCCACCATCATCGAACGGCTCTGAGCCGGCACGCACCCATATCCAGAACGAGGAGATACCAGATGAAGCTTGCCAACATGTCCGCCGTCGTCACCGGGGGCGCCTCCGGGCTGGGCCTCGCCTGCGCCCGCCGCCTCACCGAACGCGGCGTCGCCGTGGTGATCGCCGACCTGTCCGAAGACAACGGTGCGGCCGCCGTAGAGGAGCTCGGCGCGCTCGCCCGCTTTGTCCAGGCTGATGTCTGCGACACCGCACAGATGACCCGCGTGTTCGACGCGGCCGACACGCTCGGCACCATGCGCGCGCTGATCCATTGTGCTGGCGTGGGCGGCCCGGTGCGCCTGGTGGAGAAGGACGGCCAGCCCGGCTCGCTGGAAAAATACGAATCGATCGTGCGCATCAATCTCGTCGGCAGCTTCAACACGCTGCGCCTGGCCGCCGCGCGCATGGCCCGCAACGAGCTGGTCGACGGCGAGCGCGGCGCGTGCGTGCTGACGGCGTCGGTGGCAGCCTATGAAGGGCAGATCGGGCAGATCCCCTATGCGTCCGCCAAGGCCGGCATCGTCGGCATGACGCTGGTGGCGGCGCGCGACCTGGCGCAGCGCATGATCCGCGTGTGCACCATTGCTCCCGGGCTGTTCGATACGCCGCTGCTGGCGCGCCTGCCGGAAAATGTGCGCGCCTCGCTGGGCGCCTCGGTGCCGCATCCGGCGAGGCTCGGCATGCCGGATGAATTCGCCTCGACGGCGCTGCACATCCTGGAGAACGCCATGCTCAACGGGGAGACCATCCGGCTCGACGGCGCGATCCGCATGGCGCCGCGCTAAAGGCGCAGTCGTCGCAATGGCGATGCGGACCGGGAAGCGGACGCGCCGCCACGCCCGCACGAGGGCGACCATGCATACCGGAGGAGACACCCCATGCCTATCACGCTGTTCGGCAGGCTTTGCGCCACCCCGCTACGCGCGGCCGCGCTTACCTTGTGCGCGGCCGCGATGCTGCCCGCCGCCGGCACGGCCCTGGCCGAGCCGGCATGGCCTGAACGCCCTATCACGATCATCGTGCCCGGCGCGCCGGGTGGCACCACCGACCTCCCGACCCGGCTGGTGGCGCAAAAGCTCAGCGCCATGCTGGGCCAGCCGGTCATCGTCGACAACCGCCCCGGCAGCGGCGGCATCATCGGCACGCAGGCCCTGCTGCGCGCGCCGGACGATGGCTACACCTTGCTGGTCGGCAACACTGGCTCCCATGCCATCAACTACAGCGCCTACAAGCACCTGAACTACCGGCCCCAGGACTTCGTGCCGATCACCGACATGATCTCGTTTCCCAACGTGCTGGTGGTCAACGCGCAATCGCCCATCAAGACCGTGGCCGACCTGAGCGCGGAACTGAAGAAAAAGCCCGGCCAGCTCTCTTATGGTTCCGCCGGCATCGGGCAGACCACCCATCTCACCGCCGAGCTGTTCCGCATGCGGTCCGCGACCGAGGTCATCCACGTGCCCTACCGTGGCTCGACACCAGCCACCACCGCGCTGCTGTCCGGGGAAACCACCTTCATGTTCGACAACCTGACGCAGGCGCTGCCGCACATCCGCGCGGGCAAGCTGCGCGCGCTGGCGGTCACCAGCGCCGAGCGCCTGCCCAGCCTGCCGGACGTGCCGACCATGGCACAGGCAGGCGTGAACGATTTCGTGGTGATGGGCTGGCTCGGCATATTCGCCGCGGCACGCACGCCGCCGGCCCTGGTCTCCAAGCTCCAGGCCAGCCTGGCGAGCGTCATGCGCGACACCGAGGTAGCGGCCAGGTTCAAGGAGATGGGGGGACTGGCCGGCGGACAGCCGCAGGCGAGTTTCGCCAGGTTCGTCGGCAGCGAGCAGAAACGTTGGGGGGAAACCATCCGCGCGTCGAACCTGAACCTGGACTGAGGAGCGCCCCCCGAACCATCCGGCATCGAATCTGGTTATCATGCTCCGGTCACCGCCACCGCACGCACGCCTCGCCTCCCATGCGAAACCGGATCAACGAAGAAATCACCTTGCGCAAGCTCGAAGTCCTGCTCGCCTACATGGAGACCGGCAACCTCGCCAAGGCCGCCGAGGTGCTGGATGTGAGCACGGTCAGCGTGCACCGCGCGCTGCACTCGCTGGAAGAAGGCATGCGCTGCGCGTTGTTCCGCCACGAAGGGCGCAACCTGCTGCCGACCGAAGCCGCGCACGTGCTGGCGGATGTGGCCACCGATGTCCTCAAGGCCATGGCCGACGGCATCCGCGCCACGCGCCAGGCCGCCGGGTATTCAGCCGATCACATGAAGATCGGCTCGCTCTATTCGCTGACCATCCGCACGGTGCCCGACGTGGTGATCGGCATCAAGGTCAGGCGGCCCGAACTACAGGCCGAACTGGTGCTCGGCTCCAACGCCGACCTGCTCTTCAAGCTCAAGCAAGGCGCCATCGACGCTGCGCTGATGGCCATGCCCGAGCCGGACCCCGAGATCGAATCCATTGCGCTGTTCGAGGACGAAATCTACTTCGCCGCGCCGGCGGATTCGCCTTATGCGCGGCAAGCCTCCATCGACCTGCGGCAATGCCGGGACGAGCCCTTCGTCACGCTCAGCGAAGGCTTCATCACCTACCAGGGCTTCATGGACGCCTTTCGCATCGCCGACTTCACACCCAATGTGGTGATGAAGGTCGGTGACATCTTCTCGCTGATGAACCTGGTCAGCGGCGGCGTAGGCTACGCGCTGCTGCCCGGCCGCGTGCGCGACGTGTTTGCGCACAAGGTGACGCTGGTTCCACTGTCCTCGCAGTACCGGCTGCGCCAGACCATCGGGCTGAGCTTTCTGCGGCGGCGCGAGCGGGATCCGAACCTGCTGGCGCTGGCGGCGGTTTGCCGGTTGGCGATGCGGGTGCCGCAGCCCGCCTAACCCACCACCGCCTTGGTCGCCAGAAACAACAACGACGGCCCCAGCAGGCACCCCAACCCCGTGTGGAACGTCGCCACCAGCGCACCGTAAGGCACCAGCCTGCGGTCCGTCGCCGCCAGCCCCGCCGATACCCCGCTGACGGTGCCGGCCAACCCGCCGAACACCATCGCGGCGCGCGGGTTGTTCAGGCCAAGGAAGCCTGCCGCCATGGGCGTGCCGACCATCACGATGATGGCCTTGATCAGCCCGGTGGCGATGCTCAGCGCGATCACGTCGGAGCTGGCGCCCAGCGCCGCGCCGGTCACAGGCCCCACGATATACGTCACCGCTCCGGCGCCGATGGTGGTCATGCTGACCGCATCGCTGTAGCCGAAGGCGCGCGCCACGGCAGCACCCACGATAAACGGCAGGATGGTGCCGAGCAGCAGCGACACCGCGCCGACCAGCCCGGCCTTGCGTGCCTCGGTCACCTGCACCTCGAAGGCGGTGGCAACGATGGCGAAGTCACGCAGCATGGCGCCGCCCATCAGGCCGATGCCGGAGAACAGCGAGAGATCGGCCAGGCCTTTTTCCTTGCCGGTGACGATGCCGCCATAGTAGGCCAGCAGCAGGCCGATCACGATGGCGATGGCGGAGGCGTGGACGCGACCGAAGGTCAGCCAGCGCGAGAGCCTTGACGACAGCCACATGATGATGCCAACTGCGGCAAACGCGGTGACCAGGGCGTTCTGCAGCAGGATGTTCTCGATAATGTGCAAAATGGAATGCGGCATGGCGGCGTCCTTAGCGCGATGCGTGGCTGGGGGTGGCTTCCGGCGAGGGCAGCGGCGGCAATGGCGCGTGGTCGCCGGTGCGGCTGAGCACCGCGATGCAGCAGGCCGAGACCAGCACCGCGCCGACTGCCGCGATCAGGGCTACCGGCCCGCCGCGCAACGCGGCGACCACGTTCTGTTGCGCCGCCATCGCCACCACCACCGGGATGTACATCGCGCCCCAGAAGCCGACGCCCGCCTCGGTCTCCTTGGGCAGGAGGCCGCGCCCGTGCAGGAAGAGCCGTATCGAGATCAGCAGCAGCATGGCAATGCCGACCCCGCCCACATTGGCCTTGACGCCGATCGCAATGCCTAGCAGTTCGCCAAGGAACAAGCCGATTAGGTGGCAGAGCGCCAGCAAGGCGGTTCCGTAGATGATCATGGTGCTGTCTCCTGTTGGCCCGTCGGCAGGGTTGCGCGCGGGCTGGTTCTAGGTTTGATGGATGCAATCTAGGCCAGCCATCGCGCTGCATCAATCAACCCGGCGGGAGAATCGTTAGCGTGGGATTAACGGCGGGATGCCGCCATCCGGCGCACTAGTGACCAGGCCGGCTCTTGCGTGCCAGGTGCGGCGGCGTACAGTGCGCCCCCGGCCGGGACCGCGCGCCTTGCATGTCGGGCCGCCAACACTTACACCTAGAGTAACGATGCCACGCCGGGCGTCATTGCTTGCGCCGCGCGCGCTGCGTATCTTGGTGCCATTCCTTGCATCAAGCACACCGGAGACGCGATGCCGAACCCAGCCACGGACCGACAGTGGGACACCCGCCGCAGCGAAAAGCGCCGCCGCATGGCGCGCGGCGCCGCCTTTGCCAGCGGCCGGGTCGTGCCCACGGCCGACATCGTCCCATTCCTCGAAGCCATCACCGCGCCGGGCGACCGCGTGGTGCTGGAGGGCAACAACCAGAAGCAGGCCGACTTCCTCTCGCGCTCGCTGGCCGAGGTAGACCCGGCCAAGGTGCACGGCTTGCACATGATCATCCCGAGCGTGAGCCGGGTGGAGCATCTCGACCTGTTCGAGCGCGGCATCGCCAGGAAACTGGACTTTGCCTATGCCGGCGCACAGAGCCTGCGCATCTCGCAGTTCCTGGAAGATGGCCAACTGGAGGTCGGCGCCATCCACACCTACATCGAGCTGTACGCGCGGCTCTATGTGGACCTGACGCCCAACATCGTGCTGATCGCCGGCTACAAGGCGGACCGCGACGGCAACCTCTACACCGGTGCCAGCACCGAGGACACGCCCGCGCTGGTGGAGGCCGCCACCTTCCGCGACGGCATCGTGGTGGCCCAGGTCAACGAGATCGTGGATGACCCCGCCGGGCTGCCGCGCGTGGATATCCCCGGTTCCTGGATCGACTACGTGGTGCAGGCCGACAAGCCCTTTTTCTGCGAGCCCCTGTTCACGCGCGACCCGCGCCTGATCAAGCCGGTGCATGTGCTGATGGCCATGATGGCGATCCGCGGCGTGTACGAGCGCCACCAGGTGCAGTCGCTCAACCATGGCATCGGCTTCAATACCGCTGCCATCGAACTGATCCTGCCGACCTATGGCGAGTCGCTCGGCCTCAAGGGCAAGATCTGCAAGTACTGGACGCTCAACCCCCACCCCACGCTGATCCCCGCCATCGAGTCGGGCTGGGTGGAGAGCGTGCACAGCTTTGGCAGCGAGCTCGGCATGGAGAACTATGTGGCCGCGCGCCCGGATGTGTTCTTCACCGGCGCGGATGGATCGATGCGCTCCAACCGCGCCTTCTGCCAGCTTGCCGGCCAGTACGCGGTGGACCTGTTCATCGGCTCCACGCTGCAGATCGACGGCGACGGCCACTCCTCCACGGTCACGCGCGGGCGCCTGTCCGGCTTTGGCGGCGCGCCCAACATGGGCCACAACCCGGGCGGCCGGCGCCATCCCACACCAGCGTGGCTCGACCTGATCGAGACCGACGACCCGCTCGCGCGCGGCCGCAAGCTGGTGGTGCAGATGGTGGAGACCTTCCAGGCAGGCGGCAAGCCGACCTTTGTCGAATCGCTCGATGCGGTGCAGGTGGCCAAGGACAGCGGCATGCCGCTGGCGCCGGTGATGATCTACGGCGACGACGTCACGCACGTGCTGACCGAGGAAGGCATCGCCTATCTCTACAAGGCACGCTCGCTGGAGGAGCGCCGCGCCATGCTGGCGGCCGTGGCCGGGGTGACGCCGATCGGCCTGCGCCACGACACCAGCACCACGCGCCGCATGCGCAGCGATGGCCTGATCGCGCTGCCCGAAGACCTCGGCGTGCAGCGCAGCCAGGCTACGCGCTCGCTGCTGGCGGCCAAGAGCATGGCCGACCTGGTCGACTGGTCCGGCGGGCTGTATGAGCCGCCGGCACGCTTCCGGAGCTGGTGATGGCAAGCCTCGCGTTACCTGCCGGGCACCGTGACGATGCCTTCAACCCCGCCGCCATCGCGCTGGCCGATCTCGCCGTCAATGCCCTGATCGACGAGGCCGCGCTGTCGCCCAAGCCGGGGCTGGTGGATGGCCGCGGCAATGGCGCCCACGCCGACCTCAACCTGGACCTGATGCGCGTCTCGGCGCGCGCGCTGCATCCCGCCTTTGCCGAGATGGCGGCGGCGGGCATGCGCGCGGCGCAGCCCAGCGTGGCGTTGCGCGAGCGGCTCGGCGCGCTGGGCCGCGAAGCGGAGGCCGCGATGATGCGCGCCACCGGCGGCATCAACACGCATCGCGGCGCGATCTGGAGCCTGGGACTGCTGGTTGGCGCGGCGGGCTTGCACCGGCATGGACATGGCGCGCATGGCATAGCCCGCACCGCCGGCGCCATCGCACGCTTGCCCGACCGGCACCGTCCCGCGCGCACGGGCAACAAGGGCGAACGGGCCTGCATCAACTACGGCGTCGCCGGCGCGCGCGGCCAGGCGCAGGCGGGCTTCCCGCATGTGCTGCGCGCTGGCCTGCCAGAGCTGATTCGCAGCCGGGCGCGCGGCGACGCCGAGCCCAGCGCGCGCGTCAACGCGCTGCTGGCGATCATGCAGCGGCTCGACGATACCTGCGTGCTGGCCCGCGCCGGCCGCGAAGGCCTGGCGCTAATGCAGGACGGCGCGGGCCAGGTGCTGGCAGCCGGCGGCATCGGCACGCTGGCCGGACGCCGCCTGCTGCGCCGGCTCGAAGGCGGCATGCTCGCCTGCAACGCCTCTCCCGGCGGCGCAGCGGACCTGCTCGCCGCCACTTTCTTCCTGGACCGGCTGCCACCCGCAGCGCGGCCGGCCAAAGCCCCCGTGCAAGGAGACAAATAATGGAACAGCTCCAGTTCGAATATCCCGCCGGCGCGCCGGCAAGCCAGCGCGTGCTGGTCGGCGTGGTCGGCTCCGGCGATCTCGAAGTCATGGTCGAGCCCGGCACGGCCGGTACCACGCTGGTTCACGTCACCACCTCGGTGGACGGCTACGGCAAGGTCTGGGACGCGCAGCTCTCGCGCGTGTTCAGCACCGAGCCGCGCGCGGCCATGCGCATCCACATCCATGATTTCGGCGCCACGCCGGGCGTGGTGGGCATGCGGCTGGCGGAAGCCTTCGAGGCGCTCGGCGGCGATGGCAAGGAGCAAGCATGAACCACGCATCGCTGCTGAACCGCGAGAGCTTTGTCGAACTCGGCGCGCGCGCCCGCGTGCATGCGCTGCTCGATCCCGGCACCTTGCGCGAACTCGCCGGCCCCTTCGACCAGCTAGTCTCCCCGTGGCTGGAACGCCAAGGCGTGGTGCCGCAGGCGGATGACGGCGTGGTGGTGGCCAAGGGCCGCATCGACGGCCATCCTGCCGTCGTCCTCGCCATCGAAGGCGCGTTCCAGGGCGGCAGCCTGGGCGAAGTGGGCGGCGCCAAGATCGCCGGGGCGCTGGAGCTGGCGGCGCAGGACAACCGGCGCGGCGTGCCCACGCGCGCAGTGATCCTGTTCGAGACCGGCGGCGTGCGGCTGCAGGAGGCCAACCTGGGACTGGCGGCCATCGCCGAGATCCACGCGGGCATTGTCGACCTGCGCCGCTACCAGCCGGTGGTTGGCGTGATCGCCGGCACCGTGGGCTGCTTCGGCGGCATGTCCATCGCGGCCGGCCTGTGCAGCTGCCTGGTGGTGACGCGCGAGGCTCGCCTCGGCCTGAATGGGCCGGCAGTGATCGAGCAAGAAGCGGGCGTGGCCGAATACGATTCGCGTGACCGGCCCTTTATCTGGAGCTTTACCGGCGGCGAGCAACGCATTGCCACGGGCCTGGCGGATCGCTACGTGGAGGACGACACCGAAGCCATCCGCGCCACGGTGCGCGAGGCCCTGGCGCAGGGCGTGCCGGCCGTGCACCGCAGCGAGCGCTACGCGCATTACCTGCAACGCCTGGCCGAATACGATCCGGCACGCCAGCCGGAGCCGCAAACCGTCCGCACCATCTACGCACACGGAGCGAAGCCATGAGTTCAGCAAACACCCAGGGCCGCGGCGAGGCCTGGCTCGCGGCGCTGACGCGCAACGCCCCGCGCCTCCCCGGCTATCCCGCCACCGTGCAGGTGGCCGACGCCGAACTGGCCGGCCAGCCGGCGCGCTTTATCGCCGTGGTGCCCGACGCCGGCAACACCTTCCCGCGCGTGCGCGACGGCGAGGTCGGCCTGCTCGAAGGCTGGTCGCTGGCGCGCGCCGTGCACGAGATCGTGCTGGCCGACCGCGACGCCGCCATCAAGCGGCCCATCGTGGCCATCGTCGATACGCCCAGCCAGGCCTATGGCCGGCGCGAGGAAGCCTTTGGCATTCATCAGTCACTGGCCGGTGCGGCCGATGCCTACGCCACGGCGCGGCTGCAAGGGCATCCGGTGATCGCGCTGCTGGTCGGGCGCGCCATGTCGGGCGCCTTCCTCGCGCACGGATACCAGGCCAACCGCCTGATCGCGCTGAGTGATGCCGGCGTGCAGGTACACGCCATGGGCAAGCAGGCCGCCGCGCGCATCACCATGCGCAGCGTGGAGGACCTGGAGAGCTTTGCCGCCACCGTGCCGCCGATGGCGTATGACATTGGCAACTACGCCACGCTGGGCCTGCTGTGGAAGCGGGTCGGCGTCAACCACGCGGCGCAGCCCGACGCGGCCGATCTCGATACCGTGCATGGCGCGCTGCAAGCCGCGCTGACGGATATCCAGGCGGATCCGCAACGGGATCTGCGCAGCCGCCTGGGTGGAGAAAACCGCCAGGCTTCCAGCCGTGTGCGCGAAGTGCTCGCGCAGCAGTGGCAGGACTGAACCATTGCACGACCGGCGCATGAGATGACCACAAGCACGCTCCTGCCGCATGACCTGCTGTGGCTCGCGGACGCACCGGGTTTCGCCCGTGCCAATGCGCTGCCGGCGTGGGCAAGTGCCGACTGGCTCGCGCAAGCCCCGCTGGTGGTGCGGCGCGATGGCGCCGTCGAAGACCGTATCCCGGTCGGGCTGCGCGGCACCACGCGCGCACAGCGCCACGCGGCCTGGCTGCCCGCCGCGCAGGTAGCGCGCGTGGTCACGCCGGACATGCTCGTGCGGCAGGCACGCTGGCGGGATCATCCGCGCCGCGCCGCCTTGCCTGCGCTCGCCGCGCTGGCGCGCATCGCGCCGCAGCTGAATGCTGCGCAGGTGGACTGGGGCGTGACCGGCAGCGTCGGCTTTACGCTGGCCAGCGGCATTGACGTGCTGCATGCAGGCAGCGACCTGGACCTGCTGGTTACGGCGGGAACGCCGCTTTCGGCCGAACTGGCCCGCACTCTGGCCGCCTTGCTCGACGATGCGCAAGCGCGCATCGACATCCAGGTGGCCACCCCGTTTGGCGCGTTCGCGCTGCGCGAGCGCGTGCGCACCGGCGGCCGCGTGTTGCTCAAAACGGCGACTGGCCCTGTCATGAGCCAGGACCCTTGGCAGCCGCAGCCATGAGCACACTATTCACCTTTCCGGGGCAAGGCGCCCAGCGCCCCGGCATGCTGCATGCGCTGCCCGACCACCCTGCCGTGCGCGCTACTGTAAGCGAGACCAGCGAAGTGCTCGGGCGCGATGTGCTGGCGCTGGACAGCGCGGCCGAACTAGCGTCCACCGTGGCCGTGCAGTTGTGCCTGTTGACCGCTGGCGTGGCGATGGCGCGCTGCCTGCTTGCCGAAGGCGCCAAACCCGATGCCGTGGCCGGCCTGTCGATCGGCGCCTTCCCGGCGGCGGTCTGCGCAGGCGTGCTGGACCATGCCGATGCGGTCAGGCTGGTGGCGCAGCGCGCAACGCTGATGGAGCAAGCGTATCCGAGCGGCTATGGCATGACAGCGATCCTCGGCATGGAGCTGGGCCCGCTGGAGCGCATCATCGCGCAGGTGCACGGACCGGCGTCGCCGGTCTACCTGGCCAATCTTAATGCGCCCGCCCAGTTCGTGATTGCCGGCGCCGCGACGGCCATGGCACGCGTTGCGGAGCTGGCGCTGGACAGCGGCGCGCACGCGGCCAAACCCATTGCCATCAGCGTGCCCTCGCACTGCGCTCTGCTTGACGGCGCGGCAATCGAGCTCGGTCAAGCGTTCGAGGGTGTGCGCATCAACCGCCCGAGCCTGCGCTACTTCAGCGCTAGCGCGGCACGCGAGCTGCGCGATCCGGCGCGCATCGCCGCCGACCTGGCGCGCAACCTTGCCGTGCCGGTGCGCTGGCATGAGGCCATGCTGCTGGCGCGCGAATGCGGCGTGCGCCTGGCAGTGGAAATGCCACCCGGCAATGTGCTGACGCGGCTGGCCGCGCCGCTGCTGCCGGACGGCATCGCCGTGGCCTGCGCCGACACGCGCATCGACAGCGTGGTCGCGCTCACGGCGCGTGAAGCGCTGCGGGCGTCGTCCTGAACCGGGCTATCAGCCCAGCGGCAACGCCGTGCTGTACAGGACCTGCTTGAGCGCAAAGCTGGAGCGGATGCTGGACACGCCGGGAATGCGCGTGATCTGGTCGATGATCAGCCGCTCCAGCGCTTCCACATCGGCCACCACCACGCGCAGCAGGTAGTCCGCATCGCCCGACATCAGGTAGCACTCCATCACCTGCGGCAGGGTGGTGATGCGCCGCTCGAAGGCATCCAGGGTTTCGCGGCGCTGCTTGTCCAGCGAGATCTGGATAAACACCACCACCTTCAGCCCGAGCCGGCGCGCGTCCAGCAGCGTGACACGGCGCGAGATTACGCCTTGTTTTTCCAGCTGCTTGACCCGCGCCAGGCAGGGCGAGGGGGACAGGCTGACGCGACTGGCCAGTTCCACGTTGGTCAGGCTGGCGTCTCGCTGCAGCTCGTTGAGAATCCGGATATCCGTGGCGTCCAGGTCGATGTCCAGCACGTTGCACTCCTGTTTTTTCATATGGCAGCATTCTATGCCGCAACGGCACGCATTTGCAGCCGCCTTCGGTTTCTGCTGCGGCGCAATAAACCGTAGACTTTCCAGCATCCAGCTCCCATCTCGTGGCGGCGGGACAATCTGGTCAAAGAGTCGAGTCGAAGCATGCAAGCACAACAAGGATGGCGCCGGTTTATTCCCCTCGCCTGCGCCGTGGCGATCTGGGGCGGCAACTGGCCGGTCATGAAGCTGGGCCTGACCCACGTCAGCCCGCTCTGGTTTGCCGCCGCGCGCTTTGTCTCGGCCGCCGCCATCAGCTTCCTGGTGCTGGGTGCATTTCGCCGGCTGCGCGTGCCCACGCGGCAGGAATGGCCGCTGGTGATCGGTGTGGGCCTGCTGCAGATGGCGGCCTTCACCGCGCTGGCGCTGTGGGCGCTGCAGTACGTGCCGCCGGGGCGGGCCTCGGTGATCGCCTATGCCACCTCGGTGTGGGTGATTCCGCTGTCGTCGCTGGTGCTCAAGGAGCGGCTGTCGCGCCCACAGTGGATCGCCACCGGCCTGAGCTATGCCGGCATCGCGCTGATGATCGCCCCGACCGTGCGGGACTGGCAGTTGCATACCGCCGTGGGCCTGGTGATGCTGCTCGGCGCGTCGCTGGCCTGGTCGCTCAGCATCATCCAGCTGCGCGCCAACCGCACGGTGCGCCTGGGCGCGGACATGATCCCGTGGGAAACCGCCGTGGCCTCGGTGCCGCTGGTGGTGCTGGCACTGCTGCGTGACGGCGCGCCCCACTTCCTCTCGGTGCCGGAGATCTGGCCGCTGCTGTTCTACACCGGACCGCTGGCCACCGCACTGACCTTTATCGTGGTGCTCAACATGACACAGGCCTTGCCGCCTGCAGCCACCTCGATCGCCATGCTGTGCGTGCCGCTGATCGGGCTGGTGGTCTCAGCGGTGGCGTTCCAGGAGCGGATCTCGGCGGATCTGTCGGCCGGGCTGGCGCTGATCGCGTTGGGGGTGGCAACGTCGGCGCTGGCGCCGTGGCTGGGACGGCGGCTGCAGTGGCGCGGCGCCTGATGCTTTGGAAATTAAGCATCAAACGTTACAAGAAGACACAGTTGTATTACCCCGCTAATACCTGACATCGGCGCGCCGGCTTACAGTGGAGCCAATCACTAACCGGAGCCACCCGTGCGGAAAACTGCCACCCTTTGCGTCATTGCTGCTGTTGCAGGCCTTGCGTCCAGCGCCGCATTCGCGCGCGTGGATGTGGACATCGGCATCGGCATGCCCGGCCCGGTGTTTGTCGCGCCGGCTCCCGTCTACCAGCCAGCCCCCGTGTACCGGGCCGCGCCAGTCTATGAACCGGCCCCGGTGTATGTGCAGCCCCAGCCGGTGGTAGTGACAGGCCCGGGTTACTATGGCCCCGGCTACTACGGCCCCGGTATGCGCGAGCGCGCCTGGCGCGAACGCGAATGGCGCGAACGCGAATGGCGTGAACGCGAGTGGCGTGAACGCGATCGGCGCGAGCGTGATTGGCACGAACACGACCATGAGCGCGACCGCGACCGCGAATGGCGCCGTTGATGGCGCGGACGTGGCTCCTCCTGCTGGTCGTGGTGCTCCTGCGGCCAGCGGCTATGAGATCGAGGCCAGAGGCAGGTTCAGCAGCAGATTCTGCGGCTTCACCTTGAGGACCCCGGCCTCGTTCATCGCCGCCGCCAGGTAGACGGGCCGGCCAGCCACATCCGGGCGCACCACGGATGGATCGGCAAAATCCAGCCGGAACAGCGACAAGATGCGCCGCTGCCGCTGCGGCTCCAGTTCCACGCCGCGATACAGGTCATTGAGCAACAGCGTGGCCTGCGCGTCCAGCCCGATATGCCAGGCCCACTGCCGGTCCTCGATCGCGGAGAGCGGCATCACCATCACCTCCACCCCGAAGAAATGCCGCACCCAACGCGCGAGCACGCGGCTGAACGCAGCCAGCGCCGCGCTGCCGCTGGCGAAGCGGATCACCGTGTCGTGGCGCTCGCTGCGTCCCCAGTAAGCCTGCGCGTTATCGCGATCCAGCACATCCAGTTCCACCTTGCGCGCCGGGACCTGCGCTTCGGCCAGCATGCGGCCTAGCTCGCCGTAGACACTGCCCGACGCGTGCAGCTCGACGGTGTCGGCATCGGCCAGCATCACCCCGCCTTCCTGCAGCGAGACCTTCTGCGCGCGGGAGAACAACTCCGCGGCGCGCCACTCCATCGGATCCGGCTTGTCACTGTCATGCAGGATGCCGTGCACGATCAGGTGCGCAAGCTGGTCGATAAAGACCGGCGGCACCCTGACGTTGCCCTCGCGGAAAATATCCAGATAGGCCGCCTCGATGGTCGGCGCGGCAAGCAGGCGCTCGCGCATGGCCAGCACCACGGCGTAGTTGTCGCGGGCATCGGGGTCTTGCAAGGCGGCAAGCTCGCTGGCCGGCACGGCCCGCCGTGGCTCGGCGATCAACGCAGCATGCAGCGCTCGCTCGGCGTCGCAAGATTCGTCCACCGGTGCTACCTCCGGGCGGCGCCACCACATCCGCAGCAGGTGGTCGCTGGCCAGCAGCTGGCCGTCACCGTCGCGCGCAGCGGAGTCGAAGCCGGAATGGGGCCAGCGGGCGGGGATGGATTCAACCATGGTGGGTTAGCAAACAAGGGGAGCCTCAGTATCCCATAGGCCGCGGCAGCGAGCCCCTTGCGCCTTGGCAGAAAAGAACCAGTTTCCTGGCGCGCGGCCATTGCGCGGCTCGCTTGGGAGAACCCGCACAGACCGCACTTGATTGCCGAGCGCAATACTCCGACCAGAGTATGTACGCTGCAAACCGCCCGCGCAGATACTCTCCCTCCTGCACAATTCACGGGGCGAACCATGCACTTCAGCGCCAGGGCTGACGCCAATCACGCACGGCAACACCCGTCCCAGCGCGGACAGTCACGCCACTTTGCCGACATTGATCAGTTGCTGGGCCCGCGAGAACAACGCTACTTCGGATCCGGATTCAAGCGCGTCCAGTATCGCGTGATAGCGCCCTGCACCGACATCGCAGCGCTGCCATGCCAGGGCAAGGTTGCGGTCATCTATCCTCAGGACTGGTCCAGGAAGTCCACCGGCGCTACGGCGCCGCCGCATCTCTCGACAGTGGACGCAACCCATCTGGGCGCGGTGCTCTCCGAGTGGGCGGTAGCTCAGCGATTCTCGACAAGTCCGTCCGAGCCTGAAGTGCTGATCAATCGCTGTGAGATTCGCAGTGGAAATGCACCCGATGAACAGCTCGACGCCCTGCCTTATGCCATCCATCGCATTGTCACCGAGCCGCTCAAGGATCGCCGCTCGCTCTACCGCTTTTCCACGCGGATTGAACTGCAGCTTGGCGGCATGGAACTGGCGGTGACCCTGACCCACAACGGGCAGCCGCGCAACGATGCGACACACGTCGACAACACCGGAATGCTCGAACACGATGCGCCGCAATCGGTAGCCGGCAGGCTGGCGATCGGCGGCGTCTACGGGATCGATCTGCACCATCTCATGCTCAGTCCCGACGACGGCCATGCCATCGCGGAGACCATCTTCAGTGCCCCTACATCCGTCTACCGAACGCTTTCCAATGTGGAGTTCGTATTGGCTTGCGCCCAGATGGCGCAAGCCGTCATCTACCAGAAAGACAGGATTTCACGAACCCGGAGCAATACGCTCTGGATGCGGGATTTCATTATCAGCACCGCCGTGCCCTGCAAGGTCCGCCGCCAGCAATTGATCGAGCTGCACACGTTGAGCCACAAGCGCAGGCGCGCGAATGGATGCAATTGGTCCGTCTTCCGCTTCCTATGCCAGCTTGGCACAATGACCGCCACCTTCACATTCGCCCACCACCTCCCCGCGACGGAAGAAGATGCCCCGCCTGCGAGCAGGGACTGACATGCGCATCGTGATCTCCGGCACTTACTCCACCGGCAAGTCGACCACGACCGATGCCCTGGGTTACCTGACCGGCATTCCCCGCACCAATGCCCGCACCATGCGCGAAATCATGCCGGAAGCGCTACCGGGCAAGGTGCTTGAACAGTGCAGCATTCCCGAACTGATGGAACTCTGCCTGTGGCGGTTCAAGGAGCGTGTCGTGTCCGAGCACCTGTGCGGAGACACCTACATTTCGGACGGCTCCTGCCTGCACGAGTGGATCTATGCCCGAGGCCGCCTGATCGCGGGGATCAATCCCGCCAATGGGCCACTAACCCGCGGCCTGCGCAAGCTACTGGGCTTGCGCTATCGCCCCACGCATGAACACATCTTTGAGCGACTCATGCACGCGGTGGAGGCGCACGCCCGCGCCTCGTATGAGGAGGTGATCCACCTGCCGATCGAGTTCCCGATGACCGACGACGGCCATCGCCCCGTCTCGGAAGCGTTTCGCCGCATGACGGAGCGCATGTTGCTGGAGAGGTTGCAGGCGCTTGGCATTCCCTGCCGCGTGGTGGGCGGATCGATCGAACAGAGACTCGCGCAAATTACAGCGCTCTATGGATGGCCGCACCTATGCAGCATCCCCGACGCCATCGCCATGGCCCGCGCCAACGCGGCACGCATCGAGCAGGAGAGCAACGCCCGCCATCAGTCGTTCCGTGAAGGCATGGACTGGCGCCATCGCCTGGTGCGCGGATTGAGCACCTTGTAGAGCATTCACAACGCCCAGCGGGCCGAGGCCGAGTCTTCTGCCTTCCAGTTTCCCACCGCCAACAACGCAAAAAGGAGTTCCCCATGCCCAGGATTGCCATCGTCTATCAAAGTAACGCAGGCCACACCGCCGTGCTCGCCCATGCGGTCCAAGTGGGCGCGCAGTCGATCGCCAACACAACCACAAGCCTCATTCCTGTCTCTGAGGTGAACAGCCGCTGGAGCGAACTCGACCAGGCCGACGCAATCATCTTTGGCGCCCCCACGTTCATGGGGAACGTCCCTGCCGACTTCAAGCGATTCATGGATGACTCCTCCGTCGTCTGGGCGTCGCAGGGCTGGCGTAACAAGCTTGCGGCCGGGTTCACTTGCTCGGCATGCTGGAGCGGGGACAAGCTGAACACCCTGATGCAAATGACGATCTTTGCCGCGCAACACGCCATGATCTGGGTACCGCTGGGTACGATGCCCGGCTATCACACCAGCCAGGGAACCCCGCGGGACCTGAACCGGGTCGGCGGCTTCCTGGGCGCCATGGCCCAGGCCAATGCGGACGAATCGCCCGATGTCGCTCCGCCGCAATGCGATCGCGATACGGCTCAGGCACTGGGCAAGCAAGTCGCCGAAATTGCCACCCGGTTCATCTACGGCACGCGCTGATTGAGCGCGGGCCAAGTTCGAGAATTATCCGCTTGACCCGAGGACATGCCCGGACGATGATTTCCGGGTACTTCGGCGCCGGCACCAGCGGTTGTGGCATGCGCCTCCATAACGATCGGCGGACACGACACATCGCTCACCCGGCGCGCGCTCCGTCCCTACCCATCCAACCCACCGTGCGCATCCAATGCGCAAGGGCAGGTGCTTAAGGAGCGACAACGATGGACATGCATGCGTCTGCGCTTTATGTGAAAGCACCTTCCAGCCGTGGCCGGGAGATTCAGCAGTCCATGCGGTCCGCCGCGATTGCGGATCCGGATAGCTTCCTGCACTGGTCACGCACCTGGCTCAATGAACTGATCCCGCACCAGATGTCCGCATTCGGCCTGACCACCAAACATACCTTGGGGGTCAGGCCACTCGAAACGTTCACCTTTCGCGTGCCGGAGGCCTACCTGCAACAGGTTACGCGTAGCCCAGGCGTGGGCTGCCCGGTTTTTTCGCACTGGATCCTGGCGCGCACTCCTCAGTTTTTCTGCCCGGACATGGCCGGCGAGAACGTGGCATTGGCGTCGTTATTCAAGCAATACGCGCTTGGCAATCTTTTTCTCCACGGGCACGTCGATGCGGACCGCGGGCTGGCGTCTTATTTCGCGCTGTTCGGCGTGGATACGGCGCGCCGCGCTCACCACGAGCACCATGCCGAGGCGGTTGCCCTCGGGGTCCACGAAGCTCTCGTCAAGATCCATCATCTCAGAGGGAGCGGCAATCCCGCGAGCGCGGCCGTACGATCCCTCACCAAAGCGGAGCAAGCGGTCTTCCATTGGCTCCGCCAAGGCAAGACCAACTGGGAAATCGCACGTATCCTCAACAAGAGCGAGTGGACGGTGAAGACCCAGGTTCAACACATCCTGCGCAAACTGGATGCCAGGAACCGGCAGGTGGCGATATCCCGCTAAGTGGCCGTTTCATGAAGCGAAGCGGTTCTGGCTAAGCGCCCTGGCTGGACATTACCGCCTGCCGCAAACGCGCCACGCCTTCCACGATCTGCGTATCGGACGCGGTGGCGAACGATAGCCGCAGCGCGGCCGAGCGCTGTCCGTCCACGCCAAAGCTGGCGCCCGGCACATACATCACGCGCGCCGCGATGGCGTGCGGCAGCAGGCTGGCCGCGTCGGCCACGCCGTCGATCTCGCACCACAGGAACATGCCGCCTTGCGGGGTTTCGCAGCGCAGCGCGGAACCGAACGCATCGGCCAGGGCCTGCACCATCAGGTCGCGCTTGTGGCGGTAAAGGTCGATGATGCGCGCGGTCTGGCGGGGCAGCAGGCCGTCCGCCAGGCAGCTTGCCATGGCGAGCTGCAGCCACGGCGAGGTACACAGATCGCAGACTTGCTTGGCGATCACCGCGCGCCGCAGGATTTCGGCGGGCCCGGCCATCCAGCCTAGGCGCAGCCCGGGCGCCATGGTCTTGGAGAAGCTGCCGAGATAGATCACCCACGGTGTCAGCGCGGGCTCCTGCGCGGCCAGAGACAGCAGCGAGGGCAGCGGCTCGCCGTCAAAGCGCAGGCTGCCGTAGGGATCGTCTTCCACCACCACGATGCGGTGCTGCGCGGCGAGCGCGAGCACGGCGCGGCGGCGCGCCAGCGCCAGCGTGCGCCCGCTCGGGTTGGCGAAGGTGGGCACCAGGTAGAGCAGGCGCGGCCGTTCGGCGTCGGGGCAATCCGCCAGCATGGTGGCAAGGGCCTGCACGCACAGCCCGTCCTGGTCGGAAGGGATGGCGCGCACGGCGGCGCCGGCGAGCCGCAGCGCCTGCACGGCGGCGGGATAGGTCGGCGTTTCCACCCACACCGGCGTGCCCGGCGCGACAAAGGCCTGCACCAGCAGGTCGAAGCCTTGCTGCGAGCCCGAAGTCACTACGACCTGCTCGGGCGGCAACGGCGCGCCGCGCTCCGCCATCAGCGCGGACAATGCCTGGCGCAGCGCGGGCATGCCCTCGGTCGGCCCATACTGCAGGCATTGCGCGGGATTGGTGGCCATGACCTTGGACGCGGCATCCTGCAGCGCGGTGGCATCGAAGCTGGCCGGCGAGGGATAGCCACCCGCGAACGAGATCATGTCCGGCAGGCTCATGTAGGGAAACAGCTCGCGGATGGGCGAGCCTTGCGGCTCCCGCATGGCCGGCGCGAACGCGTAAGGATGGACTGGCGTGCTCATGAGAGGCTCGGTGTGGGATCAGTCGATCGGTCGATCAGTCGATCAATCGACGGTGGCGCCGGAGAGCTTGACGATCTCGCCCCACTTGCGGCGATCGTTGCGCACCAGTTCGGCGAACGCTTCCGGCGAGTTCGGCGCCAGCTCGGCGCCCTGCTCGCGCAGCTTGGCCTGGATGGCGGGATCGCTGGTGGCGCGTGCCAGGTCGCGGCTGATCTTCTGCGCAATCGCGGCGGGCAGGCCCTTGGGCGCAAACAGGCCGAACCACGGGCTGGCGTCGAAGCCTTCGACCGGCCCGGCCGCTGCCACGGTGGGCACATTGGGCAGCGCCGCCGAACGAGCTGCGGAGGTAACCGCCAGCGCCTTGAGCTTGCCGGCACGGACGAACTGGATCGATGCGGGCAAGTTATCGAACATCACGTCGACGCTGCCGCCCATCAGGTCGGCCAGCGCCGGGCTGCTGCCCTTGTAGGCAACGTGGCTCATCTGCGTACCGGTCATGCGCTGGAACAGCTCGCCCGCCAGATGGGTCGACGTGCCGTTGCCGGCCGAGGCCATGTTGACCTTGGCGGGATTGGCCTTGAGGTAGGCGATGAACTCCGCCAGCGTGGTCACGCGGGCGCGCTCGGCAAATGCCGGCGAGATCACCACCACGTTGGGCACCTTGGCCACCAGCGAAACGGGCACGAAGTCCGCCGCGGCGTCGTAGGGCAGCTTCTTGTACAGCGTGGGATTGATGCCGAACTCGCCGACCGAGCCCATCAGCAGCGTGTAGCCATCCGCCGGCGACTTGGCCGCCACGCCGGTGCCAACGATGCCGCCGGCGCCAGGACGGTTGTCCACCAGCACCGGCTGCTTCCACATCACGGTAAGCTGGTCGCCGATCATGCGCGCCACCATGTCGGTGGTGCCGCCGGCCGGATACGGCACGATGATGCGGACCGGCTTGTTGGGGAAGTCGTCCGCATTGGCCGTGGCCGCGGTCACGGCCAGCAAACCCATTGAAATGCCGCAATGGCCGATGATGCGAAGCAGTCGATTCATGCCGGTCTCCTCGTTTCCTTATTGGTTGTGATGTCCCGTCTCTGGTCTCTTGGGGGGCGGGGAACGCCGGAAGGCCTATAGGCAACATTCCGGGAGTTCGGCATTTTTAGTCATCAACTTTTTTACATCAAGCGAGATTTACGCATAGGATGATGACTTTCATGCATCAAACTGGGGTGCCAGTGAGATGCCCAAGTCAACCGCCCCCTGCCACTCGCCCCATGAGCGCCTCCCGCATTCCCAGCCTCAGCAGCCTGCGCGCCTTCGAAGCCGCCGCCCGACACCAGAACCTGCGCCGGGCCGCGGCGGAACTCTGCCTGAGCGAGAGCGCCGTCTCGCGCCAGATCGCCACACTGGAAAGCCAGCTCGGCGTGGCGCTGTTCCACCGCGCCAACCAGCGTGTCAGCCTGACGCCGGCCGGATCGCTCTACGGCTACCAGGTACGGGAAAGCCTGCAAAAGCTGCAGCGCGACACGCTGGACATCATGGCGCACGAGGGCGCGGGCGGTATCGTGGAACTGGCCTGCGTGCCGACCCTGGCCGTGGAATGGCTGATCCCCCGCTTGCCGGCGTTCTACGCGCAGCATCCACAGGTGGTGGTCAACTTCAGCGCGCAAGCGGATGTGTTCCTGTTCGACGGCACGCCGTACGACGCTGCCATCCACTACGGCGAAGCCAACTATCCGGGCGGCCGCGCCGACCCGCTGTTCGATGAAGAATCGGTGCCGATCTGCCATCCTGAGCTGTTTGCCGGCGAAGGGCCGGTCAGCGCCCAGCGCATCGCGCAGGCGCCCTTGCTGCACCTGTCGACGCGCCGGCTGGACTGGAAGAACTGGATGGAGGCGGCCGGTGTGGGCGACGTCAACGCCATGCGCGGCACGCGCTATGACCACCACAGCATGGTGATCAGCGCCGCCCGCGCCAAGCTGGGCGTGGGCCTGGTGCCGCGCTTCCTGGTGGAGGAGTACCTGGCGCTGGGCCTGCTGGTGATGCCGGTGGCGCAGGCCATGCGCTCGCAGCGCGCCTACTACCTGGTGGCGCCGGACTCGCGGCCAATGAGCGATGCGATGTCGCGCCTGCGGACCTGGCTGCTGGCGGCGGCGCAGGATTTTGCCGCGCGGCAGGCCTCGGGGCGGGCCCCGGGGCTTGCACAGGACGTTTAATCAGAAAATTTGAATATCGAATACGATACAGGGACCCTTATCGATCCCGTACCAGATCTATCCTTTGTCACATGGAGACGGAACATGTTCTCCCAATTTCAACAAGGCAGATAGATCATGAGAATTACCACCGCCCGCCTGTTCCTCGCTGCCGCCATCGCCGGCACCGCCCTGCTCTCCCTGAACTCCGCCTTTGCCGCGGACGCTCGCGGCACCCACGCCGGCGACAACTACGGCTACGTGCACCGCTCGGCCGACGCCTATACCGATGGCGCGCGCAAGGTCGACGCGTTCAGCGACGGCGCCCGCACGGTCAAGCACGACTATCCGTTCGGTTTCTCCGTGTGAGCATCAAGCAAGCGCTGCACGGAAAGCACAGACAGCACAGACTGCACAGACAGCAGGAACGCATCATGACCGTCAAAGACACCGCCCTGATCCTCGCCGGATGGATCGCCGCCTGCCTGGGCAGCGGCTACCTCGTGAGCTTCGCCGCGCAGGCGCTGCAGCGTTAGGACTGACACGCTTGCGCGCCTGGGCGGTTAAGCGCTTGCAAGGCAAGCGCCGCGCATTTGGCATGATTCCGGTTGAATCCGCACCGTGCATCTGCCACAAGCCTGCTCCCGCCTGCTACCGCCCACTTAGCCCTTCACGTTGGCAGCCTCCAGCACTTCGGCCAGCTTGCGCCCGGCGTCCAGCGCCGCCGGAAAGCCACAGTACACCGCGCTGTGCACCACCAGTTCACGCAATTCCAGCGGCGTCACGCCATTGGCCAGGGCGCCGCGCAGATGGCCGGTCAGTTCCTGCGGCCGGTTGAGCGCGATCAGCATCGATACCGTGGCCAGGCTGCGCTGCTTGCGGTCCAGGCCGTCACGCGTCCACACCGTGCCCCAGGCGAACTCCGTCACCAGTTGCTGCAGGCCGACATCGCCCTGCTGTTGCGCGGCGTCGAACGCGCGCTGCACGTGTTGTTCTCCCATGACTTCCGAACGTACCTGCCGGCCGGCTTCGAAGGCCGGCGTTTGCGCGTAGGCGGCGGGATCTTGCCTGGCTTGCGTCATCTTGCTATCTCCTGTGATTGCATGGGTCATTGGGCAGGCACGCCGCGTCCTGGCGGATACGCGGCGCCTGCGGCCTACGGCGTTGCCCCTTACTTGAACGGTGTCTGCAGGATGCCCATCACGGTACGGATGCCATCGCGGTAATTGCCCAACCGCATGTTCTCGTCGTAGCTGTGCTGGTTATTGTCCGCATTGACCAGCGGCACGATCACGAACGGCGCCTGCAGCGCCTGCACCGCCGCGCCGGTCGGCACGGTGCCACCCATCATTCGGATCTGCACCGGCGCTTTGCCGTAGGACTGTTGCATAGCCTGAGTGAGCCACCGGCTGATCGGCGCCGACAGGTCCGTGCGCGCGGCGGAGCTGGAGGCCGAGACCTCGCCCGCGGTGACCGAAGCAAGCTTGGGATAGCGCGCGCGGTCGTCGTCGGTAGGCTCGCCCTTGACCAGGTGGTAGCCCTGTTTTTCCACGTGCTGCCTGACGAGGCCGAACAGGGATTGCGGGCTGGTCTCCGGCACGGTGCGGATATCGATTTCGGCCACCGCCACTTCCGGAATGATGGTGCGGGCCTTCTCGCCCACGTCGCCGGCGGCCATGCCGCGCACGTTCAGCGTGGGGTACTGCATGGCCTCCTGGTAGTTGGCGCCAACGCGCTCGGCGCGCGCGATGCCCAGGCGGCGGCGCAGCGCGGCCTCGTCGTCTGGCACGGCGGCCATGATGCGGCGCGCGCGTTCATCGATCTTTACCGGCTTGTAGTAACCGGCAATGGTGACGCGGCCGTCGTCGTCCTTCATGGTGGCGAGCAGGTTTGCCAGCCGCTGCGCGGGGTTGGCGGCATAGTTGCCGTAGTGGCCGCTGTGCAGGCCCTGGCTGGCGCCGAATACCTTGAGCTGCACCAGCAGCACGCCGCGGTTGCCGAAGATCAGCGTGGGCTGGTTGCTCTGGTGCATGGGGCCATCGAAGATCACCATGCCGTCATTGCGCAGCAGCGCCAGGTTGTCCGCGATCACCTTGCCCAGCGACGGCGAGCCCTTCTCCTCCTCGGAATCCAGCAGCACCTTGATATCGACCGCCGGGTCCACCCCGGCGGCCTTGAGCGCATCCATGGCGGCCAGGAACATCACGATGGGGCCCTTGTCGTCGGACGACGAACGCCCGAACACGCGCCATTCGGGATCGACCTGGCCGGCGTAGAGTTTGTCCAGCGGCAGCGTTTCCCACTTGCCATCGGCGCTGCGCGCCTTGAGCGTAGCCTCCCACGGGCTGGGCTGCGCCCATTGCGACGGCGTTACCGACTGGCCGTCGAAATGCATGTAGAACAGCACGGTCTTACGCGGGCCAGCGCTTTGCTGCGTGCTGGCGGGGTATTCGGCGTAGACCATCGGCTTGCCGTTATTGGGCAGCTCGCGCGCCTGGAAGCCACGCCGGGCGAAGGCCTTGACCAGCCAGTCCGCGTTCTTCTGGATATCCGCCGGCACGGTGGCGTCGTTGGGCAGCGCCAGCAACTCGACCCATTCGCGGTAACTGCGCGCCGCGGCCTGATCGGCGTGCTGCTGCAGCTGCACGCCGTCGAGCGTGGCGGCGTGCGCGCCAGCGGCCAGCAGCATGGCGCCGAGGGCGCTGCACACGGTCGCGCGGACAGCGCTGCGCAAGGGGGACTGGAAGGTATGGGAATGGGTATGCAGGGGGGCGCAATGCGGCGCGCTGCCAGGCGCGCGGGCAAGGGAACGTAGTCTCATGGCTCTTGTTGGATAGGAAAGTGCATGGCGACGGATACGACGGGCGGGCCGCGAGACAGCCGCGCGGCCCGCACCCGGCAGTCTGAACCGCTACATGCAACTTGTCCACGCACGGCGCCCCTGGCGGCGCGCCTTCATCGGGCCCGGCAGCGCGCAGGCACCTTCAGGGACCCTGCTCATCGGGCGACCGGGAAAAGCCCTCCTCGCGGCGCGCAATGGCACTGGCCAGCCCGAATTCCATGGCAAAAAGCAGGATCAGCGCGAGCATGGCCAGCGCGCCGATCGCCAACCGATAGTAGATCCACATGGCGGCAAGCCGGAACATCCGACAGAGTTGTCCTATCTGCAGCGTAGATTTCCCCGCATCAAAAAGGCGCTGAGATGCCACGGCACGGTGCAAAAAAACCGTCAAAACGGGAAATTGGAAGGCTCATGGAAGGTGCCGGCGATTGCGCCCGGACTTGATCTGGATCCAGGCAAGGTTGCCCGCAGGGTGCCATGATGACAGTAGTGACCGCCCCCGAGCCACCCGGCGGGGGCCGCCATGCCGACAACGATCACAGCCACTACAGGAGATAGCCGCCATGACCAACATCGTGCTCGCCACCGACGGTTCGCCCTTTTCCGACGCAGCCGCTCGCTTTATCGCCGAAGGCAAACTGCTGCAAAGCGGCTTTACCGTGCATGTGGTCCATGTGACGCCCGATGTCACCGGACAGGTACGCGCCTTCGTCAGCAAGGAAACCATCGACGCCTGGCATCAGGAAGAAAGCGGTAAGGCCATGCAGTCCGTGGCCGACATCCTCGGCGCCGCGGGCATCGCCTTCGAGCAACATGCGCTGCACGGCTTTGCGCCGGAGCGCATCGTCGCCTACGCCGCCAGCGTGGACGCACGCGGCATCGTCATGGGCACGCACGGCCGCGGCTCGTTCTTCGATGCGGTGATTGGTTCGGTGGCGGGACGGGTGCTGGCGCACGCCCCGTGCCCGGTCGTCCTGGTCAAGGCCCCGGGCAAGAAGTAAGGCAGCCGGCCTGGGCTGGCCGGCGCCGGGTCAGACCGGCCAGAGCGGCGGCTCGTCCATCAGCGCGACCTGCTCGCGCAGCTCGAGGATGCGGTCCTGCCAGTAGCGGGCAGTCCCAAACCACGGGAATGCCGCCGGAAAGGCCGGATCGCGCCAGCGGCTGGCCAGCCAGGCGCTGTAATGCAGCAGGCGCAGCGTGCGCAGCGCCTCGATCAGGTAAAGCTCACGCGGCTGGAATTCCGCGAAATCCTCATAGCCGGCCAGGATGTCGGCCATCTGGCCCTGCTGGGCGGCGCGGTCGCCTTCCAGCAGCATCCACAGATCCTGCACCGCCGGCCCCATGCGGCTATCGTCGAAATCGACAAAGTGCGGCCCGGGTGGGCGCGAACCCGCATGCGACTCCTCGATCCACAGCACATTGCCGCGATGGCAATCGCCATGCAGGCGCAACTGCGCGACATCGCCCGCGCGCTCGAAGCAGCGGCGAGCGCCATCCACGGCGAGGTCGGCAACCGCCTGCCAAGCCGGGCGCAGTTCCAGGGGAATACAGTCTTGCGCCAGCAGCCAGTCGCGCGGGGCCACCCCGAAGGTGTCCACGTCGATGGTGGGGCGTGCCTGGTAAGGATGCGTGGCGCCGAGCGCATGGATGCGGCCGATGAAACGGCCAAGCCAGGTCAGCGTATCGGCACGATCCAGCTCCGGTTCGCGCCCCCCGCAGCGGGGAAACACCGCGAAGCGAAAACCCGCATGCGCCAGCAGCGTGGCGCCGTCGCGCGCGATGGCCGGCACCGCCGGAATCTCGGCGTCGGCCAGTTGCCGCACGAAAGCATGCTCTTCCAGGATGGCGGCGTCGCTCCAGCGGCCGGGGCGGTAGAACTTGACCACCACCGGCGCGCTGCCTTCGATCCCCACCTGCCAGACCCGGTTCTCATAGCTATTGAGCGCCAGCAGGCGGCCATCCGGCTCGAACCCGGCGGCCTCCATGGCATCCAGCATCAGGTCCGGCGTGAGGCTGGCGTAGGGCACGCCATCGCCATCGATGGGCGTGCCGCCGTCGCCGGGCACCTGAAGGTCAAACCCTGAACTGGACATTGCGCGTGGCAGCCGTTGGGGAACGTTATGGAGTTAGCGCGTGGGCTTGGCGCGCTGGCCGCCCAGCAGCGCGGCTTGCGGCGCCGGACGGCGGCCGCGTGCCGCCGGATCCTGTCCGGTGCGCGGCTGCGCGGCGTGGGTGTTGGCACCGGCGCGGTTGCCGTTGACATCGCCATTGCGATCACGGTTGCCATTGCCATTGCCAGCGGCACGGTTGCCGTTGGCCTCGCCGGTGCGGTTGCCGTTGGCCTGACCGTTACGCGGGTTGCCTTGCCCAGCCGAAGCCGGGCGGCCGCTGCCCTGCGCCGGGCGCTGGCCCGGTGCCTGCGGCGCGCGGCGCTGGCCTTGCCCATCGGCCGCGGCCGGAGCCTGGCCGCGGCCTTGCGGCGCGCGTGCCGGACGTTGCTGGCGCTCGCCAGCTTCCGCTGCCGGTGCACGGCCGCGCGGCTGGCCGCCGGCGGGTGCCTGGCCGCGGCCACGGCCGCCACCACCGTTGCCCTGGCCCTGGCCGCGTGCCTGCCGGCCCTTCTGGATCGGCTCGGCCGGAATGCTCGGATCGACCTCGAAGCCCGGCAAGATGGTTTGCTCGATCTGGCGCTTGATCAGCCGCTCGATATCGCGCATCAGCGAGATTTCATCCACGCAGACCAGCGAGATCGCCTCGCCCTCGGCGCCGGCGCGGCCGGTACGGCCGATACGGTGCACGTAGTCTTCGGGCACGTTGGGGAGGTCGTAGTTGACCACGTGGGGCAGTTGGTCGATGTCGATGCCGCGCGCGGCGATATCGGTCGCCACCAGCAGGCGCAGCGTGCCGGCCTTGAACTCGGTCAGCGCGCGCGTGCGGGCCGACTGGCTCTTGTTGCCGTGGATCGCCAATGCCGACAGGCCGTCCTTGTCGAGCTGCTCGGCCAGGCGGTTGGCGCCGTGCTTGGTGCGGGTAAACACCAGCACCTGGTGCCAGTCGTTCTCGCGCACCAGGTGGGCCAGCAGTTCGCGCTTGCGCTCGCGGTCCACCGGGTAGACGCGTTGCGCCACGGTTTCGGCCGTGGTATTGCGGCGCGCCACTTCAATGGAAGCGGGGTTGTCCAGCAGGCGGTCGGCCAGGCCACGGATCTCGTCGGAGAAGGTGGCCGAGAACAGCAGGTTCTGGCGCTTCGGCGGCAAGACGTTGAGGATCTTGCGGATGTCGTGGATGAAGCCCATGTCGAGCATGCGGTCGGCTTCGTCCAGCACGAGCATTTCCACGTGCGACAGGTCGATGGTGCGCTGGGACAGGTGATCGAGCAGGCGGCCGGGCGTGGCCACCACGATATCGACACCACGCTTGAGCTGTTCGATCTGCGGGTTGATGCCCACGCCGCCGAACATCACCATGGAGCGCAGCTTGAGGTACTTGCCGTAGTTACGGACGCTTTCTTCCACCTGCGCCGCCAGTTCGCGGGTCGGGGTCAGGACCAGTGCGCGCACCGGCAGGCGCTGTCCACGCGCGGGTTCGCGGCCGGCCGAGGATTCGGACAGCAGTTGCAGCAGCGGCAGCGTGAAGCCGGCCGTCTTGCCGGTGCCGGTCTGCGCGCCGGCAAGCAGGTCGCCCCCTTTCAGGATGGCGGGAATCGCCTGCGCTTGAATCGGAGTCGGCGTGGTATAGCCCTGTTCGGCCACGGCACGCATAAGCTTGTCGGACAAGCCAAGTTCGGAAAAAGACATGAATTGACGCTTCGGCCGCCCTTTGCGCATGTGGTGCGCCAATCGCGGGGGCGACGTGAGTGAGAAAACCGAAAACCGGAAATACCGACCGGCGAAGCGAGGCGACTGCCCCCGCTTCTTTAGGAGGAAAGACCGCTAGTGTACCAGCCTGGCGCTTTCACGCGCGCGCTGCGCCCCGAGGGACGCGCGCGCCGCTGCGCTATGATGGCGGCCATCCCCCGCCTGGCCCCTGCCTGGGTGAGCCCACGCACCGCGCGGGCGCGCGCCAGCCCGGCCCAGCCCATCCCAGCCCCCGGATGCCGACACGATGCGGTTCAGGTTCATCGAAGACCAGGAAGTCACCCTCTTTACTGCCATCCCGGTAGGGATTGCCGCGGCCATCGTCACCACCCTGTTCAAGGAGGCGCTGGACGCAAGCGGCTATGTGATGTTTGGCACGCATGCCGATATCGTCACGGTATTCGCGGGCCTCGCCCTGATCTGGCGGGTGGCGATCCCGACGCTCGGCGGCGTGATCGCGGGCTTGCTGCTGACGGCGGCAGCCAAGCTCAACGCCGCGCAGCCAGGCGTCTCCGACTATATGGAGGCGGTTGCCAGCGGCACCGGGCGCCTGCCGGTGCGCATCACCTTGCTGCGCGCGCTGTCTTCGTTCTGCTCCATCGTCACCGGCAGCTCGGTGGGCAAGGAAGGCGCGATGATCCAGCTCGCGGCCCTGTGCGGATCGGTGTTTCCGTCCGCGCGCGGCGGCAGCGGGCCGGATGGCGACACCAACCTGCGGCGCATGCTCACGGCTTGCGCGGCGGCCGCCGGGCTGGCCTCGGTGTACCACACGCCGCTATCGGCGGCGGTCTTCGTGGCCGAGGTGGTTTTCGGCGCAGTGGCAGTGCAGCGCCTGATGCCGCTGTTCCTGGCTTCCGTGGCGGGCACGGTGGTCAGCCAGTTACATGGCGGCCTGCAGCCGCTCTACCCCGGCCTGACCGTGCCCGCCGACCTGCTGCATCCGCCCATGCTGCTGGCGGCGGTCTTGCTCGGCGTGCTGGCCGGCGTGTCCGGCGCCCTCTTCATGCGCGCCTCCAGCCTGGCCAAGGGTGCCTTTGCCCGGGTGCCGGGCGGCCTGGTGCCGCGCCTGGCGCTGGGCGGTGCGATGGTGGGCGTGTTGGCGATCTGGGTGCCCGAGGTGGTCGGCAACGGCTACTACACCATCCAGTCGATCTTGCAGGCGCACCCCTTGAGCGTATCGCTGGCGGCGGTGTTGCTGGCCAAGCTGCTGGCCACCGTGCTCAGCATGGGCTCGGGTGCGGTGGGCGGCGTGTTCACGCCTTCGCTGTTCGTCGGCGCGGCGCTCGGACAACTGCTGGCACCCGCCGTGCCAGGCGGCAGCGGCGCGCCGCTGCTGCCGCTGGTTGGCATGGCCGCCTTCCTGGCCGCCACCAGCCAGGCGCCGCTGATGTCGGTGCTGATGGTGTTCGAGATGACGCTGGCCCCGGCGCTGCTGCTGCCGGGCATGATCGGCGCTGCGGCGGCCTACTACACCGCATCGCGTTGCCAGACCTTGTCCTTGTACAGCGTGGTGGCAGAGCGCACCCAGGCATCCGCCGCCGCGGAGCGCGCGCGGGCGCTGACGCTGGCCGGGCTGTGCGACGCCACCGACACCGTCATCGGCCCCGAGGCCACGCTGGAGCAGGCCAGCGACAAGTTCGCCGAGACCGGCACGCGCTATCTTTATATGATTGGGCCGGATGGCTGCCTGCTGGGCGCGCTGTCGATCCATGCGGTGCAACGTGCCCTGCGCGAGCGGCCGCACGCGGGCCTGCTGGCACTGTGCGAACGCGATTTCCCCACCCTGACGCCGGAGTCGCGGCTGCCCGACGCGCTGCGGCTGTTCACCCATCACGCGCTCAACCGGATCCCGCTGATCCGCGATACGGCCGGGCGCGAGCTGATGGGCACGGTCTCCAAGCAGCGTGTGCTGCAGGAAGCATCCGGGCTGTTCTAGCGCCGCGCGGCCGGCGGGCGACCGGGTAGAATATTAGGTTGCCCGGCCCGCGCCACCGGGGAGAAGACCCGAATCGCTTTCGTTTTCCGCTTTCGTTATCCGCTTTCTTTTTCCGAACCGTTTCTGCCGGAGCCTTCATGCCAGCCAACCGTGCCGCGCGCCCTGCCTTTTTCGCTTTGGTCCGGGCCACCTTGCTAGCTGCATCGCTTGTTTTGCCCGCCGCGCTGCTGCCGGCAACGGCGTATGCGCAGCAAGCGTTGCGCGTGATCCCCGCGGACGCGGCCAAGGCCAAGCTGGTGCTCGCCGCGCAGTCGCCCAGCGCGCCACAGTCGGCCACGCTGGACGGCAAGACCGTTGGCGTGGCGCCGGGCCTGCGGCTGTTCGGCACGGACAACCAGTTGCTGCCCATCGGGGCGGTGGCCGGCCAGAAGCTGCCGGTACGGTTCAAGCTCGACCTCTACGGCCAGTTGCTGACGGCCTGGGTGCTGACCGAGCAGGAACAAAAAGCAGCGCAATAGTCGTAGTCCGGGGCGCGGCGACGCGCCGAGGCCCGGATATCTTTCGCCCCCATAAAACCCTGATGCCCCCAGGTCAACCACTGAGATCGGCACCATGAAAAAAGTCTTCGTCAAAACCTACGGCTGTCAGATGAACGAGTATGACTCGGACAAGATGGTCGATATGCTCCATGCCACCCAGGGCATGGAGAAGACAGACACGCTGGAAGAAGCGGACGTCATCCTCTTTAACACCTGCTCCGTGCGCGAGAAGGCGCAAGAGAAGGTGTTCTCCGAACTGGGCCGCCTGAAGGCGCTCAAGGCCGTCAAGCCGGACCTGGTGATCGGCGTGGGCGGCTGCGTGGCGAGCCAGGAAGGCGCCGCCATCGTCAAGCGTGCGCCCTATGTCGACGTGGTGTTCGGCCCGCAGACGCTGCACCGCCTGCCTGACATGATCAACCGCCGCCAGCAGACCGGCCACTCGCAGGTGGACATTTCCTTTCCCGAAATCGAAAAGTTCGACCATCTGCCGCCGGCACGCGTGGAAGGCCCGAGCGCCTTTGTCTCCATCATGGAAGGCTGCTCCAAGTACTGCAGCTACTGCGTGGTGCCCTACACCCGTGGCGAGGAAGTCTCCCGCCCGTTCGAGGACGTACTGGCGGAAGTCGCCGGGCTGGCCGAGCAAGGCGTGCGCGAAGTCACGTTGCTGGGCCAGAACGTCAATGCGTATCGCGGCGCCATGGGCGGCACCAGCGAGATCGCCGACTTCGCGCTGCTGATCGAATACGTGGCCGAGATCCCCGGCATCGAGCGCATCCGCTACACCACCAGCCACCCGAAGGAGTTCACGCCGCGCCTGATCGAGATGTACGAGCGCTGCCCGAAGCTGGTCAACCACCTGCACCTGCCGGTGCAGCACGCTTCAGACCGCATCCTGATGGCGATGAAGCGCGGCTACAGCGTGCTGGAATACAAGAGCATCATCCGCAAGTTGCGCGCGCTGCGCCCGGACATGTCGCTGTCATCCGACTTCATCATCGGCTTCCCCGGCGAGACCGAGGCGGACTTCGACAAGCTGATGGCGATGATCGAGGAGATCGGCTACGACACTTCGTTCTCGTTTATCTTCAGCCCGCGCCCCGGCACGCCGGCGGCCAGCCTGGCCGACGACACGCCGCACGAGGTCAAGCTGCGGCGCCTGCAGCATCTGCAGGCCACCATCGAGGAGAACGTGCAGCGCATCAGCAAAGGCATGGTCGGATCGGTGCAGCGCATCCTGGTGGAAGGCCCGGCACGCAAGGATCCAACCGAGCTGCACGGCCGCACCGAGAACAACCGCGTGGTGAACTTCGCACTGCCCGGCGTGCCCCAGGCCAGGCGCGACCGCATGGTCGGCGAAATGGTGGATGTGGCCATCACCGAAGCCTTCCCGCATTCGCTGCGCGGCGAAATCGTCGTGCGCCAGTAACCCACGCCCGATGCAGCCCGATGCAGCCACTCGTACCCAGATGAAAATCCCTTCAGCCGAATTCGTCGCCCCCAAGGACGACAACGCCCGCCTGCAGAACCTGTGCGGGCCGCTTGACGAGAACCTGCGCCAGATCGAGCAAGCGCTCGACGTCACCATCCAGCGCCGCGGCCATCGCATGACCGTGCGCGGCGCCTACGCCCGCGACGCCGCGGCGGCCCTTGAGCGCTTCTACAACAACGCCCGCACCGCCCTGTCGATCGACGACGTGCAGCTCGGCCTGGTCGAGGCGCGCCAGGTCGCCGCGCACGGCGGCTATGTGCCCGACGGCGCGAGCGCGGATACCGGCAGCGACGATGACGAATCCCCCGTGCTGCACACGCGCCGCGCGGGCCTGCACGGGCGCACGCCCATGCAGCGCGACTACCTGCGCAACGTGCTGGCGCACGACCTGACTCTGGGCATCGGCCCGGCCGGCACCGGCAAGACCTACCTGGCGGTGGCCTGCGCCGTGGACGCGCTCGAGCGCGACTCGGTCAAGCGCATCGTGCTGACGCGACCGGCGGTGGAAGCCGGCGAACGCCTGGGCTTCCTGCCCGGCGACCTGGCCCAGAAGATCGATCCTTACCTGCGGCCGCTGTACGACGCACTCTACGACCTGCTCGGCTTCGACCGCACGCAGAAGATGTTCGAGCGCCAGATGATCGAGGTCGCGCCGCTGGCCTATATGCGCGGGCGCACGCTGAACCACGCCTTCATCATCCTGGACGAGGCGCAGAACACCACGCCCGAGCAGATGAAGATGTTCCTGACCCGGATCGGCTTTGGCTCCAAGGCGGTCATCACCGGCGACACCACCCAGATCGACCTGCCACGCGGGCAGAAGAGCGGGCTGGTGGAAGCCCAGCACGTGCTGCGTGAAGTGCGCGGCGTGGCCATGACCCGCTTTACCAGCACCGACGTGGTGCGACACCCGCTGGTGGCGCGCATCGTCGATGCCTATGACGAATATCACGCTCAACACCGAGACGCTTAATCAAACGCCCAATCGTGAACGCAAAATCCTCCTCCCCCGCCAGCCTGATCCTGTTCGACGCCGAAGGCCGCGCGCGCAAGACCCAGGCACACGCCCTGCGCGTGCAACTGCCTGACGGCCGCAGCATCACCGTGGACCTGTCGCAAGCCGCCGACGGCGTCGTCGCGCTGCTGGCCGAGCACACCGACGACCGCCAGCAGGCCGGCCTGCTGGTGCGCCCGGACAACCACGACGCCTTGTCGGTCGCCGTTACCGCCACGCCTACGGTCACCACCACCGGCACACCCGCCACGCCGCCATCCCTGGAACTGGCACTGCAATATGGCGAAGGCATCAAGGGGCAGCGCGGCCTGCCGACCCAGCGCAAGGTCCAGACCTGGGCCAAGTCCGCGCTGTACGCCGATGCGACGCTCACCATCCGCTTCGTGGGCGAGGAAGAAGGCCGCAGCCTGAACCGCAGCTACCGCGGCAAGGACTACGCGACCAATGTGCTGACCTTCGCCTATGCCGAGCACGAGTCCGACCCGGTCAGCGGCGACATCGTCCTGTGCTGCCCGGTAGTGGAGCAGGAAGCCCGCGAGCAGAAAAAGTCGCTTGAAGCGCACTACGCCCACCTGATCGTGCACGGCGTCCTGCATGCGCAGGGCTACGAGCACGAAGAAGATGGCGAAGCGGAAGAAATGGAAGCCATCGAGACGGAAACGCTGCAAGCCCTAGGCTTCCCGGATCCGTACCTGGCAGACGGCAACATCAAAATCAAGGACTAGGTGTAGCCGTGTGACCCGCCCCCAGGCGGCGAACACCCCAGCGCGATGCGAAGCGAGCCGTCAAGGTTCACCTAGGCCGTATGGGGCGCCTCGGGCTTCGGCGAAAAGAGCGGAAACGAGGGACCCATGTCTGAGTATCGCCTTAAGGCGATGCGAGTTTGGGTCCCGGCCGC